>CAPGBJ010000018.1 GCA_948616425.1 uncultured Oscillospiraceae bacterium
ACTGGAGTTCAGACGTGTGCTCTTCCGATCTCCTAATGAGTTCATGGCCTCTCTACAGGATACAGGCGGAATTTTTTCTTGCTACCTCCGCCGTCTTGTGGTACAATGACTTGCCAAAGATGAAATCTATGTAGAGGGAGTGTACCCTTTTGTCGAACTATGAAGCCGAAATCAGACGCCGGCGGACCTTTGCCATTATCTCCCACCCCGACGCGGGCAAGACCACCCTGACGGAGAAATTCCTGCTCTACGGCGGGGCTATCGCCCAGGCGGGCCAGGTGAAGGGCAAGAAAAATACCCGGGCGGCCACCTCTGACTGGATGGAGATTGAGAAGCAAAGGGGCATCTCGGTGACCTCCTCGGTGATGCAGTTTCAGTACGAGGGCTTCTGCATCAATATTCTGGACACGCCGGGCCATCAGGACTTCTCTGAGGACACCTACCGCACCCTGATGGCGGCCGACTCCGCCGTGATGGTCATCGACGCCGCCAAGGGGGTGGAGGCCCAGACCCGGAAGCTGTTTAAGGTGTGCGCCATGCGGGACATCCCCATCTTTACCTTTATCAACAAGATGGACCGGGAGGCCCGGGACCCCTTTGAACTGTGTCAGGAGCTGGAACACGAATTGGGGCTGGACACCTACGCCATGAACTGGCCCATCGGCTGCGGCAAGGAATTTCAAGGGGTCTACGACCGGCAGGCCCGCAAGGTAATCCACTTCACATCCAACACCAACGCCAAGGCGGCCACCGCCACCCAGATTGAACCCGACGACCCCGCCCTAGCCGATCTGATCGGGGCGGCCAAGCGGGAAGCACTGGTGGACGAGATCGAGCTGCTGGACGGGGCCTCCTGCGATTTTGACCTGGAGCGGGTGCGCCACGGCAAGCTGTCTCCCGTGTTCTTCGGCTCAGCCCTGACCAATTTTGGTGTGGAGCCCTTTTTGGAGGCCTTTCTGCACATGACCACCGCCCCGCTGCCCCGAACCGCAGGGGGAGAGATAATCGACGCCTTTGACGGCGACTTCTCCGCCTTTGTCTTTAAAATCCAGGCCAATATGAACAAGGCCCACCGGGACCGCATCGCCTTTATGCGGGTGGTGTCGGGCAAGTTTGAGGCGGACAGGGAGGTCTACCACCTTCAGGGAGGGAAAAAGATCCGCCTGTCCCGGCCCCAGCAGCTGATGGCCGCCGAACGGGAGATCATTGAGGAGGCCTACGCCGGGGATATCATCGGCGTGTTTGATCCAGGCATTTTCTCCATTGGCGACACCCTGTGCGCCCCGGGGAAAAAGTTCGCCTTCGACCCCATCCCCACCTTCGCCCCAGAACACTTTGAGCGCATCCGCTCCGTCGACACGATGAAACGCAAGCAGTTCCTGAAAGGGGTGGAGCAGATCGCCCAGGAGGGGGCCATTCAGATTTTCAAAACCCCCTACTCCGGGATGGAGGAGGTCATTGTAGGGGTGGTGGGCACCCTCCAGTTTGATGTGCTGGAATACCGGCTGCGCGCGGAGTACAATGTAGAGCTGTACAAGGAGGGGCTGCCCTTTGAGTATCTGCGGTGGATCGTCCGAGAGGACGAGGATGCCCCGCCCCTGCGGGAGGAGGACCTGCTGCTGCCCAACGACGCCAAATTGGTGGAGGACTACAAGGGCAATCAGCTGCTGCTCTTCGCCTCCCAGTGGTCCATCCAGTGGGTCACCGAGCGGAACAAGGGGCTCAAGCTGGCCGAGTTCGGCGGAGCAAAATTTTGATAAAAAGCGGCTGGATTGGATATATCCGGCCGCTTTTTTGCCAAAAAATCCGACTCGACCGCTGGTCGAGCGGGCAAATCCCCCTCTTTTCTTGACATTTTTTTGCCGAAGGACTACAGTAACTTCAGCGGCTCCAGCCGGGCGGGGCCGCTCACTCAACCCCCACAGGAGGTATCCCCATGGACGAGACAAGACCCTTTGGCGAGTACATCAGAAAGAAGCGGCTGGAGGCCGGGCTAACCCAGAAGGAGCTGGCCAGACGGCTATTTGTCACCGAGTCCAGCGTGAGCAAGTGGGAGCGCAACCTGTCCTACCCCGACCTCTCCCTGGTCACCGCCGTCTGCCGGGAGCTGGGCATCTCAGAGCACGAGTTCTTCACCGCCCGCGACGACGATCAGGCCCACGCCCAGGAGCGGGCGGCGGCGGTGTGGCGCGGGGTGGCCACGGGCTTGCGGCGGTTCTGTCTGGCGGGCTACGCCATTGCCATTCCCTCCTGCCTCATCTGCGACCTGGTCCTTTTCCACGCCCTGGACTGGTTCTGGATTGTGCTGGCCGCCCTGGCCCTGTCCTTCTGCTTTACCAACCTGCCCTGGCTGGTCCGCCGGGAGTGGGCCGCCGTCTGCCCGGGGGCCGCCTCTGTCTGCCTGCTTCTCCTCCTGCTGGCCTGCTGGCGCTATGCGGGCGGCCACTGGCTGCTGGGCGGACTGGCCATCACGGCGGTGAGTCTGGCCCTGCCCTGGGCCTGCTGGGCCGTCTGGCGATTCTATGGAGTTCATGTTCTGCCCCTGTGGGTGACCCTGACCTCGGTGTGGGTCTTCCCCCTGCTGGCGGTGGTCCACGCCTTTACCGGCGGAGACTGGCTGTGGTCCGCGGCCTTCCCGCTGGCCGCCCTAGGGGTGGTATTCCTGTGGGCCTACTTCCTCTGTTTGGCCCATCTGCCCGCGGGCCCCTGGCTGAAAGCCGGGGTGTGCGCCCTGATTACTGCCGCGGCCTCGCCGGCCTTCGGTCTGCTGTGCCGCCGGGTGCTCCCCGGCACGGCGCGGCCTTGGCTGCTGGATTGGATTATCCTGGCTGTGCTGCTAGTGTTAGCCCTGGTCCTGCTGACAGTGGGGGTGTACAGAGAACGGCGGCGGCGAATCCGGTAATTTCACCCTTCCCTTTTGGGTGGATTTGTGATATACTGCCCTCTAACGTCAAAACCCGGACGCGCCCCCGCCAAGCAGGCGGGGGCGCAGAATTGATAGGAGGAACGCAGCTTGTCCCAGTCTCACAGAAGCGAGGAGGCCCTGGCCAACGCCCCCATTGGCCCGCTGATGTTCAAGCTGGCCCTGCCCGCAGTGGCGGCCCAACTCATCAATATGCTGTACAACATTGTGGACCGCATCTACATCGGCCATATCCCGGAGGTGGGCCGCACCGCCCTCACCGGTCTGGGTGTCACCTTCCCCATCCTAATGCTTATCTCCGCCTTTACCGCCTTCGCCGGCATGGGAGGCGCCCCTCTGGCCTCCATCCGCCTGGGGGCAGGGGACCGGGAGGGGGCGGAAAAGATTCTGGGCAACTCCACCACCCTGCTGCTCATTCTGGCCGCCCTGCTGACCACGGTGTTCTCCATTATCAAGGAGCCAGCCCTCATGGCCTTCGGCGCCTCGGCGGACACCATCGGCTATGCTCTGGACTACATCTCTATTTACCTCATGGGCACCATCTTTGTCCAGCTGGCCTTGGGGCTCAACGCCTATATCACCGCCCAGGGTCAGGCCCTGGTGGCCATGGCCTCGGTGCTCATTGGGGCGGTCCTGAATATCCTGCTGGACCCGCTGTTTATCTTCGTCTTCCACATGGGGGTGCGGGGGGCAGCCCTGGCCACCATCCTTTCCCAGGGGGTGAGCGCCTGCTGGGTGGTCGGCTTTCTGTGCTCTAAACGTTCTGGACTGCGCATCCGCCGAAAAAATATGAGGCTGTCCCTCAAGGTGATGGGCAGCATCGCCTCCCTAGGGGTGGCCCCCTTCATCATGCAGTCCACCGAGAGCCTGGTGACGGTGGTGCTCAACTCCGGGCTGCAGTTCTATGGCAACGACCTGTATGTGGGCACCATCACCGTGATGCAGAGCGTGATGCAGATGGTGGTGATGCCTGTCCAGGGGATTATCCAGGGGGTCCAGCCCATTATGAGCTACAACTTTGGAGCCAAAAACTACCAGCGAGTGCGGCAGGTATTCCGCCTGCTGCTGCGCACCACCCTCGCCGTGACCATAACGGCCTTCCTGGTGGTGGTGGCCTTTCCCCGACCCCTGGCCCTCATCTTTAACGACGACCGGGAGTTGGTTGAGCTGGTGGGAAAGGTGATGCCCATCTTCTTCGGTGGTATCTGGGCCATGGGGGCGCAGATGGCCTGCCAGTCCGCCTTTATGGCCACCGGCCAGGCCAAAACCAGTCTGTTTCTCGCCCTGCTGCGCAAGGTGATTCTGCTGGTGCCCTTGGCTATTCTCTTGCCTATGATCACCCAAAACGTGATGGGCATCTATGTGGCCGAACCGGTGGCCGATATCCTGGCCTCCGCCACCACCTTGACCCTGTTCCTCTACAAGAGGAAGACCCTGCTGCCCGATTGAAGCAAACCGCAAAGCCCTGCCGCTCCGTCCGGGCCGGGGTGGACACGGTCTCATCTTGCCGTTCTTTGTCAATGCCGGTCTGATTATGGAGCACAGGGAAAATCGCCTTGTGATTCCCGCCCCCAAAGAATTGGGACTAAATTTACTGGCAGGCAAGTAGGCGCCTGCCGGGGAAATGCCTTTGAAGCGGGTAATTTTCCCTTTCCATGATCTTCCCCGGAGGAACACAAAGGCGAATTGGAACTAAATTTAAAAGACCGCGGAGCTGTTGTCAGCTCCGCGGTCTTTTTAATTCCTATGTAATAAAGCGTACGATTAGAAGATACCCTGGGCCATCATGGCGTCGGCCACCTTCTGGAAGCCCACGATGTTGGCGCCGGCCACCAGGTCGTAACCCAGGCCATAACGCTCGGCCACCTCAACAGAGGACTGGTAGATGTTCTTCATGATGCCCTTGAGCTTCTCGTCCACCTCTTCAGCGGACCAGTACAGACGCTCGGCGTTCTGGGCCATCTCCAGTTCGGAGACGGACACGCCGCCGGCGTTGACGGCCTTGGAGGGGGCGACCACCATATGGGCCTGCTTCTTCAGGAACTCCAGCGCCTCGTTGGTGGTGGGCATGTTGGCCACCTCGATGTAGTACTTCACGCCGGAAGCGGCAATCTTCTCAGCCCAGTCCATGTTGACGTCGTTCTGGGTGGCGGCGGGCATGTAGATGTCCACGTCCTTGACGCCCCAGCACTTCTGGCCGGCGACAAACTCGCAGCCGAATTTCTCGGCGTAAGAGGCGCAGTGCATGGGGTCCTTGGCCCGCATCTCCAGGATGTAGTTCAGCTTCTCCTCGGTGTCCACGCCGTCGGGATCGTGGATGTAGCCGTCAGGGCCGGCAAAGTAGGTGACCTTGGCGCCCAGCTCAGCGGCCTTCTTCATGATGCCCCAGCCCACATTGCCGAAGCCAGAGATGGCGATCCGCTTGCCCTTGATATCCTCGCCGTCGTGCTTCAGGGCCTCTACCAGATAGTACACCGCACCAAAGCCGGTGGCCTCGGGACGCATCAGGGAGCCGCCAGTGGAGACAGCCTTGCCGGACAGAGCGCCGAACTCAGAGGCGCCCACGATGCGGCGGTACTGGCCGTACATATAGCCGATCTCACGGCCGCCGCAGCCCAGATCGCCGGCGGGGCAGTCGATGTCCTGGCCGATGTGGCGGTACAGTTCGGTGATGAAGGCTTGGCAGAAACGCATGACCTCAGCGTCGCTCTTGCCCCGGGGGTCGAAGTCAGAGCCGCCCTTGGCGCCGCCGATGGGCAGGCCGGTCATGGCGTCCTTAAAGGTCTGCTCGAAGCCCAGGAACTTGATGATGGACAGGTTGACGGAGGGGTCAAAGCGGATGCCGCCCTTGTAGGGGCCCAGGGCGCCGTTGTACTGCACACGGTAGCCGCGGTTGACCTGCCAATTGTGGTTGTCATCCTCCCAAGTGACGCGGAATTCGATGACCCGCTCGGGCTCTACCATCCGCTCCAGCAGGGCGGCCTTCTCATACTCGGGGTGGGCGTTAATCACGGGCTCCAGAGAGGAGAGAACCTCCTCCACAGTCTGCAAAAACTCGGGCTCGTTGGCATTCTTGGCCTTGGTATCGTTCAGGACTCTCTCGATGTACTTGTTCATAGCGGCATTCCTCCTAAATAATATATCGCTGGGTCTAGTTTTTGACGGAAAGCCTTCATTTCGGAGACAGTGGGGGGAATCTCCGGGAAAAGGCCTCCGCTTTCGCTCTGATATGTATATCATACCATAAAACGGTCAGGTGTAAAGAACTTATTTTGTGGAGGTTACCACAACGAAACAGCTGTAGTGAGTTCTGAACAGCACAAAAAAACGGCCCTTTCCACAAAAAGAAACGGCCGTTTTTGTTCATTCTGCAAGTTTTCAGTCAAACGCAAGCCCCAGGTAGCCCACCGTGTCCCAGTCCCAGGCCTTTTCCAGCGCCGGGTCCAGCCATTTGAGCATCCCAAACCTGCCCAAATTCTGGTTGGCCCCGGTACAAAATTCCGCAGGCCGGGGCTGACGCAACTCCCACCGCTGGGCGGGAGCGATCCGGGGCAGGTCCAAAAAGACCGGGCGCAGGTCTGCGCTCAGGCACTCCTTCACGATGACCAGCTCGTCATCCGCCCGCTCAGCGCACAGACAGACGGGCCCGGACTCCGTCTCCCCGACGAACAGCCCCCCGTCCCCCAGGGCGCAGCAGCCCGCCTGATAGGCCAGGGCGTCGTCGGGGTAGGCGATGTGAGGGATGTCCTTCAGCAGCGATTCCCGGACCTGGGCATACTCCTCCAGCGAGGCGGGGCGGAGAAGGTTGGAGGGCGGCAGGGCAATCTCCTCCCGCCGCAGACTGCCGCCCAGGATGCGGAAGCACTCCCGAAAACCGTTGGCCCCGAAGAAGTTGTGGAGGGAGGGCTCCGCCGGCACGGTGGTGACGGCGGGGACACCCAAAGAGCGGAAGTAGTCGTCCGCTCCGGCCAGCAGCGCCGCCGCCAGCCCCCGGCCCCGGCAGTCTGGGTGGGTGGCCACGGCATAGAGGTAGGCCGCCCGGTACTCCCCCCGGCCGGGGACCGCGAAGGCGGTATCGAACCAGGCGGTCATAGCCCGGACCGCCCCGTCCTCCTCCAGCACCACCACCCGTTCCGGGCGGTAGTAGGCGCTATAAAAATGGTCAATATATTCATCACTGTCGCCAAAGGCCAGCTTCCAAAGCTCCCGCTGGGCGGGGATGTCCTCTGGGACAGAGGGGCGGACGGTGAGCATGGGGGTTACCTCCCGTTTATCATTTGCGGGGGCCGACGACCTCGGCGGCCCGCCTTCTCAGCGTGTACAGCGGTACAAGCGGCGTACCGGGCCCTGCGGGCCCCAGACTTAATAGTCCGGATAGATGTCACTCTTCTTGGGCATAATCAGGGCGCAGATCAGGTAGGCCCAGAAGCCGAAGGTGCCGCAGAAAAAGGCAATGACCCAGCCCACCCGCACCAGGGTGGGGTCGATGTCGAAGTACTCCGCGATGCCGCCACACACACCGCACAGCATCTTGTAGGGGCTCTCAGTCCGATATAATCTCTTAGTTCCCATTTTACAGCCACTCCTTTGCCAAAATAAATAGGGATCTGTTTCTGTATGCTATCATACGCTTCCCGCATTGAAATTACCATAGGAAAAGAATGAAGAATTGATTAAAATTCTTCTCCGCCTCAGCCCCAGGTGAAAAGCCCAGGCGGCCGCCCCTCCCCTTCCGGCAGGAGGGCGCCGTGCTCACTGCTGAAACAGGCTTTCAATGGGCACCTCCAGGATTTTGGCCAGCCCGTATAATTCAATGTCTGTCACCGTCCGACGCTTATCCTCTATCCGAGAGACCGAACCGCGGCAGATGTAGACAGCCAATGTCTCCAACTTATCAGACAGAGCTTGCTGGCTCAGACCTTTTTTGAGCCGCAGCTCCCTTACCCTATCTCCAATCATATTCATCTCCGTCCCATCAATAATTCTTGCCATAGATACTCCTCCTTTGTCTTGACATAAGACAAAAATCAAAGTAAACTATGGCCTATAAAAAGTTGTCCTATAACAGGACACGCCAAAAAAATCCCTGGGACAGACAAGTCTGGAGGCGCGTTATGGACCACAACAAAAAAGCGGTGTCCCACGTCAAAGTGACCGAGATCCCGCCCACCCAGGAGATTGGGGAAAGTCTGCTGACAGGGGTTATCCTGGCCGCAGTACTGGAGGAGGGCCAGCGGCCAGGCGTCTGGCAGGGTATGATTCAGGCCCTGAACCGGGGGGCGGCCGGAACCCGGGCGGGGACGGCGGACGCATTCCTGTTCCAAGCCATGGTCGACCGCCTGTTGGCTGAATTTCGCGCAGCGGACCTGGGCAAATAGCGGGCGAAACAATAGCGGATATCCACTTGGATGGATATCCGCTATTTCAATTATCAGTTGGCAAGCAGCCACATCCACCTGGCCAGCAGGGCCGCGGAGATGGTGAAGAAGACCTCCAGGGCGGTGGACACCATCCGTGGGATGAGGAAGAGTACGGCGCATCCTGCCACCATGAACCAGCACAGCCGGAGCGGACCGGACCAGCGCGCCCCGTCCTGGCGGCGGAAGACCAGGATTATAAACTGAAAGGCAATCATCAGCAGCACACAGGCCCCGGCCGCCAGCAGCACATGGAGGGCGGCATATCTGGGGAAGTACTGGGGCAGGTAGGGGATAGCCAGGGCATACGCCAGAGACAGGACGGCACAGACGGCCAGCAGCCGCACCAGAGCCCGCTCCCACCGGGCGGGGAGGACACAGGCCAGCTTACTGAGTATGACAAAGAAATATCCTCCGGCCAGAATGCCCCAGTAGAGAAATCCCCGGTAGTGGTCCGGGCCGGTGACCGCAATCACCGAGAAGTTTGTGCCAAACCACTGCATACTCCCCGCAAAGAGAAGGGTGTAGGCCGGGATTAGAAAGAAGGCGAAGAAGTCCAGCCAAAAACGTCCCCATCTCCCGCCCATTACTGCTCCACGGCGGCCACCAGGTCGCCTCTTTCATTGAAGTAGACAGCACGAATCTGACTGCCGGTGGATTTGACAATGTCGTCCAGCCGCAGTCCCTCGGCGATGGTGGACACCAGGGAGAAGGCCACCCCGTGGCGGCGGGCCCGGCCGGTGCGGCCGATGCGGTGGATGTAGTACTCATTCTCGTCGGGGACGTCGTAGTTGAACACGGCGTCCACATCGTCGATGTCCAGCCCCCGCGCGGCCACGTCGGTGGCGGCCAGCACCCGGAGCTTGCCGTCTCGGAACTTTTGCAGGGTGCGTTCCCGCAGGGACTGGGTGATGTCCCCGTGGATGGCCTCGCAGGAGATGCCCCGCATCCCCAAAAGTCCGGCCAGCCGGTCGGTCATGTTCTTGGTGTTGCAGAAGGCGATGACCCGCTCGTAGTCCCCCATCTCCAGCAGCCGGACCATGATGTCCGCCTTCTCCCCCCGGTCCGCATCCAGGCGGTATTGCGCGATGTCAGGCCGGTTCTCCTGGTCGGCCTGGACGGTGATCTCCACCGGCTCCCGCTGGTAGACCCAGGAGATGTCCAGCACCTCCCGGGAGATGGTGGCCGAGAACATCCCCAGATTGCGCCGCTTGGGCATCTGGTCCAGGATGTGGGTCACGTCCCGGACGAAGCCCATATCCAGCATCCGGTCCGCCTCGTCCAGCACCACCGTCTCCACCCGGTCCAGCCGGACGGTGCGCCGCTTCATGTGATCCATCAGCCGGCCCGGGGTGGCTACCACAATCTGGGGCCGCTTCTTCAGTTGGTTGATCTGAGTGTTGATGGGCTGGCCGCCGTAGAGACACACCACCCGCACCCCCGCTCGAAAGGCGCACAGGTCCCGCAGCTCGTCCCGGATCTGAATGGCCAGCTCCCGGGTGGGGGCCAGCACCAGACCGGTGATGTCAGCGCCCGCAGGGTCGGTGTGCTCAACCATGGGGATGCCGAAGGCAAAGGTCTTACCCGTCCCGGTGGGGGCTTTGGCGATGACGTCCTTCCAATCCATAAACCAGGGGATGGCCCCGGTCTGGATGGGTGTGGCCTCCACATACCCCTTTTTCTCAATGGCCCGCATCAGCTCTGAGGACAGGCCCATCTGGTCGTAGCGGGCCGTACCGCTGACCGTTTGTCCGTTGATTTCCATAGTTGTATCCCTCTTCTATATATTCTGTCCTTCTATATTATACCTGTTTTTTCGGGATTGTCTATGTTTTTATAAAAGTCTGAATTTTTTCCCGTCCCCGCCCCCGCAGAAGGCGGGAGCGGCGGCCTGGCTCCGGCTTGTGAGACACAACAAAAATCCAGGGGGCAGGCGCCATCCAGGTCAAAAAGAAGTAACCGCCCCAGCTCAAGCTGTGCGGTTACTTCTTTGCAATATCTCAAGGGGATGGCGGCGCCCTTCTGCCGTTTTCATCCACGCCCAAAAGATTTGTCAAGGCGCCTTACCAGGGGAAGGCATTGAAGGGCCACTGGTAGTAGTAGCCGCTGCCCTGGTTGTCCTGGGAGGGCTGCTGCTGGCTGTTCTGCTGGAGCTGGTTGTTGGCCTCAGTCTGGGCATTCTTCTCATCAAAGGTGATGGTTAGCTTTACCTCCTGCTGGCTGCGGATAACGGTGAGAACCGCGGTGTCACCCGCCTTGTAGCCGGTGGACAGAGCCGCAGTGAGGGCGGGGGAGGAGTCAATGGCGGTGTCATCAATGGCAATGATGATGTCGTTGACCTGCAGGCCCGCCCGCTGGGCGCAGGAGCCCTCGGCCACATAGGATACCGCCGCGCCGGCAGTGATGCCGTACCGCTGCGCCTCGGCTGAAACATTCATCACCTGAACCCCCATGTAAGGCTTGCCGGTGACATAGCCGTGCTCGATGAGGTCGGCCAGAATGCCCTTCACATCGTTGATAGGCAGGGCGAAGCCCAGGCCCTCCACATTGACGCCGGAGGAGGATTGGGTATACTTTGCGGTGGTAATGCCGATCACATTGCCATAGCTGTCAAAAAGAGGGCCGCCGGAGTTGCCCGGGTTGATGGCGCAGTTGGTCTGAAGCACGTTGAGGGTGGCGGACTCCTGCCGGCCGTTCTCGTCAGTGCTGGTGGTGGTGATCAGCCGGTCCAGGGCGGAGACCAGGCCGTCCGTCAGGGAGTAGGTCAGCTCCCCCAGGGGGTTGCCGATGGCGTAGACCGCCTCGCCCACCACCAGTTTGGAGCTGTCCCCCAGGGTGACGGGTGTGAGACCGCTGGCCTCAATCTTCAACACAGCCACGTCGTTATCCTTCTCGCCCCCCACCAGCTTGGCGCTGTACTTTTGGCCGTCAGCAAAGGAGACCTCAATGGTCACGCCGCTCTTGTTCACCGCCTCCTCAATGACATGGTAGTTGGTGGCAATATAGCCGTCGTGGCTGAGGACAAAGCCGGAGCCCGAGGCGGCGGCAGTGGTGGTCTGGCCCCAGATGTTCTGCGTGGTGTTCACCGTGATGCCCACACAGGACGCCAGATTGGCGGCGTAGAGCTGCTCCGGGGTCATGGGTTTCCCGCTGTTGGTGTTTACCACCGTCCGCACCCGGGGGCGGTCTTCCTCCTGGATTATGGTGGTATTTTGCGGGACGGCCAGCCGATTATAGAGGTAGGCCCCTCCCGCTCCCGCAGAGCCGCCCGCCAGGGCGCAGACCAGCACCAGAGCAATGATTTTGGCCGCCCCCCGCTTTCTCCGCTGCGGAGGCTGGGGTCCAGTCTGGAACGGAGTTCCAGGCAGTGTGGGCTCGGGATCTTCATAGCTGCCAAAGCCGCCCCGATAGCCGTCATTTTCGCTGTTGTAGAAATGATATCCTTCCATCTTGAAACGCTCCTTTCAAAGCGGGGGAAATCAAGGTGTTCCCTTGAACTGAGGTTATCATAACCCTAAAATATGAAAAAAGCATGAAGAAAAACAAATATATTTTTAAACTTTCCAGGGGAAATTAGGGGGAAATTGTGAACAGAAGCCGGGAGGCAGCCCCACACTCTCTCACCTCGCGCCAGGCCAGCTCCTGTGTTCTCTGGAGGCGGGAGGCGCACAAGGTCACTCCGGCCGCTGGCTTAGAATGGCGGCAATATCCCGGGCCGCCGCCTCTAAATCCAGGCGCAGTCCCCGAAACATCCCCATGCCGGCCAGGTTCAGGACCACCAGCAGAACCACAGGGCCGAAAACCATACCCAGCACCCCCGCCGCCTTCATGCCCACGTAGATGGACACCAGGGACAGGATGGGGGACAGCCCCGTCTGGTCCCCTACAAATTTGGGCTCCATCACCCGGCGAAACAGGGCGATCACCCCCCAGATCGCCATAAGCTCCACAGCGGTGGTAAGGTCCCGGGTAAACAGCGCCACAAAGGCCCAGGGCACCATGACGGTGCCCGCCCCGATGATGGGGATAAAGTCCATCACCGCCAGCCCCAGCGCCAACAGCAGCCCGTAGGGCTGACGAATGAGAAAAAAGCCGGCCAGCAGGATGAAGAACACCCCGACAGACAGGAGAAATTCCGCTTTCACATAGCCGCCGAAGGCCCCCAGGGCGGTGGAGCGCAGCTGGCTTAAAAAGCGGAGCACCCCCTCGTCCAGGTGCTGCACCCACCGGCTCCGCAGGTAGGGGTAGTCCGCCGTAAGCAAAAACGCAGCCATGACAAAGATGACCAGAGCCACCAGAAAGGACGGCAGGGCCATGGCCTTTTCTCCCGCCTCCATGCCCAGATTGGCTAGCGCGTCAGGCACCGCCTCGCTGAGCCATTGAAACAGACTGTCTCCCGCAGTCTCCACAATCTCGGTCACCTGGGGGGGCACCAGCGTGAGGATGTGGGCGAAAAATTCCTCCAGCTGATCCATGACCGACTGGAGACTGTCCAGCAGCACACCCCAGTTCTGCACCAGGGAGAGCAGCTGCCCCGCCGCGGCATAGACCAGCAGAATCAACCCTCCCCCTGCCAGCCCGAAGAGAAGCAACAGCAACACGGCGGAGAGCACCTGACGGTTCCAGCCCAGGGCCTTTTGCAGCTTTTTCACCAGGGGGTTGAGCAGGGCAGCTGTGACAAGCGCGAAGAGGAAGGGGGCAAACAGAGAAAAGACAGACCGGCCCAGGCGCAGGACCAGCCACACCGCCAGCCCCGTCAGCACAATTCGGATACCCAGGCGCAGCCACAGCGCCCCCCGCTGTCTCCAAGTGAGTTGTTTGTTGATCATGGAGGAGACCTCCTTTGTACATGATAGCGCGTATCCCATGTTGGCATACGCACCCCCACACATAGGGCGAACCAAATAGAAAAAGCGCCCAATATTGTTTTCCGTCAGCGGGCCGCTGATGGGCGGCAGGCGCCTCGATTCACCATAACGCGCAAGTCAAGGCCGCGCCCGCGGCCCTCTGGGGCGATGAATCGCCGCAGCGTTCAGAAAGGTCCATTGGACACCTTGGAACCCGTTTAACTATAAGATACCACAAAACAAATGAATAATCTGTAAAATAAAAAACTCAGCCGTCAAAACGGCTGAGCCTTTTCATGTTATACACGGTAAATCAGACCGATCAGGTTCGGACCGGCATTGATGGCAATCACACCGCCAATATGGTAGCGGAGCGCGGGCTCCTCCCCCAGACCCTGGCCGCAAGCTTCCAGCAGCTTTTCACTCTGTTCCAGGTTGTTGCCCTGGATGACCAGGTAGGGGGTGCCGGCTTTGCGCTCGCTCCTGCACATTTCCACCAGCTTTGCCACTACCGCCCTCTCTCCCCGCACCTTGGAGAGAATTTTGGACTCGCCATCGACAAAGGTCATAACAGGCTTTAGGCCGAGCGCCTCCCCCACAAAGGCGGCCGCGGCGGAGATACGGCCCGATTTCTTTGCAAAGCGCAGATCCAGAGGGGAAAAAATCACCCGCACATGGTCCACCCAGTCCTGAATGAAGGTTACAATCTCCTGGGGCTGCGCACCCTGCTCCGCCATTCTGGCCCCCTGGACCACCGCCCAGCCGTAGCCCATTGTGTAGTTCAGCGCGTCGATAATGTGGATATGGAAGGTGTCCTGCGCCTCCGGATGGTCCTTATAAAACTCTCCCCGGGCCTGAAACGCGTTGGCACAGGTGGCGGAGCCCTTGGAGTTGATGGACGTATGAATCAGGTCGCTATACCCCTCCTCCCAGGCCTTCTCAAAAATTTCCGTGAACAGATAGGGGTTGAGCTGGGCGTGAGTGGGGATCTTGGCCGCCGAGAGCAGCATGTCGTAAAATTCCTCCGGCGTAAAATCGAAGCCGTCGTCATACTCCCGATCCTCCATGGCGATGGGGAAGGGGAGCACTTGAATCTTCAGCTCCTCCCGCAGGGCCGCGGGAATATCAGAAGCGGAATCTGTGGTGAACTTGATGCGAGCCATAATTGGCCTCCTTTTCTCCATCGGGCAGGCGCCCGGAAGTTGACCGAACCAAAAAAATCAAGGCAATTATGGCAGAAAAGGCAAGATTTGTCAATGTAATCCCCGATTAAAATCTGATTAAGAATCTGCCGCTTTCGCCGGATATCCCCGGGCCGCGACCGATTTCGCCATCAAGTGTCTGCCGACGCCGTCCCGCCCCTCGGTTTTTTGCTCATCCCCTCCTGCGCAGCTTGCGCCGGGCGCCGTCCGGATATTGAATATAGGTGCTGTCCAGCTGAGCGGTGAGGCTGGCCCTGACCGCAGCAATATACTCTTGCCGCAGTGCGTCCCGCTCCGCCAATTCCCCCGGGGTCAGCCCCTCCGGCGTTTTCGCCTTTCTGGCCAGTTCATTGATGCGGTCGATCTTCCTCTGTTCCATAGCGGACCTCCTCAGCTCTCCTTCGTCATATGGGCCGACGCCGCCTTGAGCATCAGCCGCTTGGTACCCACGTTGTCAAAAGCGATTTCCACCAGGGCGTCCCCCCCCATGGTCTGGATGGACAGGACCATCCCCTGGCCAAATGCCTTATGGCTGACCATATCCCCCTTGGACAGCTGGAGAGAGGCGGCCCCTTTGGCCCCTCCCCTGGGGGAGCTGACCGGCTGCTGGCCGGACCGGAAGGGTTGTCCCGTCCCGCCGCCAGCAGCCCCGCCCCTGCCAAAGGGCGGGGCGGAACTTCGTTCCCCTCCATATCCCTGCCGTCCCGCCCCGTAGGCGGGGCGCTGGCCGTAGCCCCCGTAGCCCGAAGCCCGGCTGGGCATACCGCCCCAGTCCCCCTCCGGGGCAGACAGGAACGTCCTGCCCGACCGCTCCAAGTGCTCCGGGGGGATCTCCTCCACGAACCGGGAGGGCCGGTTGGCGCTGGTGCGGCCGAACAGCATCCGCTGGCTGGCACAGGTGAGATAGAGCTGCTCCCGCGCCCTTGTCATGGCCACGTAGCACAGCCGGCGCTCCTCCTCCATCTCCTCCGTCTCGCCGATGGCACGAATGCCGGGGAAGATGCCCTCCTCTGTCCCCACCACAAAGACCACCGGGAATTCCAGCCCCTTGGCGGCGTGCATCGTCATCATCACCACGCAGTCCTGGGTGGGGTCGTGGCTGTCGATGTCGGTGTACAGGGCGATTTCGTCCAGAAAACCGTGGAGGGCCTCGGACAGGTTCTCCTCCGGGTCAGCCCGATTCTCCAGGTAGCTGTTGATGGAAGTGAGCAGCTCCCGCACGTTCTCCAGCCGGGTGCGGTCCTCCACGGTGTTTTTGCTCTCCAGCATCACGGCGTAGCCGGTGCGGGCAAGCAGCTCCTCATAAAATTCCGGCAGGGTGAGCCGGCTGTCCGCCAGCAGCTGGTAGAGGTCCCGAATCAGTCCTGTAAACTCCCCCAGCCTCTTTGCCGACTTTTGCAGCTCTGGATACAAAGCCGCGTTGTCGATGACGGCATAAACCGAGCTCTCGTCCCGGCGGGCCAGCTCCTGGGCGATCTCCACCGTCCTGGCCCCGATGCCCCGGGGGGGATTGTTGATGATCCGGGTGAGACGCAGGTCATCCTCCGGGTTGTCCAACACGGCCAGATAGGCCAGCACGTCCTTTACCTCCGCCCGGTCAAAGAACCGAGTGCCCCCGATAATCCGGTAGGGGACCCCGCTGCGCTTGAACGCCTGCTCGATCTGGTTGGACTGGGCGTTCATCCGGTAGAGAACGGCGTGGTCCTTCCACTTCTTCCCCTGGCCGTAGTTCTCCAGAATCTTGGCGGCCACATACTGCCCCTCCTCGCTCTCGTTCATGGCGGTGTGCAGGTGGAGCATCTCGCCCGGGCCGGCCTTGGTCCACAGCTCCTTGCCCTTGCGGCCCTGATTGTTGCGGATGACGGCGTTGGCCGCGTCTAGGATGTGGCCGGTGGAGCGGTAGTTCTCCTCCAGACGGATCACCCGGGCCCCTTTGTACTGCTTTTCGAAGGAGAGGATATTCTCGATGGTGGCCCCCCGGAAGCGGTAGATGGACTGGTCATCGTCGCCCACCACACAGAAATTCTCATACCCCCCCGCCAGGGTGGAGGCCAGCAGATATTGCAGATGGTTGGTATCCTGGTATTCGTCGATGAGCACGTAGCGGAATTTCCGCTGGTAATAGGCCCGTACGTCGTCAAATCCCTTCAGCAGGCGGACGGTGTGGAGGATGATGTCGTCAAAGTCCAGGGCGTTGGCCTCCCACAGCCGGCGCTGGTACTCCATGTACACTTCGGCAATCTTGGTCAGCCGGAAGTCCTCCGCCGCCCTGCACTCAGCCAGATACTCGTCAGCCAGCTTCATGTCGTCCTTGGCCCGGGAGATGTACCCCAGCACCGACCGGGGGGCAAACTGCTTGTCGTCCATGTTCAGCGCCTTGAGGATGTCCTTGATCACCCGGAGGGAGTCGTCGGTGTCATAGATGGTGAAGGAGGAGGAGAAGCCCAGTTTGTCGATGTCCCGGCGCAGAATCCGCACACAGGCGGAGTGGAAGGTGGAGGCCCAGATGTCGTTGGCGGAGGGCCCCAGCATGGCGGCCAGACGGTCCTTCAGTTCCCCGGCCGCCTTGTTGGTGAAGGTGATGGCCAGGATAGTCCAGGCAGCGGCGGGCTCCAGACGGCACAGCCGCTCCTGACGGGCCTTGTCCCCCTGGCCGGCGCGGGCGTATTCCTCCAGAAAGGCCAGGTCGTCCTCGGTCACAAATTCGGGGACTTCCTGGCTGTCTGACCCTCGGCCGTACTTCATCAGGTTGGCGATGCGGTGGATCAGCACCGTGGTCTTGCCGCTCCCCGCCCCCGCCAGCAGCAGGAGCGGCCCCTCGGTGGCCAGGGCCGCCTTGCACTGCTCCGGGTTCAGCCGGGTAAACTCCCGGGCAATGGCCCCCCGGCGGGCCTTGCAGAATCGTAGTTCCTGTTGGTGGTCCAGCATATGGATTCATCCTTTGTCATTCATCATTTATAATTTGTCGCAATAGGTATCATACCACAGATTTTTGTCCTTGCAAACTCCATTTCGAAATCCTCTCCCGGCAAATAGACCAACTCCCGCCTCGGGGGCAGAAATGCCGGCAGCCCCGCCCTTCGAAAAGCTGAAGCATCGGCGCGGGCGGGACCGTGGGACGCGCCCCGCCCCATCGGTCATCTGATGACTTGCCCCACCCGTTCCGCCGCCCGGAGACCAGATCGCTCTGCGCCACTTTTTCCGAATCCGATCGTCAATGCGGAGATCTTTTCATCAAAAACTCCATATAACATAAATTTCGTTTATAATCAATATAATAAACGAAAAATTTACATTATATTAAATATATTGTACACTATCCATACAACATACCAGCGGACGGAATAAAGAAAGGAGACAAATGATGAAACGAGTATGCGCACTGATTGCGGCAAGCTTGCTGACCTTGAGTCTGGCCGCCTGCGGACACAGCCAGCAGGGGGGAGCGAACAAGTCAAGTTCCGCCTCTCAGCCTCAGACCCCATCTTCTACCGGCAGCAGCTGGAAATGGGACCACAAAATTGAGATTATGGTCCCCGCCTCCCCAGGCGGCGGGCTGGACGTGACCCTGCGCGCCCTCCAGCCCTACCTGGAGGAGGCGCTTGGCACTCACATTGTCATCGACTGCCGCAGCGGCGGAAGCGGGGTGACCGGCTACACCTACAGCTACAGCGAGACGCCTCGCGACGGCTATTATTTTCAGTTTACCGCCCCCACCGCCATTTTCAGCGCAGCTGCCGGCAAGTTTGAAGTTCCCCTTTGGGACGAACTGATTGCGGTATCCGGCTGTGTGCAGGCCGAGGGCGTGATCTTTGCCAGCCCCTCCGCCCCCTTCCAAACCCTGGAGGAACTGCTCTCATTCGCCAAAGCACACCCCGGCGAGGTGTCCATCGCAATCGACGCCCCAACAGGCAATTCCGGCGTCCTGTGCACCCAGTTTGAGGAGGGCGCGGGCGTCACATTCAATTGGGTGACTGGCGGCGCAGACGAGGCCGTGATCTCCACCATTGCAGGCGAGACCGACCTGCTTCTCGCCACTTGGTCTGAGACCAGCGCCTATGTCGAGTCGGGCGACGTCGTCCCCATCGTCTTCCTGTCCAAGGAGCGCAACCCCCTCGTGTCCGACGTGCCCTGTTCTGGTGAAATTGGAATCGACATCGAATTGGGCTACGCCCGCATGTTTACCTGTCTGGAGGGTACGCCGCAGGAGGCGATTGACGCCTTTGAGGCCGCGGTTCACAAGGCGTGCAGCACGCCGGAGTGGGAGACGTGGTTAGCGGAAAACGGCTTTGTCAACCATTACCTTTGGACCGGGGAGGAGACCGCCTCTATTTTGACGGATTTCTACACAGTCGGCCAGGAGCTGCTGTCCGCGGGATAGCCCCGCCCCAAATGACAGGCGCCCGCTCCCCGGGCGGCTGCGCAGAGCCCTCTGTCCCGCAAAGGTCCCCCATTCTATCCACGGTCAGGCATGGACTGGCGCGTTTTTCTGCTGTCGGTGACAGCCCAGACGCGGCGGCGTCTCGGCCTTGGGACCTATGGTATACCACAGGGAGGAAAGTGAGGTTTCAACCGTGAGCGAATTCATTTTTAACGCATGTCTACTCGTGCTGCTCTGCCTTCTCTGGGGCACATCCACACAGATTGAAATTTGGAACGGCTACGCCGGAGCCCGTTATTGGCCTATGGTGCTGATTGGAATCGGGGTGGTCCTACTGTCGATGAAGACGGCCATGGCCTGGCGGGCCATCCCGGCGGAGCGCCGGACGGTCCATTTCAAGCGGTCTATTTGGCGTGACTCCGGTCAAAAGCGGCTGGTACTCGCCTTTCTGAGCTGCTTTGTCTATGTTGTGCTGCTGCCAAAAGGAGGCTTTCTCCTGAGTACCTTTCTATTAGGCGCCGCCTTGTCAAAGCTTTTGGGCGCCTCACGGCCGCGGCAAATGCTGTTGGCCGGGTGCGCTGCCGCGATTCCCATCTTTGTCGTCTTCGTATGGGGTTTGAAGCTGCGGCTTCCCCGGGGCGTCGGCGCCCTCTATACCGCTTCCATCTGGCTGGAAAACCTGATCGGTTAAAATGGAGGACAAACCATGGAACTGTTAAGCTTGGGAATGAAAACAATATGCGAGCCAATCACACTGCTGTGGATTGTGTTCGGCGTTGTGATCGGCGTTATATTCGGCGCCCTGCCCGGTGTAAGCTCTACAATGGCCATTGTGCTATGTGTCAGCTTCACATACACCATGTCGCCGGTCACCGCAGTCGCCTTTTTGGCAACCGTCTACTGCTCCGCCATTACCGGCGGCGGCGTGACCGCAATTCTATTTAAAATCCCCGGGACTCCGTCCAGCGCGGCTACAGCTCTGGACGGATACCCCATGGCGATGCGGGGGGAGGCGGGGCGCGCGCTTGGCATTTCGCTGGTCTGTTCCTCCATCGGGGGCATTGTGGCAACTGTAATCATGTTCTTTTTGACCCAGCCGTTAATGAAAATTTCCCTGAAATTCAGCGCCGCGGAACAATTCGCTGTCGCGCTGCTCGGACTGAGCGTGCTGGTCTTTTTAGACCAGAAGCACATGCTTAACACCTTTACCTCCGCGGTCATAGGCCTGGTCCTGGCGACAATCGGCATCGACAGTTTCTCCTCTGTCCCCCGCTTCACATTTGGCCAGACCTGGCTGTTAGACGGCATAGACCCCCTCCCCTTCATGATGGGCATGTTTGCCGCCGTAGAAGTGTATCACGAAATAGCCGCCCCCTCCGACCGAAGCGTATATCACAGCAAGCAAAGGGCCGAACTGACAAAGCTGGCACCCATCCGTGATTTCATTCAAATGAAGTGGACCATCCTCCGTTCCGCCCTGATCGGGGCCACCGTGGGCATTCTGCCCGGCGCAGGCAGCAATATCGCAGGCTGGCTGGCCTATACCGCGGAGAGCAAGTTCAGCCCACACCCCGAAACGTTGGGCACTGGCGACCCCTGTGGGATTGCCGCCTGTGAAACGGCCAACAATGCGGCCACAGGCGGCGCTATGATCCCTATGCTGTCAATGGGAATCCCTGGGAGCAACGCCGCCGCCATGATGATGGCCGCGCTCGCCATCCAGGGCGTACAGATGGGGCCCATGCTGATGAAGACACAGCCGGAATACCTGAGCGCCACCTTCTGTGCCATGTTCCTCGCCAACATTTTAATGGTATTTGTGTCCCTGTTTATGGCAAAGGCCTTTGCCAGAATCCTCAGCATGCCCTATTGGCTCCTCGGCACCTTCATTATGGCGCTGGCTTTTACCGGGTGCTACGCCAGCCGAAGCAGCATGACCAGCGTCTATCTCATGCTGGCAGGCAGTATCGCAGGTTACTTCTTTCAAAAATTTCATTTTAATATTCCCGCTCTCATCCTCGGTCTGGTACTTGGTCCCATTCTGGAGCGGCAATTTCGGCGGGGAATGCAGATGAGCGGCAGCCTTACCGCTTTCTTCAGCCGGCCCATCACCATGGCGATTTCAGCGGCTGTGCTGGTCATGTATCTCTGCGTTCTTCGCAGTGCCTTTCTGCGCAATCGGCACGGTGGCGCGGAGAAGACGCCCTAAGTCGTCTGGCAGAATGCCTCCATATATTCGATAAATTTCCGCACATGGGGCAGCGTTAGTTCTGACTCCTTGTAGCAGAGATAGGTATTGCGCACAATTGGCTGTCCGTCCGGCGTGAAGATTGGCTCCTGATAGCCGGCAAACCCCTGCAAACAGATCTCCGGCAGAATGGCCCACCCCATTCCCAGCTCAACCATTGAGATGCATACTTCAATATTGTTGGACTCGATCCGGGGCAGCGGCTCGTAGGGGAAATTCAGGCGCACCCATTCATCGGCGCACTCCTGGCCCAGATTATCTGTCTTTTGATGGATATATGTGATGTTTTGCAGCTCATTGCGGGAGACCTTGTGTTTGTACACCAAGCAGTAGCTCTCTGTGGACAGCAGCTTTTTACGGCCCTGCCATTTGAAATTCCCCCGAATAATCGCCGCAGAAAAGGAGTTCCGGTTCAATTCACGCTGAATATTGATGCTGCGGTCGGCCACCACATCCACGCTGATGTTGGGGTACTCCCGCAGGAATTGGCTCAAAAGAGCCGGCGCCCGGTACCGGGCGTACTGGGTGGAACAGCCCAAATGGAGCAGGCCGCTCACGCTCCCCTGTTCAGATTTTACCCGCTCACGCATCTGCCGTATCATAATTGTAAGGTCTTTCGCACACTGCGAAACCGTCTCGCCTGCCGGTGTAAACGACACCCCCTTTGAGGTGCGCCGGAGCAGTTGGACACCCAGGTCCTCCTCCAGCCGCTTGATACGGCTGGTCAGGGCGGGCTGGGTCAAATACAGCCGTTCTGCTGTGCGGGAAAGATTTTGGTACTCCGTCAATGTCAAAATGATTTGAAGATCTTTCTCATCCATTGATCCAATTCCGCCTTTATCATAAATTTTTTTAATGAAATCTATATAGAATTATAACAATATTTTCTTCATCATGCAAGCAATGACACAGCGGCAATTCAGAAAGGTTAGGAATGATTGCAAAATGAACAAGTACCCATGCGTGTACATGAGGGGCGGCACCAGCAAGGCGATCTTCTTCCGAAAGGAGGCGCTCCCCCAGGACCCCAGCCAATGGCGGGATATTTTTCTTCGTGTTATGGGCTCTCCGGATGTCAAACAGATTGACGGGCTGGGCGGCGCCACCAGTTCAACCAGCAAGGTAGCTGTCATATCCCCCTCCGAGGTGGAGGGCGCCGACGTGGATTACGACTTCTTTCAGGTCGATATTCTCATTCCAAATGTGGATAATACGGCAAATTGCGGAAATATCTCGGCCGCGGTCGGCCCCTACGCCATCGACGAGGGGATGGTCCCCGCTGTAGAACCGGAGACAGTCGTCCGGGTCTACAATACCAACACCGGAAAGATCATTGAAGAACATGTCCCGGTCAGGGCGGGACGCGCTCAATTTGATGGAAACACACAGATTGAGGGCGTCCCCGGCACCGGCGCGCCCATCAAGGTATTTTTTCTGGAACCGGCCGGCTCAAAGTCCGGCTCCCTGTTTCCCACCGGGCACCGCAAGGAAGTCTTCGCCCTCCCGGGGTATGAGCCGGCGGAGGTCACGCTGATCGACTGCGCCAATCCTGTGCTCTTCCTCCATGCGTCCTCACTGGGCCTTCAGGGCACAGAGCTGACCGAGCTAAACCAAAACAGCAGTCTGATGGAACACATTGAAGCCATGCGGGGAGCGGCAGCCCAGAAATTGGGCTTTGTGTCCGACTGGAGACTTGCCCGGCTCCAGTCTACCTCCATCCCCAAAGTTGGAATCATTTCACCGCCCCAGGACTACACCGATCTGGACAATCATCAAAATCGGGCCAGCTGTATGGATTTATGTATACGCGCAGTCTCTGTGGGGATGGTTCATAAGGCGATTCCCCTCACTGTGGCCGCGGCCACCAGCGCAGCGGCCCTTTTAAGCGGTACCATTGTCAACGATGTGATGAAAAAAAATATGCCGGCTGAGGAGATATACCTCGGCCACGCCAGCGGCATTACGCCGGCACGCGCGGTGCTTGACGGAGAAAACCATGTGGTGAAAGCAGGTATGATCCGCACGGCCCGCCGCATCATGGACGGCTACGTTTATGTCTAAGCGGGAAAAGCAGAAGGGAGCGAGAGAAATGTTTCTGCCCAAAAAGAGAGGGACCCCCAATCCAAACCCCGTGAAGCTGTCATCCTGCGACTTTCGAGACGGCCAGCAGTCTCTGTTCGCAACGCGGATGAGGACGGAGGACATGGTTCCGATTTTACGACAAATGGACGACTTTGGCTTTTCCTGCATCGAGATGTGGGGCGGTGCCACCTTTGACACCTGTATCCGCTTTTTGAACCAGGACCCCTGGGACCGGATCCGGGTCTTCAAACAGCATGTCACAAAAACTCCCCTGCGGATGCTGCTGCGCGGACAAAATTTGCTGGGGTACACCCCATACCCAGACGACGTGGTGGGCCGCTTTGTGGCGGCCGCCTCCAGGGCCGGCATCGACATCTTTCTCGTGTTTGACGGGTTGAACGATATCCGCAACTGCAGGGCCGCGGCAAAGGCCGTTCTGGCCGCGGGAAAGCTGGTAGAGGGAAATATCCAGTTTACCTCCAGTCCGGTACACACCGTCGCGTCCTTTGTCAGAACGGCGCAGGAATATGTGGATATCGGCGCCACCGCCGTTCACCTGGAGGATATGGGCGGGATGATTGATCCAGTCACCGCGGCAAAGACGGTGGAAGCGGTGAAACATGCAGTGGCGGTGCCGGTCCACTATCACGCCCACTGCACAGGCGGCATGACCGAGATTACCTACTGGGAGGTGGCCAAGGCAGGCGCAGATGTGCTGGACGTGGATGTCTCCGCCTTCGCCATGGGAACCAGTCATCCGGCCGCGGAGAGTATCATTGCCGCGCTCCAAAACACCCCCCGGGACACCGGTCTGGACTATCGCAAGCTGCATGGAATTAATACTTATTTGAAAGCAATGCGGGAAAAATATCGTACCAGCGCCACTCAGATGGCGGGTGTGGACATCAATGTGGTAGAACATCAAATTCCAGGCGGTATGTACTCTAACTTGGAGGCACAGCTTAAGGAAATGGGGGCGCAGGACCGCATGGAGGAGATTCTAAAGGAGGTAATCTGCGTGCGGAAAGACCTGGGCTACCCGCCGCTGGGCACCCCCTTCTCTCAGATGTGCGGCGCCCAGGCGACGACCAATGTCCTGTTGGGAAAGCGATATCAGGTCGTTTCGAAAGAAATCAAGGCCTATGTTCAGGGCCGATACGGCAAGGCGCCCGGCCCCGTCTCGGAGGAACTGAAACAGTTGATCCTTCCGGATGGGGAGGCCCCCATTACCTGCCGTCCAGCAGATTTATTGCAGCCGGTCTACACGGCCAAACAGGCGGAAATTGGCTCTATCGCCCGTACCGAGGAGGATGTGCTGACCTATATCATGTTCCCCCAGGCGGGATTGGAGTTTTTAAAGCGCAAGTATGGCTTGGCCTGACAAATACCACTCAGCAACAACGGGGAGGGACAGACCGTGGCAATGACCATCGCAGAAAAAATATTAGCCAGCCACAGCGGGCGAGAATTTGTGCGTCCAGGCGACTATGTCACCGCAAAAATTGATCTCGCGGGCATCAAATATTCCATATTGGACATTCCCAACGGTATGAAAAACGCTGGGATTGAGGGCGGGCTAACCCACGTTTGGGACCGCAGCCGGGTCGTGATCGTCAACGACTACGACGGTCCCGCGCCAGATAAGAACGTTAAAACCGCCCAGAGACAAAAAGAGGCGCGGGAGTTTGTGCAGCGGATGCAATTTCAGCATTTTTACGATGTCTCTGAGGGGATCTGCCATCAGGTGATCTTGGATCAAGGTTTTGTGGTTCCTGGGAGTCTTGCGGTTGTCACCGATTCCCACGCCCCCATCTACGGCGCGCTCAACTGTGCCGGAACCGGGATTGGAGAGGCGGAAATGGCCTGGGTGCTGACCTATGGTTCGCTCTGGTTTCAGGTTCCAAAGACCATAAAAATAGTGGTAACGGGCGCATTTTCCCCTGGCGTGATGCCCAAAGATTTATATCTGTATCTCTCTGGCCAATTTGGAACAGACTTTGCCCAATATCACTCGCTGGAGTGGTATGGCCCCGCCATTCAAAGCATGAGCCTGGACGGTCGGATGTGTCTGGGCAATCAGGCGGAAGAATTGGGCGCCAAATTCTGTCTCTTTGAGGCAGATGAAAAGGTATTCCGCTTTCTGCAGGGACGCGCCAGATACCCCTACCAGCCGGTCACCGCCGACCCAGACGCCCACTATCAGCAAGTCATTACGGTGGACGCGGATGGGCTGGTCCCCATGGTGGCCCTCCCCCACGACATGTCGGTCGTCTGTCCGGCGGACCGCCTGGGCACCGTGCCCATTCATCAGGCCAGCATTGGTGGCTGCGCCAGCGGAAGGCTGGAGGACATCGCCGCAGCCGCCGCAATTTTGAAGGGGCGCAGAATCCAAAAACAAGTCCGCTGTATTGTCGGGGCCGCCGATCAGGAGGTCTTCTGCGGCGCAATCCGGGCGGGCTATATTGAGACGCTTGTGGCCGCAGGAGTCACCGTTTGCCACCCCCACTGCGGCCCCTGTACAGGAGGCATCGGCGCACTGGCGGATGGAGAGACCTGCATTACAGCCACCACCCGCAACTTTAAAGGGCGTATGGGCAGCCCTAACGCAGAAATCTATATGGCCTCTCCAGCGACGGTGGCGGCGTCCGCGCTGACAGGATTTATTACAGATCCACGGGAGGTGATGGGCCTTTGATCTGTGGAAGGGTTATTAAATTAGGGGATCGGGTGAATACAGACGTGATTGCGCCGGGCCGTTGGAAGGGCGAAGGTCTGGAGTCGCTCAAACTGCACACGATGGAGGCCATTCTGCCCGACTTTCACCGCTTAGTCAGGCCTGGGGATATCCTGGTGGCCGGGCGGGACTTTGGGTGCGGCTCCCACCGGGAGCAGGCGGTTACTGTGCTGCAGGCTCTGGGCATCCAAGCCCTTGCTGCCGAATCCATTGCGCGGCTCTACTTCCGAAACGGCATTGCGCTTGGCCTCCCAGTCTTTCCAGCAAGTGGGATCTGGTCTATGACGCAGCAGTTTGATCAACTGCAAATTGCAGTTGGCCCCGACTCCATCCAGCTGAAAAACTGCACATCGGGCCAGTCGATGTGCATTCCCTCCCTCTCGCCGGAGATGCGAGAGATTTTGGAGGCAGGCGGAATTTTCCCCTCGCTCAAACGCCTTCTGGGTGGGTGCGGCAAGCCCTAAAACAGCCGAACACGGATGTCCCAGAGCAAATGAAAACCCTGCCCCTGACGCCGCACGGTCTCTTTTTCCGCTTGCAAAATGTCCTCTTTTATTGTATACTCAAGCAGCTCAAGCTACCCTGGCTTACACCCCCCGCGCCAGGGAAATACCAGAGCGGCTTCACGCCCCCTCAGTCCACGGCGGGCACCGAAGCCGCTCTCAGAGATGCAGGAGGTTCTATCGTGGACGATTTAGCCTTTTCCAGTTTAAAGACGATCTGGGATTATATGCACATGGATATGCAGCCCTGCCCTGCCGACTGCATCATTGGTTTTGGCAATTACAATGGCGACATTGCCAGGAGGGCCGCGGAGTTATACCAGGAGGGCTACGCCCCAAAGGTTTTGTTTACCGGCGGCCTTGGGCGGAACACGAATACACTTTGGAGGACATCCAGCGAAGCGGAACGCTTCGCCAGCATCGCCCGGCAGGAGGGCGTGCCGGAGGCCGATCTGATTTTGGAGACTCAGTCCACAAACACGGCGGAAAACATACTCTTTACCCGCAAAAAATTGGAGGAGATGAACCTCCCCGTCAAAAAAATATTGGGTGTCCATCAGCCCTTCATGGAGAGGCGGATTTTTGCCGCCCTGAAGGTATATTGGCCCGAGATCCAGGCAGTGATTACCTCTCCACAGGTGAGCATTGAGGAATACCTTGACCACTCCATCCGGCAGGGCCTGGAGGAAAAGGCGGCCATTGATGTCATTGTTGGAGATTTTCAAAGAATGGATCTCTACGCCAAAAAGGGCTTTCAAATCCCCCAGGATATTCCCAGTCAGGCGTGGGAGGCCTTTCACACCATGGTTCAGCTGGGGTATACAGGCCAGCTGATCTCGGAGTGACTTCCAGATCTGCCCTTGACAGCACAGGAGTCCCCTCCGGCTTCAGCCGGAGGGGACTCTTACCTCTTTTCCTACACAGTTTACGAAAAACTGTTTCAGCCCTTTGAACCCGCTTCGCAATATTTCGCTATGGCCGCCTGGATCATTTTGCAAGCTTCCTCGATCACAGGCCGATCCTCCTCTGTCAGCTCCAGCAGAGGCGCACGGACACTTCCCACGTCCGGCCCGCCCTGGTGGCGGATGATCTCCTTGATGACCGCATACATGTTGCCCTGGGCAGAACACATCTGATAGATGATGCGGCAGCACTCATTCTGGACCTCCCGCCCCTTCTCCAGCTCACCGGCCTGGAAGCAGCGGAAAATCTCTAGATACAGCTCAGGCATGGCGGCATAGGTCCCGCCGATTCCGCCAGCGGCCCCGGCAGCCAGTCCGGACAGCAGCTGCTCGTCCGGTCCGTTGAAGACCAAAGCCCCCTCATCACGCCACATCTGGATGTCCTGAACGGGCATAGAGGAATTCTTAACCCCGATGACGCGGGGATTTTTCAGCATCTCCTGAAGCAGAGGCACAGTGAGGGCCACACCCGCCAGCTGAGGAATGTTGTAAATGATAAAGTCGGTATTGGGCGCAGCGGCAGAGATATCGTTCCAATATTTGGCGATTCCCTTGGGGGGCAGGTGGAAGTAGATGGGCGGAATCGCCGCAATGGCATCCACGCCCAAACGCTCAGCGTGAGCGGCCAGTTCCTGGCTGTCGGCCGTATTGTTGCAGGCCACATGGGCGATGACGGTCAGCTTGCCGCCCACCTCTGCCATCACATGCTCCAGGGTCTCCTTCCGCTCCGCCACACTCTGGTAGATACACTCTCCAGAGGATCCGCCCACATACAGGCCCTTGACGCCCTTATTCAGCAGATACCTCGCCAGGCCGCGGACGGCCTGGCCGTCTACCTTCCCCTCTTTATCGTAGCAGGCGTAAAAGGCCGGAATAATTCCCTGGTACTTGGACAGGTCTTGCATGATAATCACTCCTCAATCGTCATAAATCCGCACTTTAAAAACCACTTTGGACACTGTCTCCGGCTGTTCCAGGCACATTTTGATCCGGTGAGCGTCATTGGGAAAGACCACTAGAAATTCCCCGGGAGACAGGGTCAGCTTGTGATGGGCCAGGCCCCGGTAGGCGTAAAAGTCGTTGGCCTCCACCCGGTCAAACTCGGCCAGCTCTGCCGGCGGAGCGATCTCTACCCCCTCGGAGCCCTCCACCATAATGTGGATATCCAGATACTTCTTGTGGGCCTCGAAGAAGCTCTCCTCCTCTGGAACTGTCTCATAGGTGAAGCGGGTGGCATACACATCGCTCCCTCTCAGCTCCACCCGCTGGCCCCCTACGCGGCCTAGAAATTCCGGCTGGATGTGCTCCAGCGCCAGGTCCAGGTTGGGATGGATGCCCCGGTAAGACAGCGCGTCGCTGTTCTTTGCGTAGATCATGCCCCTACCCCTTTACAGCACCCATGGTAATGCCCTGGGTGAAATATTTCTGGAAAATCAGGAACACGATGATGATAGGAATCGCCGCCAGGGCCGCGCCCGCCATCAGCAGGCCCATATTGACCGTGGTGTCATTTTGCAGCGTGGCAATTCCCAAAGAGATGGTGTTGTTGTTTCCGCTGGGCAGCATGACCAGCTGCATAAAATAGTCGTTCCAGGAGTTTATAAAAGTAAAGATGGCCAAGGCGCCGATTCCCGGCTTGACCATGGGAACCACAATGGTAGCGAAGGTGCCAAACTCGCTGGAGCCGTCTACCCGGGCGGCCTCGAGAATCTCTCCCGGGATGCCCTCAGAAAACTGCTTCATCAGGAACACGCCGAAGGGCCAGCCCACAGTGGGGAGGATGACCGCCCAGATATTGTCCCACATCCGCAGGACCGCGACCTCTTTAATCAAGGGGATCAGCACCACCTGCTTGGGCAGCGCCATGGCGCACACGATGAGGGAGAACACAATAGCCCGGCCGCGAAAACGCTTTTTAGCCAGGGCATAGCCCGCCATGGCAGCGGTGATACAGGTGAGGATCATGGCCATCACTGACATAAACACGGTGTTGACCAGCCAGCGGAAGGCCGCGGGAACCGTGGGGCCTGTGGAGAAAAAGATGTCCTCCTGGTTCGGCGAGATCCACCGTCCGAAGGGCACCGCCAGCTCCCAGAGGGGAGCGGTGCGCTTGCTGAACAGGTCATCGAAATTGTTCATCACCCACTCAGTGGGCCACCACACCGGCTTGGGGTTGTAGATATCCAGCGAGGGCTTGAAGGCGCCGGTAACGATCCAGTACAGTGGGAAGAGGAACAGGAAAGCCAGAATGACCAGTACAATCACAGAGAATACCTTATAGGCTTTTTTACGTCCTGATTCGTTTATCATATTTCCTGCCCCCCCTTACTTTTCTTTCGCCAGACGGAATTGGATGGCGGACATGATCCCAATGAAGATGGCCAGAACCACACCCATGGCGTTGGCGTAGCCGAAGTGGCCGGCCTGTTCCGTGAGCTTAAAGGCGGTGTAGTAGATGTAGTACATGACGGTATCGGTAGCGTGGCTGGGTCCTCCCTGGGTCAACAGCTGGATCAGGGCGAAACACTGGAAGGAGTTGATGGTGGTAATGACCAGGATGTACAGAGTGGTGGGCATCATCTGGGGCCACTTCACCTTCCAAAAGACCTGCATATCGGTGGCGCCGTCCACCTCAGCGGCCTCAATGAGGGTGGTGTCTACATTGCCCAGGGCGGAGACATAGAGCACAATGGGCTGACCCACCGAGGTGGTGAACAGAATGACGATAATACAGCCCAGGGCCGTCTTAGGGTCGCCCAGCCAGTTGATGTTCTGTTCAATCAGGCCCACGCCCTTCAGCGCCGTATTCAGAATGCCGGTGTAGTTGTCATACATCCACCGCCAGACCACGGTGACAGCCACCGAACCGGTGACCACGGGCAGGTAAAAAATACAGCGAAAAGCGGACAGGGCGACGTTGTTCAGCTTATAGATGGCGGAACCCACCCAGAGAGAGAACGCACATACGGTGGGCACGCTGACAATCACAATGATGAAGGTGTTTAGCAGTCCCTTTTGAAAGACCTTGTCCTGGAACAGCTTGATAAAGTTTTCCAGTCCGATAAATTGGCCAAACATGGCCGCATCATGCATATTGGTGGCGGTCAGGCTGGTAAAAATGCAGATGAACATGGGGATAATGACAAACCCCACAAAGAAGATCAGGCTGGGGAGCATGAACAGATAGCCCGCCAAATCCTCCCGCCACTGAAGCGCCCGACTCATAGGCGCTGACGATTTTGCCAAAGTAGACACCCCTTTCTCTCAAGTCGCTGGGAAAATAGGACGCGCCCCCTCCCCGCGCGGGGCGGGGAGGGGGCGCGAAACCCTTATCGTTTCACCCGAATTATGTATCCAAATCAGCCCGCAGCCGCAGCATTGGCGGCGGCCTCGTGGGCGGCCAGCACGGTGGCTACGTCACTGCCGGTACCCACTTCCTGGAGCATGTTCCACCACTCGGTACGAGCGGCGGCCCAGCCGGTGGTGACCTGGTAGTAGTCGCCCAGGTAGGGCATCAGCTTGGTGTACTCGGCCATGATGGGGTTATCAGCCCAGATGTTGGACAGGTCGGTGCCCTCGGCAGTGGTACGGACCGCGAAGTAGTTGGCGGTCTTCACAGCGTCCACAGTGTGGGCGGAGTCGCACATAAACTTGATGAACTGCTTGGAGGCGTCGATGCGGGCCTGGTCGCCATTGTCGAAGATGCCGAAGCCCCAGATGCCGCCGCACAGCTGAGACTCGCCGGTCTCAGAGGGGAAGCTCATAAACACGATGTCCTCGCCAGAGATGGTCTTCTCCGCGCCTGTCTTTGCACTGTTGGGGTCCAGCTGCTGGGCGATGTTCCAGCAGAAGGCCATCTTCAGGATGCCCTGATAGAAGGCGGTGATCTCCTTGCCGCCGTCCAGAGAGGGGTCAAAGGCGATGCCCTTCATGCTCTTCAGCTGCTCCAGAGCCTTGATATTGTTGGGGTCGTTCCACAGATACTGGGTGTGCTCAGCGTTGGTGAAGGTGCCGCCGTAGAGGTTGTTGACGAGGGCGCGGGTGCCCTGGTCGCCGCCCTGGCCGGCGCAGAAGACCGCGCCCACGGTGGCGTTGTACTTGCTGTACAGGGCCTCGACGGCCTTGATGAAGTTTTCAGTGGTCCAGGTGTGGTTCTCCAGGTCTACGTACTGCAGAGCGCCGGCCTCCTCAAAGGCGTTTTTGTTGATGGCCATGCAGTGGGCGGTCATAACCAGAGGATACTCATAGATGGCGCCGTTGCTGTAGGTACAGGCCTTCATAATGCCCTCATTCACAGCGTTGATCTCGGCCAGATCGGTGTCGTCAAACATATCCTTCAGGTCCACCATGTGGCCGTTGGCGCCCCAGTTGGCTACCAGACGCTCGGGACCCTCCATGATCAGATCGGGGGTACCCTCGGCGGTGATGGCGGTGTTCACGCGGTCGTCGCCGGCAGTATAGTCCAGATACTCCACCTTAACGGAGATGCCGGTCTCGGCGGTAAAGGCATCGGTCAGCGCCTTAACCGCATTCTCATCCTTCCAGTCTCCGATGGGGTAGGTCCACAGGGTGATCCCGCTGGCGCCGGAAGAAGAGGGGGGATTGCTCTGATCGCCGCCCTGGTTCTGGCCTTGGCTGCCGCTGCTGGGCGCCTTGCTCTGACTGCCATTATCCTTGTTGCCATTTCCACAGGCAACAAGGGACAAGGCCATGGCCATGGCCAGAGCGGCCGCGATAATTTTTTTCATCTTCATTGCGTTTCCTCCTTTTTATTATACAAAAAAATAGAGATGCAAGGCTGGGTCAATGTGTAAATTATACAAGTGTCCCGTTCATCTGTCAATCGAAATCGAAAGAATTTCTGAAAAATTGAGAACTTTAGTGGAAGTTACAAAAATTATTTCGATTTTTGTGCACTTTATCCCAGAAATTCAAAAAGAAATCGAAACGAATTGCCTTGACAAACGAAAGAAACCTGATAGCCTTAAGATAACCCACAAATCAGCAACAGCGCGAGAAAGGATGAAGCACAATGAAAAAGCACATTCTCTGTCTGGGCGACTCCAATACCCACGGCTACTGCGCCGACCCCACCGACTGCGCAGATGGCGGAATCCGCTTCAACGAGGCGGAGCGGTGGACCTGCCTGCTGCAAACCGCCCTGGGTCCGGATTTTCTAGTCACGGAGGAGGGCCTGTCCGGCCGGACCACCGTCTTCCCCGATCCTCTGCACGAGACGATGGACGCCCTTACCGTGATCTACTCTCTGCTGAAGAGCCATGAGGTGATTGACCTGCTGATCATCATGCTTGGCACCAACGACGTGAAGGAGCGGCTGGGGGTCAACGCCTCCTGCATCGGCATCGGTATGGAGCGGCTGGTACGCAAGGCCCAAAGCGTGGACTGCTGGGGCAACCACGCCCCCAATATCCTCATCGTCTGCCCACCCCCCATCCGCCCGGAGATGGAACACTCGGAAACCGGCATCCCCATGGGCAGAGGCTGCCTGGAGAAATCTCGCGCGCTGCCGGAGTACTACCAAAAGACTGCCGCCCTGGTGGGAGCCCACTACATAGACGCGGCGGAATGCGAGTTCAACGCCATTGACGGGATGCACCTGACCCGGAGGGGCCACGCCCAGCTGGCGCAGATGCTGGCCCGGGCGGTGCCCGGTCTCCTCCCCTCCTGACATAGCACGCGGCCGGAGCAGACAGAACCTGCTCCGGCCGCCATATTTTTATTCCTCCTGTTCTTCCCCCTCTTCGCAGGCCAACTCTGGAGAATACCGTTGGAAAATCCGCTCAAAGAACAGGGAGATCAGCAGCACAGCCACGGCGGGCATGAACAGGACCGGCCACCACTGTTCGATACAGAACAGAGCCGTCTGACCTGTCAGCAAAACCACAACCACTGTACTGGGCAGGTGGGCGAGCGTCAGTTGGAAGGCGGTGCGGAACAGCTCCTTCACCCGGCAGTCAAACCGGCCCAACAGGGGGAACAGCCAGCACAGCATCCCTGCCGGCAAGACCAGGGCGAAGTAGTAGGCCACATAGAGGACATAGGCCGCGCCTCCCAGCCGCGTCCCGTACCAGCGCACAACAAAATGCCCGCCAAAGAGCAGCGCCGCCGCCGGAATGGCAATGATTCCCGCCCACAGCCCGGTCTCAAAATTGGAGCGGAAGGAGCGGAAATAGACCCCGAAAGCGCCGCTCTCCCTCCTCCGGACACACTTGACCACCGTGTGATACAGGGCCGCCGTGGCCGGGCCGATGGTAAATACCGGCAGACACAGAAACACCCACAGGATGGACAGCCCACACACATCCACCAGGGTACTCAGCCAGGCCCATATACCCTTTTCCGGATTAAAAAACTCTCCCACTTTGCCCCAGTTCCTCCCTTATACATGCTTCTGTGTCAGCGCCTTACCTACAGACTGCCGGTATCGCTCCGCCGTCTCCGGATCCCGGCGGATAAACTCGCTGAGCAGTACTTCCAGCACATAGAGCTGGGCCACGAGGGCCGCGGAGGACCCGAACTGGAAAGGCTGCTCGTTGGGTCCGCACAGCAGCACGGTGTCAGCATAGGCGCTGGCGGGGGAGTTGAGATATCGGGTCACCAGAATCAGCCTGGCTCCCCGGCTTCGGACCACCTCCCCGGCTTCCAGCACCTCGTGGGTGGCACCAGAGTGGGAGAAATAGAGCACAACGTCTTCGGAGGCGAGGGTGGACAGGGCCACCGCCTGCATATGGGAATCCTGAATGGTCTTGAATTTGGGGGAGGTGGTGGAAAATTGGGCCCAGGCCGCCAGGGCCACCGCGGAGTGGTTCCCCTGGCCCAGACAGAGCACCTGCCCCGCCCCCCGCAGCAGGTCCACCGCCCGGGTGACCGCCGCTTCAGACAGCATGTGGTAGGCGTTATTCAGTTCGTCCTGAACCGTGCGCAGTACCTTGCCCATCACGGCGCCCGGGGTGTCCCCCGGGAGGACCTCCCCCGCCAGCTGGCCCACATTGGCCCCTGCGGGCAGGGCCGCGCGGGCCAGCTCCAACTTAAAGTCGTTGAAGCCGGCCAGCTTCAGCTTTCGGCAGAACAGCGACACTGTGGACACCGCCACCTGGCACACCGCGCTCAGGTCGGTAATGCTGATATACTGGGTCTCTTTCTGGTGCTCCAGTACGTAGTCCACAATTTTCCGCTCTGAACGGGTGAAGCTGTCGTATTTTTGCAGCATCAGCGCCAGGATATTTTTTTCCACCGTGTACCTCCTGTCGGGGGATTCCATGCTGTGAGGCCCGCCGTCAAGGGGGCCGTCTTTATCCGGGGCAGCCCATCAAGGGGGCTGCTTCACTACGGCCTTTTCAAAATCTCGTCCACCATCTTGTCCACCAGGATCATGCTCCGGGGCATATGGAAAGGCCCCTTGAAGGTGCTGCCCTTGGTGGAGGGCTGGGTGGGCAGGCCGTCCCGGCGGAGATAGCCGTACCACTCGCCGTACTCGGAGTCGGCAAAGTGCTCCTTGCAGTAGTCTGCCGTCTTGTAGAACCAGTCCAGATATTTTTCCTCGCCGGTATCCCGGTAGAGCATCATGGAGGCAATCAAAATCTCGTTATGGGGCCACCACAGCTTCATATCGTGCTCGTAGGCCTCCGGCGGCTTGCCCAGGCAGTCGGTGAAGTAGAGCAGTCCGCCGTACTCATGATCCCAGCCGGCGGCAATGGCCCAGTCGAACATCTCCGCCGCCTTCCGCACCAGCGCGCTGTCCCCGGTGCGCTGGGCGTGCTCCAAGAGGAACCAGACGCCCTCAATGTCGTGGCCGGGGTTGACGGTGCGGCCCTCGGTGTAGTAGAGGCGCGGCGTGCCGTCCGTATCCACGTTCTCCAGAGTGCATTTCAGCTCCGGCTTCACGTGGTACCGGAAGATGTCGTCCACGCACTGCTGGGCCCGCTCCTCGTAGAGGGCCTTCCGCTCGGGGTCGGTGCGCAGCAGTACGCCGGTGACGTTCAGAATGATCATGGGGGTGCCGAAGGCCCGGCCGCTGCGGGTCTCGGAGATGGTCTTGGGCCCCATGCCCACCGGATCGGGCATGCCCTGGCTCAGGTTCCAGTACAGGTCGTAGCACTGCCGGGCCCGCTCCAGCCGGGCGCTGTCTCCGGTAACACCGTAGTACTCCGCGTTGGCGATGGCGCAGAAGGCCTCGGAGAAGTAGTACCGCCGCTGGCGGAGGGGCTTGCCCTCCGCGGTGACGGTGAAGTACATCCGCTCGCCGCGCTCGTGGTTGAAGCAGTGGGCCTCCATGAAGTCCAGGCAGCTTTTGGACGCCTCCAGCCACTCCTGCTTTATGCCGTAGCTGCGGCACAAAAAAGCGAAAATCCAGCCGCAGCGGCCCTGCATCCAAATGCTCTTGTCGGTGGAGTAGATCTCGCCCTTCCGGTCCAGGCAGGTGTACACACCGCCGTGTTCCCTGTCCATACCGTGGTCCAGCCAGAACTGGGCGGAGCGCTCCAGCTCGTTTCTGGCCCAGCGGCGGGCGTCCTGCAATTTTTGACGGTCCATAATATTCCTCCTTGTTTCATCTCCGGCGGACTGGCGGCGGCCGTGGGCCGGCCCGCCCGGCAGTTCCGGCGGCATTCTGCGGCGACACCCCTCCGCCGGCGCATCCGTGGGGAGGGGGGCCGGCCGGTGATCCGGCGCTTCTCATCCGCGCCGCCCGCCGGCTTCGGACTGTAAAAATATGATAAAGGCATTCTACCACAGATTTCCGGAATATGCAATTGAATGCGTCCCGTTTTCCTCCGGAACCCGTGAGTGATTGTTCTTGTTATTGCGGGGAAGTCCTGCTATAATAATGCGGACATATATTTTCAAAATCCGTGTGTGAAAAGTTGGCGAATATGGGGATAAGCGGAAGCATGTGAGAAAAATCATCATATTTGCCAACTTCGCGGATGGAGGCAATATCAAACATCAAGGAGGCAATGATGGAGCGCAGAGCGTACAGCGCGGGGGCGGTAAAGCTGTCTTTTTGGTTTCAGGAGTTTCGGAGAACGGTGCAGCTTCTGGCCGCGGGCAATACATTTGACGAGATCCGGCGCCTGAGCGCAGAGGAGAATCTCTTTAGAGCGCCGACGCAAAGACGGGCCGACCAGATCTGCAGAACGGTTTTGGACAGGGCGGGAGCCCTGGATGAAAGCTTCTGCCCGGTATTCCTGGCCGGGGACCTGGCGACGCAGAAACTCTTTGCGCTGGCGGCGGTGATGGCCTGTGACACGCTTTTTTTTGATTTTGTCTATGAGGTCATTCGTGAAAAGCTGATGATTGGCAGCAATGAGCTGTCCCCCCGGGACGTGAGGATATTTTTTCGGGACAAGCAGGCGCAGGACAGCCGCCTGGCCAATTGGACCGATTACACCTGCCAGAGACTGGGCGCCTGCTATAAGACCATGCTCTATGAGGCGGGGGTGACCGACAAGGCGAAGGAGACGCGCAGGATCTGCGCGCCCATTCTGGATTCAGATTTGCGGCAGTGGCTGGAGACGCACGATATGGGGCTGGTGGTCAAGGCCCTGACGGGGGGGAGATGATATGGCGGATCTGGCACGGCGTCTGGATGAGATGGAGGCGTTGATCCGCAAGCCGTCTCTCCGGGGAAGCGGCGGAAGGGCCAACGAGGTCAATTACTGGATCTTTGACTATCCGCCGGAGGGGGAGCTGGAGGTTCGGGAGAGAATCCGGTATCTGCTGGAAAAGAACAAAAGAGGGACGGATGGGTTTAAGCTGGCGGCATTCGATCTCTACGATTTGATGATCGACCACCTGGAGAGCAGAAATTTCTTAAAACAGTGTGTTGCCTTTGAGAAAAAGCAGGGGTTCGCAAGAATTACACAGGCGGTCAACCGCTCCATGAAAATCAACGATCCTGACAGCTTGATTGTTCATCAAATCCGGAAGCATACGCCGGAAGATGCTGTTGTATTCCTGACGGGGATTGGGAAATGCTACCCGGTCCTGCGTTCTCATAAGATCCTGAACACGCTGCACCAGGGCTTTGGAGCGGCTCCGGTGGTCTTATTTTACCCCGGGGTCTATGACGAGCAGCAATTGCTCCTGTTCGGAAAGATTAAGGATGATAACTATTACCGGGCGTTTCGCCTGGTAAAATAGAGGAGGACGGGTTATGCTGATCAAAGAGATGTTCCGCAGGGAGATAGACCGGGAGATTCAAGGGGTAATTATCGCCGGGCAGGGGGAGAGCGGCATTGCTGCCCAGGAATTGGACGAGTATGTGGTCACCCGGGAGCTGCAGCGGCACTTCAGGGATTTCTTTGCCGCGTATAAGAAGGGGATTGTGGGCAGCACCCCTAAGATGGGCGTGTGGATCTCCGGTTTCTTTGGCAGCGGTAAATCTCACTTCTTAAAGATTCTCTCCTATCTGCTGAAAAATGAGCTGGTTGGCCAGCGGCGCGCGTTGGACTATTTTACTGAGGACCGGAAGATCACGGACCCCGCGGTTCTGGCGGATATGGAGTTGGCCGGCAATACGCCTGCCGACGTGATCCTCTTCAATATTGACGCGAAGAGCGACTCCAACAGCAAGCGGAATAGGGACGCCATCGTCAGCGTTTTTCTGAGGGTGTTCAATGAGATGCAGGGTCTGTGCGGCTCTCAGCCCGCTCTGGCCGACTTGGAGCGGAGACTATTGGAGGAGGGGCGCTTTGAGGCGTTCAGGCGCGCCTTTGAGGAGGCGTACGGAGAGGCCTGGGAGGATTCCCGGCAGGACTTCGACTTTATTCAGGACACCGTTGTCGAGGCGTTGTCCGGCGTGGGCTTCATGAGTGAATCCGCGGCCAGGAACTGGTGCGAAAAGGCGGTGGAGCCCTATCAGATCAGCATTGAGGATTTTGCCAAACGGGTCAGGGCCTACATAGACCGCAGGGGCGGGAACCACCATGTGGTATTTCTGGTGGACGAGATCGGCCAGTATATTGGCGAGGACTCCGGGCTGATGCTGAACCTCCAGACGGTCACGGAGGAGCTGGGCAGGGAGTGCGGGGGAAAGGCCTGGGTCATTGTGACCAGCCAGCAGGACATCGACTCCATCACCAACGTAAAGGGCAACGACTTCTCCAAGATTCAGGGGCGGTTTGACACCCGGCTGTCCCTGTCCTCCGCCAATGTGGACGAGGTGATCCGGAGGAGAGTCCTGGATAAAAACGATACGGCGGCGGAGACGCTGCGGCTGCTGTATGAACAGTGGGAGACGGACCTGCGCAATAAGATCCTCTTCACCGGCGATGCCGAAAAGAAGCTCTACGCGGATGGTGCCGGCTTTGCGGAGATCTATCCCTTTGTGGGCTATCAATTCAACCTCCTGGCCGGCGTGCTGACTGCCGTGCGGACCCACAGCGCCTCCGGCAAGCACCTCTCCGAGGGAGAGCGGTCCATGCTGGCCATGTTCAAAGAGTCCGCTGAGAGGCTGAAAACACAGGAGACCGGCGTACTGGTTCCCTTTCATATGTTCTACGACGCCATGGAGAATTTTCTGGATCACTCCCACAAGGGCGTTATTATCAGGGCCTACGACAACAGCTGCATCAATCCGGAGCGGAAAGACGGCGGCGTGTTTGCCATCAATGTTTTGAAGACGCTGTTCCTGATAAAATATGTGACGGAGATCGAGGCGAACACTGATAACATCACCAGCCTGATGATTGACCGCCTGGATACGGACCGTCTGGAGCTGAAAGGGCGGGTGGAGGAGGCGCTGAAGGTCCTGACGAGGCAGATGCTTGTCCAGAAAAACGGCGGGATCTACGTGTTTCTGACCGATGAGGAGCAGGAGATCAACCGTGAGATCGAGAGGCAGGAGGTGGATTCCGGCACCGTTCTTCAAAAGGCCGCGGAACTGATCTTTGAGGACATTTTCCCGGACAGGAAGTACCGCCACCCCGCGTTCAATGGCCGGTACGCGTTCGCCTACAACCAGGCGGTGGATGACCAGCCCTATAAGGCCGTCCAGAGCCACGACATCGGACTGCGTGTTCTGACCTCACGGTACGACGGCGGACTGGACGACAGCGCCCTGCGGATAAAATCCGGTCAGGACCGGGAAGTTCTCGTTGTCCTGGCCAATGACGGCGCCTTTTGGGGCGAGCTGCAAACGTATTTGAAGATCGAGAAATATTTGCAGCAGGGCGCCGCGGCGAGGACGGTTAAATATGAGGACATTAAGGACGCCAAGAGGAAGGAGATGCGTACCCGCAGCGAGAACGCCAAGCTGTATTTGACGGGAGCGTTGAAAGAGGCGGCCATCTATGTCAACGGCGACATTGCCCGCATCTCCGTCAAAGAGGTGGCGGGACGCTTTAACGAGGCGCTGGGGCGGCTGGTGCAGACAGTCTACCACAAGCTCCCCTATATTGACACCCCCATGGATGACGCGGGGCTCCGGGAGCTGATGCGCACCGGCGGTGGGCGGCTTGCTTTGGGAACAGATGGTCCTGTGGCAAATATTCATGCCCTGGAGGATGTGCTGGATTTTATTTCCAGGAACTCCCGGGTGCATATGAAGACCTCCATGAAGAGCGTGAAGGACCGTTTCATGAGAGCGCCCTACGGCTTTGTGGACGACGACATCCACTGGCTGGTGGCGTGCCTGTTCAAGCGGGGCGATTTGACCTTCACCGTCAACGGAGCCGGTGTGACGCCCCTGAACAGCTCCCAGGAGGAGATCATCGGCTTTATTACGAAGAAGGCCTTTGCGGAGAAGCTCCTGATGGAGGAGCGGACCCGGGTGCCGGAGGGGGACAAAAAGGCTGTCCGCGAGGTTATGAAGGAGCTGTTTCACGCCGGCGGCGCGCCGGAGGACGAGGACGCCCAGATGCAGGAGTTCCAGAGACACGGCAGAAGGCTGCTGTCGGAGTTTGAGGGCCTGGAGCAGGGCTATCAGAGCTGCCCCTACCCCGGCAGAAAGACCCTGGAGAGGGGCAGACAGCTGCTGCGGGAAGTGGAAGCGCTCCAGCAACCGCTGGAGTTCTTTCAGACCATCGCCCGGCGGCGGGACGACTTCCTGGACCTGGCGGAGGACTATGAGCCCCTGGATGCCTTTTTCCGCGGCGAGCAGCGGGAGATCTTCCGGCGGGCGGTGGATATGCTGAACATCTACGAGGACAGCAAGACCTACATCGTGGACGAGGCCCTGGAGGACACCGCGGCCCGGATGCGGGCCATCGTGGGGAAGGAGCGGCCCTATGGGGATATTCCAAAGCTGCCGGAGCTGCGGGCGAAATTTACGGCGGCTTACATGAAGGTGCTGCGGGCGGAGTCCGCCCCGGTGCTGGACGGCATCGACCAGGCCAGGGCCCGTGTTTTGGAGGTGCTGAACACCAAAGCGTATGCGGGGGAGAAAAAAGAGCGCTACCTGAGCCAGTTCGCCGAGCTTCGGGACGGCGCGGAGCGCTGCAACAACGTATCCACCCTGCGCGGATACAAGGACAAGGCTGAGGCGCTGAGAATCCGCCTGCTGAACGAGATGGACCGTCTGGACCAGGCCAGAGCCCAGGCGGAGGCCGCGGAGGCCCTGGGCGTCCCGGCGCCGGCGGGGACCGCGCCGTATCAGGCCCGCAGAACCAGGAATGTGACCATCAAGAGCGTGGCCCGCACCGCCTCCTGGCGGCTGGAGAGCCCGGAGGATATTGACCGGGCGCTGGCGGAGCTCCGCCGGGTATTGACAGCGGAGCTGGCGGAGCATGATATTTTGAATGTGGAGTTTTGACCATGAATAAGACCGCCGTTAAAAATTTTGCCGTCTGGGCCCGGAGCAGGCTCATCGCCGATGTGCGCTACCGGGCCGGGCTGGTGGGGATCACGGAGAGGGGAATTCAGGACCCGCTGCCCCAGTCCGACGCCACCGCGGAGTTTTACGACATCGGCACCGCGACGCCCTATGTCATCAGCGGTCCGGCGGCGGTCCGGCAGCGGCGGAGCCTGACGGAGGCCGTCCGCCGCCTCTCCGCGGACGGCGGCTATGATTCCGCCTACCGGTACATCATGGAGGAGGCGGCGTACACATGGTTCAACCGCCTCATTGCCGTGCGGTTCATGGAGGTCAACGATTACCTGCCGGGACGTGTGCGGGTGCTGTCCTCCGAGAGCGGCAAGATTGAGCCGGATCTGGTGACGAACCCCTTTGACGCCGGGTTGGACTTCACCCCGGAGGAGGAGAGGACCATCCTCCGGATGAAGGAGGACAGCCGGATGGACGAGCTGTTCCGCCTGCTGTTCATCAAGCAGTGCAACGCCCTCCATGAGATTCTGCCCGCCCTGTTTGAGCGGACGGAGGACTATACGGAGCTGCTGATGAACCTGTCCGTTGTGGATCGGGAGGGTGTGGTGTGGCGGCTGACCCACGACATCCCGGAGGAGGACTTCAATGTGGAGAAGGGCGGGCAGGTGGA
>CAPGBJ010000019.1 GCA_948616425.1 uncultured Oscillospiraceae bacterium
GACGTGTGCTCTTCCGATCTAAGCCATAGCTTAATTCCTCCTAATATTTTATTGTGTCAAGGGTTATCAGCCGCAGCAGGTCAGTCCGCCAGTGGGATAGATGATTTCGCCGGTCACAAAGTCAGAAGCGGGAGCGGCCAGGAACAGGGCTGGCCCCACGCAGTCGTCGGTGGTGGCCATACGGTGAATCAGCAGGCTGCTGGCCAGCTGGTCTCGGTAGGTATCGCCGCCCCGCTGCTCAATAATTTTGGTCATCATAGGTGTTTCCGTAATGGTAGGACCGATACCGTTTACGGTGATGAAATATTTGCCCAGGTCGGCGGCGGCCTGGCGGATCAGCATATCCACCGCGCCCTTGGAGATGCAGTAGCCAATATTGCCGTCATTTCGGGAGGCGATTTTGCCCCGGACAGAGGAGACGATTACAATTTTGCCCCGGTTGTTCTTGGCCATGTGGGCGCCAAAATGCTTTACACACATCATCAGGCTGACCACGTTCACATTGAGCATGTTGGTCAGCTCCTCCATGGGGAACTCCAGGGTGGGAAACTTCTTGTTCAGGCCCTGGGCGCAGCACAGGATGTCGATGGTCCCGTACTTGGCCTGGGCGGTCTCCACCAGCTTCTCCACGGCCCCCTCGTCGGTGGCGTCGCAGACGGCGTAGTCCACTTCCGCTCCCACAGCGGCCTTGATCTCACCCTGGGCCCGGACCAGGGACTCCTCCCGTCGGGAAGCGATCATCACCTTTGCCCCCGCCGCCGCGTAGCCCTGGGCGATGGCCTGGCCGATTCCGCCGGCTCCGCCCACAACGACGGCGCTCTTGCCCTTTAAATCATACAGTTCCACTGGAAAAACTCCTTTCATTTTTTAATCATGATAACCAGCATCTGGGCGGTAACACAGCCGGTGTTCAGGCTGGCCCGCTGGGTGCCCTTGTTAAAGTGGACGCTGTCCCCAGCTTGGAGTATGTACTGCTCCTCCTGGCCCGCGTCGGCCACAAGGGTAACGGTCATCTCTCCCTCTACGATGTAATACACCATCTCGAAGTTGGCCGGCGCCATCTCTGCACCGCCGCCAGGCAGAAAGTGGGACAGGCCCATGACGATGCTGCCTTCGGGAACATCCTCCGGGTTGTGCAGCCGGGTGGTGCGCACGTCAAAGTGCTTGGCGGCCTCATAGGTGGCAGCTTCGTTTCTGCGGACAATTCTGTAGCTCATAGCACATCTCCTTTTCTTTGATTTACATCAAGTTAACGACATGATCCGGCCGTTCTCCCCGCAGTGCTTTTTCCATATTTTCAATGGCATTGCGGTAGGAGCGGTAAAACGTCCCGGAGGTAATGCCCCCGATGTGAGGTGAGAGGGCCACCCGATTTCGCAGTTCCTCCGGGAGATTGATGATTGGGTTGTTCGGCTGTACCGGCTCCGGGGCCAGGGTGTCCGCGCCAAATCCGCCCAGCTTTCCCCGTTCCAGCGCCCGGCAGACCGCCTCCTGGTCCACCAGCTCCCCCCGAGAGGTGTTGATGAGAATTGCCCCGTCCTTCATTTTTTCTATGGACTGGCTGTCGATCAGGTGAACCGTTTCCGGATTGACTGGCAGGTGCAGGCTTACAATATCGCAGCCGGCCAGCAGTTCGTCCAGCCCGGAATAGGTCACCTGCCAGGGGTTGGGCTCCGGCAGGCGGTGGGGCTTGTGGTAGCGCACCTGGCAACCGAAAGCGGCCAGACGACGCGCCGTCTCCTTGCCGATGGCGCCCAGGCCAATAAGTCCGACCCTGCACTCGCCCAGTTCTTTCAGGCCCTGGGCAAAGCATCTCCCTTTAAACTCCCCCTGCCTGGCCGAGTAGGTCATGGACTCCGCCTCGTGATATTTTCTCAAAACGGCCAGCATCAGGAGGACCGTCTGCTCCGCCACCGCCGCGGCGTTGACCCCGGCGTTGTTGCACACATAGACCCCCGCTGTGTCGGCGGCCTGAAGATCAATCTGGTTATAGCCCACGCCGAAGGACTGGATGATCTTCAGCTCCCTCATGCTCCCGATGACCTCCCCGTTCAGGGGAAGCATAGGATCAATGAGAATGGCCTGGGCCTGCGTAGCGGCAAGGGTCTCCGGATCATAGTCCCTATTCCCAAAATGCACGATTTCCCAGTCCGCGGGAACCTCGCGGCAATACGCGGCAAAATTATTTTCGTCTACTAAAAACGCGGCCCGCATAGTTGTCCTTCCTTTCTGCCTGGGTGTTCCGGACGTCACCGGATGCAGGCGTTCAAATCCAGGCTGTACCGGGAGGCCAAGGCCTTTGCGTTGTCCTCTACATCCTTGGGCAGCACCAGACCCTCCCTCTGCGCCCGGTCATGGCGGTCCCACTCCATCTCACCGGGCAGGTAGATGTGGTCGCTGCCAGCCGCCTTGGGCGCATTGGCGATTTCCTCTACCGCAAAGTCCATCCGGTCCGCGAAGGAGTCGGCGCCCATGATGGAATAGGTGTCGATGAACAGGAACATATGGCTGTAGGGACACAGCTGATCCGCCCTGCGGATCCACAGGGGAATATCCAGGATCTGGCCGCCGCTGAGGACTGAGGTTAATACCTCAATAAAGAAAGCAATTCCATATCCCTTATGTCCGCCCAGGGGGTAAAGGGCCCAGTCGGTATTGGGATCGGTGGTGGGCAGGCCATTTTCATCCACAATGCACCCGGGGGGCACTTGCTCCCCGGCCGTCTTGGCGCGATTGACCTTCATCCCCGCAATGTTGCTGGTGGCCACGTCCAGAAAGACGCTGGGGTGGCGGTTGCCTGCCGGGACGGCGTAAGCAAAGGGAGAGTTGCCGATGATGCCTCCTTTGCCGCCGGGAACCGTCATCGTTTTGGCCACATTTGTGGCGGTCAGGGTAATAAAGCCCTGCTCTGCGCCCTCCACCGCATAGACGCCGCAGGCCCCATAGTGGCTGCTGTTGCGGACCATCACGTAGGCCAACCCCGTCTGCTTTGCCTTCTTCATTCCGATTTCCATAGCACACCGGGCGTTGTAGGGACCCATGCCGTTATGTCCCTCCAGCACAGCCCAGGCAGGACCCTCGTGCACCAGCTCCGGCGCCGCGTCCCTGCAGATGCCGCCCGCCGCCGTCTTCTCTAAGTAAGGCAGAAGATTGAGCGTGCCGTGGGAGTGGATGCCCATCATGTCGGTTCGCACCAGGTAGTGGGCCACCGCGTTCGCCACCTCCGGACGATAACCTGCCTGGATACAGGCCTCCTGGCAAAAAGCCTCGTATTTCTCGACGAAAACCCTCAAGTTGTCTCCCCCTTTAATGATGATGTGTCGCTCTGGTGTATTGCTGCTTGCTGTGTATTCGAAAATACACCTTGGTATCGCTCCAAGGTCAAGAGCTTCTGAAGAAAAAATTAAATTATATACAGTTTTAACATTTTTTATTGCCCTTGCTTGTCTATACTGTCTATATTCAGCCGTTCATAAGCGGAGTGTTTTATCGTATTGACATAGCCTGCGAACAGGCTTATATTACAAGAAGATTTGCGCAGTTTACATTCAGGGGTGGATTTTAATATGGATGAATCCAGGATCAAGGTATATAAAATTGGCGATGTGGCCAAAATTTTGGGTATTTCCGCAGATTCAATGCGCTATTATGAGAAGATGGGAATCGTCAAGCCATATAAAGTAAAATCGAATGATTACCGGTATTACGAAGCGTGGGATATCAATTTTATTATTGACTGCCTTTGGTTCAAACAGTTTGGGTTCGGGATGAAGGAGATTGCGCAGATGGTATCCTCAATTTCCTATGACGAACTGGAGGATACCCTTCGAATCGCCAGCCGGCAACTGCGTGAGGAACTGTCGTTTCAAAAAATGCTGCTGTCCCGATTAGAGGAGCAGGTCAACCATCTGGAGGTAAGCAAAACGCTTTTGAACCAATGCGACATTCAGGACAGCCCGGAGGTCGTATATTACCTCAACCGCCACGGCTATCTATACGACGATACCCCAGAGATTCAGCAGCTGTCAAAACAGTGGCTGCCCTATCTGTCCTTTGGAAAGCGTTTTTTCTACACTACCGAGATTGATACGCGTGACGCGCTGTCCTGGGGCTTTTCCATGGATAAAATCTACGCCTCGGAGCTGAAACTGGACCAATCCCCCCTTGTCTATCCTCTGTCCCATGACCGGTGTATCCATTCTGTCTTCAAAAAAGCGGGAAAATATGGCATTTCCGCCCAATCCTTGCGCTACATTGTGGACTATGCAAACCGAGAGGGCATCCGGCTCCACGGCTCGGCATACGGACAGCTGCTGTGCAGCGTCCGTGAGGACGATACCATGACCGGGTATTTTGAAGTGTGGCTCCCGATTCAGGAATAGTTCTTTCATGTGCTTGACCCGCTGCGGACACAGACGCAGCGGGTCAAGTCTTTCGCTATCATATTTCTGTTATAACAACACCCCGCAGTTGCATAACTCCGCCAAAACCCCTGTGATATAATAAAAACAGAGGAACTTAGACGGCATCAGAAGAGAAAGGAGCATGTGCTATGGAGCGAAAATTTCCCCTTCTGTCCAGCCCCCTGACGGTGGGCAGGCTGACCCTGCGCAACCGGATCATGTCTGCACCTACCACCTTCCCGGAGCCGGACGCAGAGTGCCATATGACGGAGGATATGGCGCGGTTTTACGAGCTGCGGGCCAAGGGCGGTGCGGCGGTGGTAACCGTCAGCGAGGCCATGACTCACGAGAGCGGACTCAGCCACGGCCGGCATATCATGCCGCTGAACCCCTACTCCCTTGGTCCCCTTACGCAAACTGCCCGGGCCATCAAGCGCCATGGGGCGGTGGCCAACATTGAACTGAGCCACGGAGGGCGCTACGCCGGGCGGGCAATCATTGATCCCTCTAACTCAGCCCCTGTCCACTTTGGACCGGTGGATGAGCTGCTGTCTAACGGAACCCAGGTCCGGGCCATGTCCCAGGAGATGATCCGGGAGATCGTGGACTCCTTTGGACAGGCGGCCGCCGTCATCAAACAGGCCGGATTTGAGATGGTGCTGATCCATGCCGGCCACGGCTGGCTGATCCACCAGTTCCTGTCTCCGGCGGTAAATCGGCGGCAGGATGAATATGGCGGCAGCACAGAGGGCCGCTGCCGGCTGCTGCTGGAGATCATCGACTCGGTGCGGGCGGCGGTGGGGCCTGGCTTTCCCATTGAGGTGCGCATGAGCGGCGACGAGTACGCGCCGGGAGGCTGCGACATCGAGGAAACCATCCGCATTGCGGAGATCATTGACGAAAAAATCGACCTGTTCCACATATCCACCGGCAACCATGAGACCACCCTTTTCCGGACCCATCCCTCGCTGTATCTGCCCAGGGGTTGCAATGTGCGGTACGCCGAGGCGGTGAAAAAACATGTCAAGCACCCGGTGGTGGCCATTGGCGCCATCGACAGCCCGGAGATGATCGAGGACATTCTGGAGTCCGGCAAGGCGGACATGGTGGCTATGGCCCGGGGGCTGCTGTGTGACCCGGAGTTCCCCAACAAGGCAATCCAAGGCCGTGACGACGAGATCGTCCACTGTATCCGCTGCTTCGCCTGCCTGTCGGAACGGCGGATGACCCAGACCCGGATATGTTCCATCAACCCCATCTACGGTATGGAGAAGGACTATCTGTCCCGTCAGGGCATTCCGGCGGAAGCGCCTAAAAAGGTGTTGGTGGCCGGCGGCGGCCCGGCGGGCATGACGGCAGCCATCACCGCAGCCCGGCAGGGCCATCAGGTGATCCTGTGCGAAAAAACTGGCCATCTGGGGGGCGCTCTGCGGTATGAGCGGAATGTCCCTCTGAAGGAGGACCTCTATGACTTCGTGCGGGTAAAGGCGCTGGCCATGGAAAAGGCCGGGGTAGAGGTGCGTCTGAACACCCCGGTGACCCCGGAGTTGGCGGAGGCGGAAGGGCCAGATGTGCTGGTTGTGGCGGTGGGCGCCAAGCCCATTGTGCCGCCGCTGCCCGGTGTGGACGGTAGCAACGTAGATCAGGCCTGCCATGTCTCGGAGGATGATTTTACCTGCGGACACCGGGTGGTCATTCTGGGCGGCGGTCTGGTAGGCTGCGAAACCGCCATGCACCTGACCGGTCTGGGCCACGAAGTGACCATCGTGGAAATGCGGGATCAGCTGGCGCCGGACTCCTACCTCTACCAGGGAAAGAGCCTGCGGGAGGAACTGGAGCGGCTGAAGATTCGTTCCTGCACCGGTATCACCGGCCGGGAGATTACCGCTGACGGCCTGAAGGGTGCCGACCGCGAGGGGAAGGAGTGCTTTTTCCCGGCGGACACCGTACTGCTGGCCTGCGGTATGCGCTCGGAGACGGCCCAGGTGGAAGCGCTGCGGGACGGTGCCCCCCAGGTGATGATCATCGGCGATTGCTACCGGCCTGGCAATATGCGTCAGGCCACCTTCCAGGGCTATTACCAGGCGCTGGATATCTGAGTACATCCCCATCTGGCGCGCAAGCGCATTTGGAAAGTCACCGCCTGCGGTTTTCCGCAGGCGGTGACCTTTTTTGTAAAAAGAAAACCACCAGCAATGCTGGTGGTTCCCAAAAGCTTTAGCTATGCCCAGGAAAAGTATCCTCCTTTGGTATAATAGTAGAGGTCTGCCAACCGCTACAAAAACCAAAGGAGGAATCAAGTCGAGATGAAACTTGATGTATCGAGTTTAGGGGAAATGAAGGTGCTGTCGGCATCTTCAAATTTCTCTTGATCGGTTTTGTTGTAGGCAGATAAACCATGATGACCGTCAAATTCTAACAGTTCAGTACATACTCCGCCGCCATTTTTGTAGAAATAGTTGTAAGCAATTTCATCAGCAACACAGTAAACCGGATTTTCTATTAATAATATCGGCATATTATGTGCCTCCTTGCCAGAGAGTATGCTCTCTATCCATTAAACGACACAGAAAACTTGTTTTGTTCCTAAAATATAAAAATATTTTAGCAAATAAATTCAAAATTTGATAAGCACCTTGATTTAATTGGCAATATAATATATAATAATAGTATGTAAACTAACTAACTTATAATAGAGGTGATAAAGGTGGATGATTTGAATTTGAAAACGGAAAATGCTGAATTTGGTCAATATTTGCGTTCTGTCCGACAAGCAAAAAAAATATCAATTCGTCAACTTGCAAAAGCGGTGAGTAAAACACCTACATATATCAGTGATATTGAAAAGGGTAATAATAAACCTCCCGAAAGAGAGTTATTGAATAGAATAATTGGAGCATTGCATTTAGAAGAATTTCCAGACATAAGGAACAAGCTGTATGATTTAGCTGCAAAAGAAAGAAAAGATGTCCCAGCAGATATTAAAGAATACCTAATGGAAAATGAATCAATATTAAAAATTATTAGATCGGCAAAAGAAAGCCCAAATGAAAAGCAAATCTGGGCAAAAGTATCGCAGATTGTTTAATAGTGGAGGAAGAAAAATGGCTGAATTGAGAAAAGAAGATTTGTGGGTAATGGCGGATAAACTCCGTAATAATATGGATTCTGCAGAGTATAAGCACGTATGTCTTGGACTTATATTCTTGAAATATATTTCTGATAGTTTTGAAAGAGCTTATCAAGAAATTTCTCAAGATGAATATGCTGATCCAGAAGATAGGGATGAATATCTTGCAAAAAATGTGTTTTGGGTGCCGCAGGAAGCACGTTGGGAAACAATTAAAAGCAGTGCTAAAGATCCAACAATTGGTCAGGTTATCGATAATGCTATGTATGTGATTGAAAAGAAAAACTCCTCTCTTCGTGGTGTGCTTCCTAAGGATTTTGCAAGAGCATCTTTAGATAAACGTTCTTTGGGTGAATTGGTTGATTTATTATCTGAGCTTGAGATTGGAAACGATAAGAACAAAGACACTTTAGGCTCTGTATATGAATATTTTCTTGGGAAGTTTGCACGTGCTGAAGGAAAACTGGGCGGGGAGTTCTATACTCCACGCAGTGTAGTTGAATTAATTGTAGCTATGATTGAACCTCATGATGGTCGAGTTTATGACCCTTGCTGTGGTTCAGGCGGTATGTTTGTCCAGAGTGAACGCTTTGTTGAAGACAGAGAGGGACGAATTGACGGTCAATTAGCTATTTATGGGCAGGAATCCAATTATAATACCTGGAAACTTTGTAAAATGAATCTTGCTATCCGTGGGATTGAAGCAAACCTTGGCCAGCAAAATGCTGATTCTTTTCATAACGATCAGCACAAGAGCTTAAAGGCAGATTATATTATGGCAAATCCTCCTTTTAATATTAGTGATTGGGGCGGTGAGCGTTTAATAGATGATCCAAGATGGAGCAAATACGGTATTCCGCCTACGGGCAATGCCAATTATGCTTGGATTTTGCACATGCTCTATCACTTAGCCCCAAGCGGAACGGCGGGTTTTGTTTTGGCGAATGGTTCACTTTCATCGTCTACAATCAGTGAATACAATATTCGTAAAAACTTGATTGAAGATGACAAAATCGATTGTATTGTTACTTTGCCGGGTGGACTGTTCTCAACAACATCGATTCCTGTTTGTCTGTGGTTTATGGCTCGCAATAAGCTGAAAAACGGACACCGTGATCGTCATGGAGAAATTCTGTTTATTGATGCCAGAAATATGGAGACAGAACCTTATGAGGACAGCCGTACGCAGAGACAGCTGACTGCAAAAACGATTGATGAAATCACCTCCGCATACCATTCTTTCCGTAACCATGAAAAGAAAGCAACAAAGGCAGATGGTACAGAGATTGAATATGCTGATAAACAGGGATTTTGGAAGATAGCAACATTGGAAGAAATTCGTGAAAAAGACTATAATTTAACCCCTTCAAGCTATGTCGGAATTATTCCTTTGAAAAAAGATACGGAACCATTTTATGATAAAATAGATAGATTAACATCAAAACTTCTTCAAATCCATCAAGATATTGAAAGTCTTGATCGAGAAATTAAATTTCAATTAGAAAAAATAGATGAACGGAGAATGGGTGAATGAATACTGTTTTAAAACCATTAACTCAACTATCCGAGATATTATCAGGAGGTACGCCATCAAAAAAAATCCCAGAATATTGGGATGGAAATATTCCTTGGATAAGTGCTAAAACGATGAAAACATCAAGGGTTTCGACATCAAACCTTCACATTTCCAAGACGGGCTTAGAAAAAGGAAGTAAAATTGCACCTAAAGGAAGTATCTTAATATTGACGAGAGGCAGTGAATTATTTAATCGAGTTCCGATATGTTTTGTTGAAAGAGATGTTGCCTTTAACCAAGATGTAAAATGTATAATACCTCACAAAAATTTAGATGGAGAATTTTTATATTATTTTCTAACAAGCATACATGACCATTTGCTAAAAAGTATAGGAGTCACAGGGATTGGTGCCGGTAAACTTGAAACAAATGTCATTGAAAATATACTGGTACCTTGTTTCCCAATTGAAATGCAAAAACAGCTAGTAAAGTTTATCAGTATATATGATAAAAAAATTATAAAAAATCAAAATGAATCTGCTATTATGCAAGAAATTTTAAATGCTCTTTTTGAACATTGGTTTTTAAATCATAACTATAGAGTATCAAATGTATTAGATAATATTTTAGAAGTAAAAATTAAGAATAAAAACGAGGAGAATTATCCAGTTCTTTCAGTTGTAAAAGAAGGTGAATTTAAAGCATCGGAAGATGTATTTACAAAACAAGTTTATAGTAAGAGTACCAAAAACTATAAAATTGTTCGCCGCAATCAAGTAGCATATAATCCGGCAAGGGCAAATATCGGTTCTATTGCTATGCTCAAGGAGTATGATATTGGACTCGTTAGTCCGATCTACACTGTTTTTGAAATGAAGGATACTATTACTCCTACTTTCTTTTATTACTATATGAAGCAACCGATATTTCAGGAAATGATCAAACACCATGCCATTGGCACAACAAGACAGAACTTCCCTTTCGAAGCGTTTAAAATGTTTCCTATGGTTGTACCGCCAACGGAACTTCAATTGAAATTTGAAGAGATCGCAAAACCTATTGAACAGAAAATCGCAAAACTCAAAGAAGAAAACGAAGTGTTGGCAGAGATTAGAGATACCCTACTCCCCAAATTGATGAGTGGAGAACTGCCAGTGGAAGTGGGTGAAAATTAATGAATGAACGTGAACGATATGAAGAATATCTGCAAGATGAGTTAGATGAACAATTTTCAATATATAGTGTTTCTCACTTACTATCAAAACTTTCTGACTATAGTCGTATCATTTCTGAAAATGGAATACCTGGTACATTGCTGTTTCGTGGACAATCTGACATTGAATTTGGCATCCATGGAAGTATTTTCAGAAATGGTCTACTCGTAAAAGAAACTACTATTGTTAATGAACTGATATTACAAGAGCCACTGGAATTTGGAAATCATATGACGGATTTTGAACAGTTGGTCAAAATGCAACATTACGGCTTGCCGACTCGATTGTTGGATATTACAACCAATCCTTTAATCGCTCTCTATTTTGCTTGTTCTGAACATGAGGACAAAAACGGTGAACTGATTTTGTTTATCGAATCGCTACAGCGTCCTACACAAAAAGAAGTGAAATTGTTTTCTGCACTTGCAGAATATGATGGAAAAAGCGAAGGTAATTTTTTGGATTATTTTTCAAGAAAAGGACTCGGAGATGATATTTTATCGAGCTTTGAAGAGAAAGTGGAGCGACTGAAGACGCAGTTTCAAAATAAATATGTCCCGGTGGTAGCTCCCAAGAACAATGAACGTATAAGACGCCAAAATGGTGCGTTTTTAATATTAGGAATAGACATATCTGCTCCTGATTATTATCTAAAAAACAGTTTCAATTTAAAAGATAGTCTCAGTGAATATGTAGATGATGGGATTCCAAGATATTTACGTATCCCAGCAGAACAGAAATCTTCTATACTGCATGAACTTGATATGATTGGAATAAATGAAGCATTTGTCTACCCAGAATTAGAGCATCAGACATCGTATATCAAAAAAAGACATTTTGTAAAGGCAGGTGAATAGAATGTCCAATTTTATAGAAAATGATCTTGAACAAGCTGCAATGGAGTGGTTTCAAGATTTAGGCTATCAAACTCAATATGGACCGGATATTTCGCCGGGAGGAAGCTTTTCAGAGAGAGAAAGTTTTGGAGATGTTGTTCTGTACGACAGGTTACATAGTGCATTAAAACGTATTAACAAACAATATTCTGATGATACGATTTCAGAACTGGTTAAAAAGATTACTCGTCAGCAGAGCTTATCTATTGTCCAAAATAATATTGCGTTTCAAAAATTATTAACCGATGGTATTGATGTAGAGGTTAAGCAGAAAGACGGAAGCATAAAAACCGAAAAAGCATATATTTTTGATGCCAAAGATATTGAAAATAATGAGTTCTTGGCAATCAATCAATACACTGTAATTGAAAACGGAAAAGAACGCAGACCTGATATTGTCGCGTTCTTAAATGGTATTCCCGTTGTTGTAATAGAACTGAAAAATGTGACAAACGAAGAAGTAGATATTGTTGATGGGTTTAATCAGCTTCAGACTTATAAAAGAGATATCCCTTCTTTGTTTTATTATAACGCATTTGTGATCACAAGTGATGGTATCAATGCGAAAGTTGGTACAATTACTTCTGATCTGGATCGCTTTATGTTCTGGAGAACAATTGACGGAGAAAAAGAATCAGGACTTTCTTTTCCGCAATTGCAAGTTATGCTGTATGGAATGATGAATAAAAAGAGATTTTTGGACATTGTTTCAAAGTATAGCTTCTTTGTTCATGAGGAAGATAAGTCTTTCAAAATTTTACCTGGTTATCATCAATTTTTTGCTGTAAATAAAGCTTTGTATACCACTCACTTGGCAGCTTCTGAAAATGGAAGCAGAAAAGCGGGTGTAATTTGGCATACACAGGGTAGCGGAAAAAGTTATTCTATGCTCATGTATACTCGTCAATTGGTTTTAGAATTGAATAACCCGACCATTGTTGTTATTACCGACAGAAATGACTTGGACGATCAACTATTTACCACTTTTTCAAAAAGTGCCGATTATTTGCGCCAAACGCCTAAACAGGCAGATACAAGAAAGAAACTTCGAGAACTACTGAGCGTTCAAGCCGGCGGCATTGTATTTACAACTATCCAAAAGTTTTCACCAGATGAGAGTGACCAATCAATGGAAGCACTGACTGCCAGACGAAATGTGGTTGTTATAGCAGATGAAGCACATCGCAGTCAGTATGGGTTAGAAGCAAAAGAAAAAGATGGAAAAGTTTCTTTTGGTTTTGCGAAACATATGCGAGACGCATTGCCGAATGCTTCTTTTATCGGATTTACTGGAACTCCTGTTGAGTTGAGCGATAAGAACACACCTGCCCTGTTTGGCGACTATATTGATATTTACGATTTGACTCAAGCAGTTAAAGATAAAACTACTGTTCCGATTTATTATGAAAGCAGAATTGCGAAGTTAGATCTTCCGCAGGAATTAAAGCCAAAGATTGATGATGAGTATGACAGCATTGTTGAGGGACAGGAAGAAACCTACGCCGAAAGCCAAAAACGTAAATGGGCAAGGTTAGAAGCCATTGTTGGAACAGATAGTCGTATTGATGTAGTGGTGAAAGATTTCATTGCTCATTATGACCTTAGGCAACAAGCGATTAATGGAAAAGTAATGTTTGTAGCTATGTCCAGAAAGATTGCAGTAAAACTTTACTCAAAGATTAAAGAGTATCGTCCGGAATGGCATAGTGATGACATTGATAAAGGTGTAATCAAGGTTATGATGACCTCTGCAGCATCTGATCCGCTTGAATTTCAGCCGCATTCAACTACTGCATCTCAGAAAAAGCTACTTGCAAAGAGAATGAAAGATATTGAAGATGAATTAAGAATTGTTATTGTTTGCGATATGTGGTTGACGGGATTTGATGTACCTTGCCTTCACACAATGTATGTCGATAAACCAATGAGTGGTCATAATCTTATGCAAGCCATAGCACGAGTTAATCGTGTGTTTAAAGACAAGCCCGGCGGTTTAATTGTAGACTATATTGGTATTGCGGATAATTTAAGAAGTGCGTTAGCACAATATACACCGTCTGACCGAAAGACAACAGGTATTGATCCGCAAGTAGCAATCGATCTCATGCTTGAGAAGTATGAGCAAATTCAAGGAATATTGCATGAGTTGGATTACTCTTCTTACATAAGCGGCTCCGCAAGTGAACGAATGGCGTGTATCGTTTCTGGTGTGGATTTTGTTTTGGGTAAACCGGAAGATGAGAAAAAAGAATTTCTTAATTTGGTTGTAGAAATTGGTAAGGCGTACGCATTATGTTCGACCTCTGAGCAAGCTCAGGCAATCAATATAGAGATTAGTTATTTTAAAGCCATCAAATCAGGTATTATAAAAATATTACCAAAGGACAAACAGGAGAAAACGAAAGATCAAATAGAGTATGAAATCGGTCAATTGGTTTCTAAATCAATTATTTCCGAAGAAGTCGTTGACATATTTGCTTCAGTTGGATTGAATAAACCGGATATTTCAATTTTATCTGATGAGTTTCTTGAAGAGGTAAAAGGACTGCCACAAAAAAATTTAGCTCTGGAACTTTTACGACGTTTGCTTGATGGTAAGATTAAGGCGATAGCTAAAAAGAATGTTGTACAAGCAAAGAAATTTTCTGAAATGCTTGAAGCCTCAGTAATTCAATATGAAAAACATTCTTTAGAGACCGTAGAGGTTATAAAGGCTCTGGTTGATATGGCAAAAGATATGAATGAGCTTTATAAAAGAGGAGAAAAGCTGGGATTATCAGACGATGAGCTGGCATTTTATGATGCAATTTTGTCCAATGAATCTGCCAGAGATTTCTATGAAAATGATGTCCTAAAACAAATTGCTAAAGAATTAACAATTAGCGTTAAAAATAATATTAAGGTTGATTGGGATGTGCGAGAAAGCGTTAGGGCGCAGATGAGAATTACTGTAAAAAGGTTGCTCAGAAAATATAAATATCCACCGGATAAACGGGCAACTGCGGTAGATTTGATAATAGAGCAAGCCGAAAAAATGTGTGAAAATGAAATTTATTAAAAATAGTCCGCTCAATGGAGCGGACTATTTTTAATTCGCCGCTGTATTGCTATGCTGATATTGTTATAACCTATATGCTTGAACGAATAGCTGAAAGACAGAAACCGGAGTATAATGAAAAAACAGTCGAAAATTTTTTAAAGGAGGCATCAGAATGGATATTATCGTCTGTGTTAAGCAGGTTCCCGGCACGTCCCAGGTGGAAATTGATCCTGTCACCGGCGTTCTGAAGCGGGACGGCGTTGCCAGCAAGCTCAACCCCTACGATCTGTTTGCCCTGGAAGCCGCGTTTCGGATTCAGGAGCAGGCGGGCGGTACTGTGCGCACCCTCTCCATGGGGCCGGATCAGGCAATTTCCTCGCTGTTGGAGACGGTCTATATGGGTGCCGGCAGCGGCGTGCTCCTCAGCGACCGGAGGTTTGCCGGCTCCGATGTCCATGCCACCAGCTATGTGATTCAGAGCGTTGTCCGGCAGATGGGACACTTCGACCTGGTCATTTGTGGCAAGCAGACCACCGACGGAGACACTGCCCAGGTAGGGCCGGAGATGGCGGAGATGCTGGGCATTGAGCATGCGGCCAACGTCCTCTCCATCGACGAGGTGGATGAGGCCGGCATCACGGTGACGCTGAATCTGGACGATGTGCTCCAGACCCAGCGCATGGCCTTCCCCTGCCTGATCACCATTGAAAAGGATGCCAACACCCCGCGGCTGCCCTCCTACCGCCGAATGAAGGAGCGGGGGAAGGATATGATTACCGTCTATTCCGCTGGGGATCTGGACGCGGTGGATGAGAGTCGATGTGGGCTGAAGGGTTCCCCCACCCAGGTGGAGCGGATTTTCCCGCCAGAGAAAAATAGGGACAAAGAGCTGCTTGAAGGCACGCCCCAGGAGCTGCAGGCGGCGCTGGCTGCGCTGCTGCGCAGCAGAAAGCTGATTTGAGGTGACAGCATGGGACTGAAGATACATCAGGAAAAGATCGACGCGGCAGCCGGGGAGCAGCTGGTCTCCCTCTGCCCCTTCGGCGCCATCTCTTATGATGGTACCCTTTCCATCAATTCCAGCTGCAGGCTGTGTAAAATGTGTGCGCGCGAGGGCCCCGCGGGCGCCATCACCTGGGAGGAGGAAGGGCCTGCGGCGGAATGCGACAAGGCCGCCTGGCGCGGCGTGGCCGTCTTTGCTGAGCAGCGATGGGGAAAGGTGCATCCGGTGTCCCTGGAGCTGGTGGGCAAGGCCCAGCAGCTGGCCGCTGTCACAGGCCACCCTGTCTACGCGCTCCTGATCGGTTCCCAGGTGCGGCCCGCTGCCCGGGAGCTGCTGGAATACGGCGTTGACAAGGTCTTTGTCTATGATGACCCGCGGCTGAGTGATTTCCTCATTGGCCCTTACGCCAACGCTTTTACCGATTTTATTACTCATGTCCACCCATCCTCCATTCTGGTGGGCGCTACCTCCCTGGGCCGGTCCCTGGCTCCCAAAGTAGCCGCCCGGATGCGCGCAGGCCTGACCGCCGACTGTACCATGCTGGAGATGAAAGAGAACACCGACCTGGTCCAGATCCGTCCGGCCTTCGGCGGCAACATCATGGCCCAGATTGTCACCCCCAATGCGCGGCCCCAGTTTTGTACCGTGCGCTATAAAATCTTTTCTGCCCCCCAGCGCACCGAGGTTAAGGGAGAAGTGGTAGAAATGCAGCTGGAGGAGGCGGGCTTCGCCAGCCGTACAGAGGTCCTAAATGTCCTGCGCAAACCCAGCAACAAGGACATTTCTGACGCGGAGATCATCGTTGCGGTGGGCAGAGGGCTGAAGTCCAGGGATGACCTGGAGCTGATCCGGGCGTTTGCCGAGCAGATTGGTGCCCAGCTGGCCTGTACCCGCCCTCTGATTGAGGCGGGCTGGTTCGATCCCCGGCAGCAGATCGGCCTCTCAGGCCGGACGGTAAAGCCAAAGGTCATCGTCACCGTGGGCATCTCCGGCGCCGTCCAGTTTACCGCCGGTATGAACAGTTCTGATCTGATTATTGCCATCAATACCGACCGGAGCGCGCCTATCTTTGACGTGGCCCACTACGGTTTTGTGGGCGATTTGTATGAGATCCTGCCGCGGCTGCTGGAGCGGATCAAGGAGGGTATTTATGTATAAAACGGTGACTGCTTCCGATTTGGAATTCCTGCGCGTCGCCGCGTCGCCTGATCGTGTCCTCACTGGGACGGAAATCAGCGAGGACTACAGCCACGACGAGCTGGCGGGCGTGAAGCATATGCCGGAGGTGTTGGTCAAGGTGGCCTCTACCGAGGAGGTCTCCGCCATCATGCGCTACGCCAACGAACACCGGATCCCCGTGGTGGTCCGGGGCAGCGGTACCGGCCTGGTGGGGGCCGCGGTGGCCATTTACGGCGGCATCATGCTGGAAACCACCGGTATGAATCAGATCCTGGAGCTGGATGAAGATAACCTTACTGTTGCCGTCCAGCCCGGCGTGCTGCTTATCGACCTGGCCGCCTACGCCGAGAAGAACAATTTCCTGTATCCCCCCGATCCCGGAGAAAAGTCCGCCACCATCGGCGGCAATATCAGCACCAATGCCGGCGGTATGCGGGCGGTAAAATACGGCGTCACCCGGGACTTTGTCCGGGCGCTCACGGTGGTGCTGCCCAGCGGCGACGTGGTAAAACTGGGGGGCAAGGTGGTGAAAAACAGCTCAGGCTACAGCCTACTCCACCTGATGGTCGGTTCCGAAGGCACCCTGGGTGTCATCACCGAAGCTACCCTGAAGCTGCTGCCCCTGCCAGAGGTGAGCATCAGCATGCTGGTGCCCTTCCAGACCATCCGGGCGGCCATCGAAGCGGTGCCGGCTATCATCAAAAGCCAGGCCTCCCTCACCGCAATTGAGTTTTTTGAGCGGGAGACCGTTCTTTTCGCTGAGGACTATCTGGGCAAGAAATTCCCGGATACCAGCTACCCCGCCTATCTGCTGCTCACCGTAGACGGCAACGACCGGTCCGGTGTGGAGGCGGAGCTCTTCCGGGTGGCCGACCTGTGTATGGCCCAGGGGGCGCCCGACGCCTTCCTGGTGGACACCGATGAGCGCAAGGAGTCCGTCTGGAAGGCCCGGGGTGCCTTCCTGGAGGCCATCAAGGCATCCACCACCGAGATGGACGAGGCGGATGTTGTTGTCCCACGGGATAAGGTGGCGGAATTCATCATCTATACCCATGAAATTGCCCGACAGCTGAAACTGCGGATCCCCAGCTTTGGCCATGCGGGGGATGGCAATCTCCACGTCTATGTCTGCCGGGATAATCTGGATGAGGAGAACTGGCGCTCCCTTCTGGCTGAGGCGTTCCGGCTGATGTATGACAGGGCCGCCCAGCTCTGCGGCCTGGTCTCCGGCGAGCACGGCATAGGGTATGTGAAAAAGCCCTATTTGCTTGCCAGCCTGGATGCCGCCCAGATTGAACTGATGCGGGGGATCAAAAAGGTGTTTGACCCCAATGATATCCTGAATCCCGGCAAGCTGTTTTAAGAGGCCACCGCCTCTCCCGCGATTCTGCTATATCAAACCGTGTATAACAGAAATTATGAAACGCATGACCAAATAGTTGAAACTATTGTACAATAGAACTTGGAAATCGCGGGGTGCATTTTGATAATGTGCACAGAATTTATGCCTGCGCCCCCTCGATCTGAATTGGGCTATTACGCCAACTGAAAGAAAGGATGGAATCATCATGAGATTTCGGGACGAAGTTGTTCAGCTTTTGATCAAAACCGCCGCGCGTATTTTGGACGCGGACGCCTGCGCCATGTCCGCAGAGACCAGATTCACCGAGGATCTGTCTGCGAAGTCCACCGACATTGTGAAATTTACGGTGGCGCTGGAGGACGCGTATGACGTGGAAGTGCCGTTTATGGCCTTCAAACGATGCAAGACCTTTGGTGAGGCGGCGGACTATCTGTCCGAGCTGACCGGAATTGATTAACCGCGGATATATGGAGGGAAAGACACATGAAATACGACCGAGAGTATAAGAAAAAAACGGAGGTCCACTTTGGAAAGGAGATGGAGGTCTGGTACGCCAAGGGGCTGCCCGGCTTAACCCTGGAGGAGATGGAAGAAGCCAAGGCCCGGGGGGAGAACATCCGGCAGTACAGATACTGCCCCAAGCTGAACCCCACTACCTATGAGCCGGAGCCGGGCATTACCTGCCACCGGGACATGGCCGTGAAGATGCGGGACGGCGTGACCATCTACTTCGACCTGTATCTTCCCACCTGGAATGATCAGAACAACATTGCCGTGCCCGTGATCATCTCCTGGAGTATGTTCGGTAAGCGGCAGAGCGAGGGCGCCGGGGAGTGGAAACTGATGGGCGTTCCGCCTGGAACGGTCACCAAGATGTGCAAATTTGAATCTGCCGATCCCGGTTTCTGGTGCCGCAACGGCTACGCGATTGCCAACGTGGACCAGCGCGGCTGCGGTAACAGCGAGGGCGAGTGCAGCATGTTTGGCGAGAACGACGCCCGGGACGGCTATGACTTTGTGGAATGGTGCGCCCAGCAGCCTTGGTGCACCGGCCGGGTGGGCTTTTTTGGCAACAGCGGCGTGGGCATGCCCCTGTGGCGCATCGCCTCCCTTCAGCCCCCCCATCTGGCCTGCATTGCCCCTTGGGAGGCCACGGTGGATATGTACCGGGAATCCCTGAAGGTGGGCGGCGTCTCCTCCGGCGGCTTTAACAGCCGGCTCATCGACGGCATTGGCTGCCAGACCTGGATCGAGGATATGGACGCCAACATGGAGGACCGCCCCTTCTATGACGAATATTGGCAAAACAAGGCGGTAGACTTCAAGAAGGTGGTCTGCCCCGCCTACGTAGCCGCCGGATGGTGCCACTTCCATCTCCACGGTTCCATTGAAGGGTTCCGCCGCATCCGCAGCCCCAAAAAGTGGCTGCGGATCCATCGGGAATTTGAATGGCCGGACTCCTACCACTATGAAAACCTGGCCGACCTGATGCGCTTCTTCGACCGCTATTTGAAGGATATCCACAACGGCTGGGAATTTACCCCCCGGGTGCGGGTGGATGTGATGGACGCCTACGACTTCGACCTGTGTCCCCGCCGCCCGGAGGAGGCCTTCCCCCTGAAGCGGACAGAATACAAAAAGCTCTATCTGGATGCCAAGAGCGCCGCCGCCGAGTACCACCCCTTTGAGCAGGAGAGCGAGCTGTCCTATGACACCAGCGACGAGCTGGCCACCGTCACCTTTGACCATGTATTTCGGGAAGACACCGAGATTACCGGCTACATGAAGCTGCGCCTCTGGGTGGAGTGCCGCGGCCACGACGATATGGATCTGTTTATCTGGATCAAAAAGCTGGGGACCGATGGCCAGTATATTCCCGTCCATTGCATGAAGGAGGCATACCGGGGCGCCTGGGGCTATATGAGAGTCTCCGCCCGGGAGCTGGACGAAAACCTTGCCACCGATTTCCAGCCCATCCAGGCCCACAAGCGGGCGCTGAAGCTGTCCCCCGGCGAGATTGTCCCAGTGGATATCGAGATCTGGCCCCACAGCCGCTTCTGGCACGCCGGAGAGGCGCTGCGCATTGAGGTTGGCGGCAGCTTCATCCGTACCGAGTGGTATGAGGACGCCAAGATGGGCTTTGCCACTGACAACAACAACGCCATCCATGTGATCCATACCGGCGGGAAGTATGACTCCTTCCTGCAAATTCCCGTGATCCCGCCCAAGTATCAGGTGAACGACTACATTGTTCGCTGACCGTCTGACAGGAGACAACTGCATCCGGCCCGCCCTCTCGGGGCGGGCCCGTAAAAAGGAGCGTAAAACGTGAAAAAGCTGCGAGCGGATTTTGCCATTGTGGCTGCCGGGCCCTCCGGGCTTGCGGCCGCCATCACCTGCGCGGAAAAAGGATATCAGGTCATTGTCTTTGAGAAAAACGCATCCCCCGGCGGCACGGCCAATATGGGCGTGGGTCCCTTCGGTGTGGAGAGCCGCATTCAGAGGGCCAGCATGATTTCCCTTACCAAGGAGGAAGCGTTCCAGTTCCACATGAACTATGTCCACTGGAATGTGGACGCCCGCATTGTCCGGGATTACTTCTTTAAATCGGGCGAGACCATCGACTGGCTGGAGGACATGGGAGTGGAGTTTTTCGGCGCCATGCGCTACCATCCCAGCGCCCGGGAAACCTGGCACGCGGTCAAGCCGGCCGGCGGCGGGGTCCCCGGGCCCCGGGCGGCCAGCTCCATGATCAAGGTTATGTATGAGCGGGCGCTAGAGCTGGGCGTGACCTTCTACTTCAACGCCCCGGTACAGGGGCTGCTGTGCGACGGCAGCGGGGTTTACGGCTATCGGGCCACAGATGCTGACGGCGAAGAATATGAGGTGGAGGCCGACGCCGTGCTGGTGGCCACCGGCGGCTTTGGCGACAACCCGGAGATGATCCAGGAATACACCGGTTTTGAGTACGGCAAGGACATCTTCAACAACCGCAGCCCCGGCGTCCAGGGTGACGGCATCCGCATGATGCTGGAGGCCGGCGCCCGGAGGGGCCGCAGTACCATGGAAAAAATCATCTCCTCCGGCAAGGTCCCCGCCTCTACCCTGGCCCGGGTGGTGTTCCGCCAGCCCTCCGCCCTGATCGTGAACAAGAGCGGCGACCGGGTATTTGACGAGACCTACATTGATAACACCGCCGTCTCCGCCAATGTGCTGGATATCCAACAGGACAAGTGCCTTTACAGCATCATTGACAACAGGCTGCTGGAGTACTACCGGGCCCATGGGGTCGACTACCCCAACGGCGTGCGCCGGGAGGATCCAACGGTGGACTTTGAGAGGATTTTCGGCGCCTGCGCCGAGGAGTATTCCGACCACTGCTTCGTGGCCTCTTCCCTGGAGGAGATCGCAGAGAAGGCGGGCATCAAGAAGGCCGCCCTGGCGGCCACCTTTGCGGAATACAACCAGGCCTGCCACAACAACTACGACGACCTCTTCGGCAAGGCCAGGCGCTTTCTGCGCCCTATCGACGGCGGAGAGACCCTCTACTGCATGAAAATCTGCATGGGGGCCTACGGCAGCCTGGGCGGCGTTCAGATCAACTACAAGTACGAGGTGCTTAACGACGATTACGAGCCCATTGAAGGGCTCTACGCCTCCGGCTCCGACGTGTGCGACATCTATGCCGGCACCTACATCTTTGACCTGCCGGGCAACACTATGGGGTTTGCCCTGAACTCCGGCCGGATTGCCGCTGAGCACATGGTAGAGTTTATCGAATCTCTGGAGGAGTGAGCCGGCTGCAGCCCCTGTCATTTCCGGCGTGAGGTGTAATCATGAAAATCACAGCCATTGTCTGCGGACGAAAAAATCAAAACACCGAAAGGCTTGCTCGCGTGGCGCTGAAGGCTGCCAAAGATATGGGGGCGGACGTGTCGCTGGTCAATCTCATGGAGTTGGACATCCGCCCCTGCGTCAACTGCCGCGCCTGTACCAGATCGCTGGTAGACCCCTCCTTCCGCGGGCGCTGTGTCCAGGAAAAGGACGATATGCGCTGGCTGGATGAACAGGTGCTTTCCAGCGACGGGCTGCTCTATGCGGCCCCCATGTACGAGTGCGGAGCCCCCGGCACCTACAAGCTGATGTGCGACCGGTTGGGTCCCTCGCATGATGTGACCTTCCAGCGGGATATTTACCGCCGGCGGCTGGAGGCCGGACAGCCGCCTGACATCGACACACGCTGGTTCAAACCCCGCCCGGCGGCCTTTATCGGCCACGGCGGAAGCGAATGGTCTTACCTCAGCTTTCCCACCCTGGCAATCCCTGCCGTCTGCCTGGGCCTCACCATTGTGGATTATCTCCGTTTTGACTGGTGCAGCCGCGGCGTCCTGCTGGACGGGGAGAAGATGGCGCGGGTCGCCGAGTGTGGGCGCCATCTGGTGCAAATGGCGGGCAAGGCGCCTGAGGAGATGACCTACATCGGCCGTCCCGGAGTGTGTGCCGCCTGCCACTGCGATGTGATCCGGGTGGATGCCGCCACCGGCGAGGCCCTGTGTGCCCTGTGCGGCGCGCCGGTCAGGCTTCGGGGCCATGGAGCCGCGCTGGAGGTTGAGGCAGATGCGGAATCCCTGCGGATTTCCCACGTTCTGGAGTCTGGCCGGGAACTGCATATGAGAGACCTGCGGGAAAACGCCCGCCTCCGGGGCAGCAGCCAGGGGGAGATCGAGCGGCGGATGCGCCCGCTGGTGCAGGAGATTCCCTCTGCCCGTCCCGGCCGGAAGGAAGCTGAAGTCTGACGTCACCACTAGGGCTTGTTTGAAACATGTCAATACGCCCAAGAGGCGGGGTTTTTTCCGCCATACTGCCCCAATTTTTCTTGCAATACATCCAGTATTCCTGGGGAAATTGTGCTTGTCTGGCAGAAAAATCCCTGGCCACTGCGCATCGTTCCATGTTTTAAACAGCGCCTAGCTTAGGAGGGTTATTTATGGTGGATAAAATCAGATTCTCCGTGGATGGGAAGCCGGTGGAGGCTTTGCCGGGCCAGACAGTTCTGGAGGCCGCTTTGGCTGCGGACATCTACATCCCCCACCTGTGCGCCCACCCTGACCTGTCCCCCCAGAGCAGCTGCAAGCTCTGCGTGGTGGAGATCAACGGCAATACTACTCCGGTGTGCGCCTGCGAGACGCCGGCAGAAGAGGGGATGCAGGTGATCACCAAGTCCGCTTCCCTGTCCCATCTGCGCAATGTGGCTATGGAGCTGCTGCTGGCGGGCCACCCAAACGACTGCGCCAGCTGTAAGCGATATCTAAAATGTGAACTGCAGTCGGTAATCCAATACCTGGGCAGCGTTCACGCCCGCCTGCGGAAGGTCCAGCGGGACACCTGTAATATCAACATCGACAACCCCCTGATTGTGCGGGAGATGGAGCGGTGCATTCAATGCGGCCGCTGCGTCCGGGCCTGCAACGAACTGAGGGGTGTGGGGGGGCTCCAGTACAACAAACAGGGGATGGAGACCTATATTGGCACCCAGGACGACATGCCCCTGGGCCAGGCGGACTGCCGTTTCTGCGGCGCCTGTGTGGCCGTTTGTCCCACCGGGGCGTTGCAGGATGTAGAAGGAATTTTCCGCGCTGATCTGCCCCTTCGGGAGGCGTTGGTCCCCTGCCAGGCGGAGTGCCCCGCCCACATCGATATCCCTGCCTATGTCCGGGCCGTCAAGGAGGGACGCTATTCCGATGCCGTGGGCATCATCCGGGAGAAGGTCCCCTTCCCCCACGCGCTGGGCCTGGTGTGCAACAACCGCTGTGAGGAGGGCTGCAAACGCTGCGGCCTGAACGAGGCGGTGTCCATCCGGGAGCTCAAGCGGTTCGCGGCCGAGCACGACCGGGAGCAGCTCTGGCGGGAGCAGTATCTCAAAACCAAGTCGGACACCGGCAAGTCCGTCGCCGTAATCGGCGCCGGTCCGGCGGGCCTCACGGCGGCCTTTTATCTGCGCAAGGCGGGCCATCAGGTCACCGTGTATGAGGCCAAGGAAATCCCTGGCGGGCACATGACCTCCGGGATGCCGGCCTACCGCATCCCCACTGGGGATGTGATGGAGGAGATCCGGCTTATCCAGGACTGCGGTGTAGAGATCGTCTGCGGCCATAGGGTGGAAAATGCGGCTGTCCTCCGGAATTCCTTTGACGCGGTGCTGGTTGCCGTGGGCACCAGCGTGGGCAAAAAGCTGAATCAGCTGCCCGGCGCCAACCTGCCGCAGGTCTACACCGCTCTGGAGGTCCTACAGGCCAGCCGACTGGGCCGGCAGCTAGACCTGGGTGAGACCGTCACTGTCATTGGCGGCGGCAATGTGGCCTTTGACGCGGCGGGTACGCTGATCCGTATGAATAAGAACGTGAATGTGGTCTGTCTGGAAAAGGACGCCTCGCAGGCCTCTCCCCATGAACGGGATCAGGGGCTGGAGGAGGGAGTGCGCCTGCTGGACTGCCACTCCAACGAGGCCATTTTGGCCCGGGACGGTCGGGTGTGCGGTCTGCAGGTACATCGTATCAACAGCTTTTCCTTTGACCCGGAGACCCGTGGCCTGATTGAGGATCCGGTGCCCGACTCCACCTATGTGATCCCCACCAACAGCGTTGTCTTCGCCGCGGGACAGGTGACCGGGCTCACCCAGGACTTCGGCCTGGCCCTCAACCGGTTTGGTTATCCCGTGGATCCCGCCACCGGGCGAAGCGGCGTCAATACCTCTGTGGAGGGCATCTTTGCCGCTGGGGACGTGGTCACCGGCACCAAATTCGTCATTGACGCCATCGCCGGTGCCCGGGAGGCCGCCGCCTGTATCGACCGCTATCTGGGCGGCGACGGAGAGCTGGACGAGACCCTGGTCCCTCGGGAGCGGGACCCAAAGATCGGCCAGCGCAGCGGGTTCAGCCGGCTGAAACGGGAGCAGGCGGCCTGCCGGCCCGCTCAGCAGCGGGTGGCGGACTTTCAACCCGTCTCCCTGGGCCTGTCAGAGACCCAGGCCGCGGCAGAGGCAGAACGCTGCCTCCAATGTGATCTCCGAAAGGATATCCAGCCCGTACGTCTTTGGATGGAATACGGGACGACGTAAGGAGGTGCGGCTATGTACTGTGAGCACAATGTGGAGCTGCTGCCGGAGCCGTCAGCGGTCGCCCAGCTGCCCCAGGGGGCCTGTCCGGTGGACTGGGCCCAAAGGGTGGTTCAGACCGCCGGCGAGGCCAACTGCGGCAAGAGCGTCATGTGCCGGGACGGCATGATGCAGCTGGCTGCCATTATTCGGGATATCACCACCGGCAAGGGCCAGCCGGAGGATTTAGAGCTGCTCCGGGAGCTGTGCGGCGTCATCCGGCAGACACCGGGCTGCGCCTTGTCCGCCCGGGCGGCGGCGTGCGTTCTGGCCTGTCTGGAGCACTGCGCCGGCGAGTGGGAGGCCCACTGCCGCCGGAAGCGATGTACCCAGTTGGTCTGCCCCAGCTATTACAATCTTTACATCGATCCCGCCCTGTGTGACGGGTGCGGCGCCTGCATCCAGGCCGCGCCCCAGGGGGCGGTGGAGGGGGGACCGGGCCTTGTGAGCGTCATCCGGGAGGATGGAGCACTGAAGACGGAGGCGTTCCTCTCTGTCTGCCCCAAGGGCGCCATCCGAAAGTATGGCGCGGTACGACCCAGGATCCCAGACAGCCCGACACCGGTGGGCGCCGCCGCTCCCGCCGGGGAACGGCAGGGCAGAAGAAGACGCAGAGGGCCTGCGGGGGAGTGACACGGCTTTGCCGGGAACACCGCCCCGTTTGAGAAAGGAATGAATCATGGTAAAGGGGATCGGAACAGATATCCTTGCCTACAGCCGCATTGTGCGGTCGCTGGAGGACGAAAAATTCCTCTGTGCAGTCTATACCCAGGCCGAACGCAGGGCCGCCGAGCAGAGCGAGGACCGCAGGCGATTCTATTTTACCCGCTTCGCGGGGAAGGAGGCGGTATTTAAGGCGCTGGGCATCAGCACGGAGGCGGTGCGGCTGACGGAAATTGAAATTCTGCCCGATGAAAACGGCGGCCCTGTCGTCTCTCTGTATGGGACGGTGCATTACCAAGCAAAGCGGCGGGAAATTCAAGAGGTCCTCATCTCCCTGTCCTGGGAAGACGAATATGCCCTGGCTGTGGCAGTTGCCCAATAGCTGCCCGGTGTCAGCAGATCCTGGAAAGCAACCCGATATAGAATGGGGAAACAAAGGAAAAGGACGCGTTCTCTTGTACCATCCACCCCAACCATTATAAGGAGGAAAAGCATCTATGAAAAAGTTCCTGTCAATTACGCTGGCAGCGGCGATGCTGCTGTCATTGCTGGTAGGCTGCGGCAACGACGCCAACAAGGGCGGCCAGGGTTCTTCCGCCAGCGGTCAGGGCCCTGAAAATCAGGGCTCCTCCGGCAAAACCTCCCTGATTGTGGGCACCTCCAAGGAGCCTGTGAACTTCTACCCCATCAGCACGGAATACGCCATCAATATGAGCGACGCCCCCGTCAACTTCAATGTCTATGAGGCGCCGCTGAAGCTCAATCCCGACGGCACCTACTCCCCCGGCCTGGCTGAGAGCTGGACCATTGAGGACGGCGGCACCTCTTACGTGCTGAAGATTCGCCAGGGCGTCACCTTCCACGACGGCAACCCCCTGACTGTGGAAGACGTGGTGTGGTCCATGGAGCAGCACGCTCAGGACCCCAACGGGAAGTCCCTGCTGATCAACTTCGAGAGCGTCGAGGCCGTGGACGAGAGCACCGTGGTTATCCACCTGTCCGCCCCCTTCGCGCCCTTCCTGGGCGCTCTGGCCTCCAACGCTGCGCTGATCCTGGAGAAGGACCTGGCCGAGGAAATCGGTGAGGAGGCCTACTCCGCCGCCCCTGTGGGCACCGGCCCCTACACCTTTGTCAGCCGTCAGTCCGGTGACAACGTCAAGCTGGCCGCCTATGAAAATTACTGGGGCGGCGCCCCCGCCATCAAGGACATCACCATCAAGGTCCTGACCGATGTCAACTCCCAGGTGCTCTCCCTGGAAAACGGTGATATTGATGCCCTGCTGGACGCCCCCATTGATCAACTGCTTCGCCTGAACGAAAGCAGTCCCGTCAAGTATACCACTACCCGCGCCTCTCAGCTGACCTATCTCACCCTGAACTGCAAAAAGGGCCCCGCTGCAGATATTAATTTCCGCCGCGCCGTCCAGTACGGCATCAACAAAGAGGACGTGGTCATCGGCACCTATGAGGGAGCCGTGAACGTGCTGGATACCCCCCTGAGCCCCATCCTGACCGCCTACCCTGAGGAGGGGAGCTATCAAGTGATCCCCTATGACCCCGAACAGGCCAAGGCCTATCTGGCCGAGTCCAACTATGCCGGTGAGGAGTTCACCATTATTGTTCCCTCCGGAACTAAGGAGGAAACTGCCGCTCAGATCATCCAGGGCCAGCTGATTGCAATCGGTATCAACTGCGTGGTAAACGCCGTGGACAACGCCACCTACATGGGTACCATTTTCCAGGACCCGTCCGGCAACTGGGGCTCCAACATACGCGCCAACGGCAACTCCTCCATTGACGCCGACGGCAGCATGAACACCCCGTTCGGCCGCACCGGCCGCGCCCTGATGAGCGCGTTTGCCCCCCACAACGGCTCTGATGAGATGGAGGAGGTCATCGCCAAAGGCCGCGCTGAGACCGACGAGGCGGCCCGCGCGAAGCTGTATGCCCGGGGCTGCGACATTGTCGCGGAGGAGGTGTGGGCGATCCCGCTGTACGATGGCCTGAGCATCGTCGCCTACAACGGGGGCCTCCAGGGCGCTGAGCCCAGACCGCTGGCCGGTATTTTCTACTTCAACGAGTGGAGCTTCTGATTCCCTACCTTCCTGAAACCCAAAAGTCGCCCCGTCCCCCTTTCGCGGGAGCGGGGCGGCCGCGGGCCAAACCCAACAAGATACCAGATTGATCTTAAAATCTCATCAATAACAGACCAGACCTATCCAGAGGAGGCGGCTAGCCTGGCCAAAATTAGTACGGTCTGACAAAGGGGTATAAAATGGTAAAGTACATCATCAAAAGGCTGCTGATGCTGATACCTGTCGTAATTGGTATCACACTGCTGATTTTCGTTATTATGAGTGTTGCCCCCAGCAATATCGCCGCCTTAACGGCTGGCGCCGACGCGACGGCGGCTGACATCGCCGCCAAGGAGCATGAGCTGGGGCTGGACCGCCCCATCCTTGTCCAATACGCCAGCTACATGGGCAATCTGCTGCGGGGAGATTTCGGTGTATCCTGGCTAAACGGTTATCGGGTGATGGATGAGTTTGCCATGCGCCTGCCGAACACCATCAAGCTGGGTATCTTCGCCATGATCATCGCCACCGTTATCTCCATACCGCTGGGGATTCTGGCCGCCGTCCATCAATATGGCGTGTTGGATATCTGTACGCTGGTGGGATCTATGGTGCTGGCCTCCATTCCGGCCTTCTGGCTGGGGCTGCTGCTGCAGCTGCTTTTCTGTATCAGGCTGGGGCTGCTGCCGGCCACAGGGTCCGAGACGTCCCTCCACTTCATCCTGCCGGCCATCGCATTGGCCGCGCTGCATACCGCGTGGCAGACCCGATCCAGCCGGACCTACATGCTGGAAACCATCAAGCAGGATTACATCCGCACGGCCCGGGCCAAGGGGGCTTCGGAATTTCGCGTCATCACCCGCCACGCCCTGCGCAATGCCATGATCCACATCCTTACCACTCTGGGCTCCACCTTTGCGTCCCTGCTGGGCGGCACCGTGGTTATTGAGACCGTCTTCGGCATCGCCGGCACGGGGTCCATGCTCATCAGCGCGGTGAAGGTCCGCGATACCCCCGTGGTCATGGGCGTTATCGTTGTCATCTCCCTGTTTGTAGGCTGTGTCAACCTGCTGGTCGACCTGCTGTATGCCGCAGTCGATCCCCGGGTGAAGCTCGGATACATCTCCTGAAGGCGGTGAACTATTTATGAGCAGAAAAAAGAAGACCGTGATTCACACTCTGCCCGCCAACAAGAGCATGTGGGGGCTGATGGCATTCCGTTTCAAGAAAAACAAGCTGGCCATGCTGGGCCTGTTTATTATCGCCCTTTTGATCCTGGCCGTACTGCTGGCGCCTGTGTATGTGGACTATGACCTGGTCTATACCCAGAATATGGCTGACCGGTTCCTGTCCCCCTGCGCAGAGTACTGGTTCGGCACCGATCAGCTGGGCCGGGACCTCTTCGCCCGCATCGTCTACGGCGGTCGGGTCTCCCTTTTCACCGGCCTGGGCTCCGTCGCCATCGGCCTGGTGATGGGAATCCTCGTGGGCGGCCTGGCCGGCTATTACGGCGGCGTGGTGGACGATATCCTGATGCGCATCTGCGACATCCTCATGGCGGTGCCCTCGGTGCTGTTGGCCATGGCCATTGTGGCCGCTCTGGGCCAGGGGGTGGATAAGATGTTGCTGGCCATTTCTGTCACCATGTTCTCCCGCTTTACCCGCACCACCCGAGCGGCCATCCTGACCCAACGGAGCCAGGAATTCATTGAGGCGGCCCGCTGCTGCGGCACTTCCTCACTGCGCATCATTGTCAAGCACCTGCTTCCCAACGTGCTGGGCGTTATCATCGTCAATGCCACTCTGGCCCTGGGTACCGCCATCCTGGCCATTGCCTCTCTGGGCTTTCTGGGGATCGGTGTGTCTCCTCCCACACCGGAGTGGGGCAGTATCCTGGCGGAAAACCGGGCAAACATCCGCTACTACCCGTACCTCGGCGTTATCCCTGGCGTGTGTATCGCCATCGCGGTGATGGGCATGAACTTCTTGGGCGACGGACTGAGAGATGCCCTGGATCCCCGAACGAAGAATTGATGAGGTGCGCAAATGAGTGAAAAAATCTTAGAGATCAGAGACCTTTACACCCAATATAACACCGACGAGGGCATAGTTCACGCTGTCAACGGCATGAGCCTGACCCTGAACCGGGGCGAGGTCTTGGGATTGGTGGGGGAGACTGGCGCCGGCAAATCCACCCTGGCGCTGAGCCTGCTGCGGCTTCTGCCTGACAAGGTGGGGGAGATCACTGGCGGCGACATCAGTTTTGCCGGCATTGACATCCTAAAGGCCAACAAGAAGGAGATGCTCCAAATCCGCGGCGCCCGCGTTTCGATGATCTTCCAAGACCCTATGACCAGTCTGAATCCGGTAATCACCGTGGGCGATCAGATCCGGGAAGTCATTCAGCTCCATGAGCGTGACCTGCCCAAGCATGAGCTGGAGCAGCGGGTGGATGAGATGCTGAGTTTGGTGGGCATCCAGCCCGAGCGGAAGAAGGAGTACCCTTTTCAGTTCAGCGGCGGCATGAAGCAGCGCATCGGTATCGCCATGGCGCTGGTGGCCCGCCCGGAGTTGCTGATCGCCGACGAGCCCACCACCGCCCTGGATGTGACCATCCAGGCCCAGATGCTCCGGCTGATGGCCAACCTGAAGGAACAGTTCGACACCTCCATGATCTTCATCACCCATGACCTGGGGGTGGTGGCCGAATTCTGCGACCGGGTGGCCGTAGTCTATGCCGGCCAGATTGTGGAGGAGGGCAGGGTGGAGGACGTCTTCTCCCGGGCGCGCAACCACCCCTACACCGAGGGACTGTTCAACAGCATCCCTGATCTGACAACAGTGACCAGGCGGCTGAAGCCCATCCCCGGCTTCATGGTGGACCCCACAAATCTGCCTGCCGGCTGCAAGTTTGCGGACCGGTGTCCCTACTGTGCGGACACATGCAGGCAGCAGGAGCCGCCACTCGCCGCCCAGAGCGCCCACAGCATCCGGTGCGTCCGGAATTTTGAAAAGGCGGGTGAGTGACGGTGAGCAAAAATAACACTCCATTGATCCAGACCCAGGGGCTGAAGAAGTATTTTAAGACCCGGCGCGGTATGCTCCATGCGGTGGATGACGTCAATATCACCATCAACCAGGGACAGACCTTCGGTGTAGTGGGCGAATCGGGCTGTGGTAAGTCCACCCTGGGCCGGACCATCATCCGGCTTATTGAGGCCACCGACGGCCAGGTGCTGTACCAGGGCGAGGACATCATGCAGATGGGGCGCCAGGAAATGAAAACCACACGGATGAAGCTGCAGATGATCTTCCAGGACCCGTTTACCTCCCTCAATCCCCGGCTCTCCATCGGAGAAATCATCGCCGAACCCATGAAGGTCACCAAGATCGTGCGTGGCAAGGCGGCGCTCCAGGAGCGGACCAAAGAGCTGATGGATATGTGCGGCCTGCCCCAGCGGTACTACAACGCCTATCCCCACGAGCTGGACGGCGGCCGGCGGCAGCGGGTGGGCCTGGCCAGGGCGCTGGCGGTGGACCCCTCCTTCATTGTCTGCGATGAGCCGGTATCCGCCCTGGACGTGTCCATCCAGGCCCAGATCCTGAACCTGATGATGGATCTGCAGGAGCAGCACGGGCTGACCTATATGTTTATCACCCACGACCTGTGTGTGGTCAAGCACATCAGCGATGTCATCGCTGTCATGTACCTGGGCCAGGTGGTGGAATACGCCCCCAGGGACGAGTTGTTTGCCAACCGGCTCCATCCCTACACCAAGGCGCTGCTCTCCGCCATCCCGGTGCCCAACCTGAGCCGCCGCGGCATCAAGTGGGATCTGCTGCAGGGCGAGGTGAGCAACCCCATTGATCCCAAGCCGGGCTGCCGGTTCGCCTCCCGCTGCAAATATGCCTGCGCGGAATGCCAAAAGGTACAGCAGCTGCGGGAAGTTGCCCCGGGCCACTTTGTACGCTGCCATCAGGCGGAATCGCTCTGAGGCCGGAGGGCCTCAGACCTGGCGGAAAGGAGCGGTGGCATGCCTTTTGTATCATTTGCTTCCCTGAAGGAATACATGGAACAGCTGCTGCCGAAGCTGGGCCTGCCCCAAGCGGACGCGGCTGTCATGTCTCAAATCTACATCGACACCACCAAACGCGGCATGGGGCACCATGACATTAATATGCTGCCCATGCGGCTGAAGGCGCTGCGGAGCGGGGCCATCAATCCCAACCCGCATTTTCAGCGGCTGTCCGGCTTTGGCGGGATGGAGCGATGGGACGGGGACAACGGCCCCGGAGAAGTCATCAACCATTTCTCAATGCGGCGGGCCATTGACCTGGCCGCTCAACACGGTATGGGACTATGCGCGGTACGCAACTCCAACCACTATCTGTGCGGCGCCCCCTATGTGGCGCAGGCGGCGCAGCAGGGCTGCATTGGCCTGATCATCTCCAAGGGGGTGCCCACCATGGGCGTCCCCGGCGCGAAGGGGTGCGTGGTGGGTCAGTCCCCCATCGGCTTCGCCTTTCCTACCCGGGAGGACTGGCCGGTGATGCTGGATATCAGCCTCGCCTACACCTCCGGCCTCCAACTGTTTCAAAGGGCCAAGCAGGGCGTGTCCGTCCCCCCTTGGTGGGGGGTGGACGAAAATGGCGAGGCCACCACCGACCCGGACAAGCTGCTCCGGGGAGTGCGCTATCCTATCGGCGAGCACAAGGGCTTCGGCCTGGCCATCCTGTGTGAGCTGCTCACCGGCGTTCTGTCCGGCGGGCTGATCCTGGATCAGGACGAGGATATGGAGGGCATGGCTGCCCGTTCCACCGCCCATACCGCCATCGCCATCAAGGCAGATGCGCTGATGGACCGGGAGACCTATCTGGAACGCAGCACCGACCTCATCCATCGCATCCAGGCGCGTGCGGATGGCGTGCGGCTCCCTGGCCAATCCTCCTGGTCTAAACGCCAGGTGCTGGAGGCTCAGGGGAGCGTCCAGCTGTCCCAACTTCTCTGGGACGAGTTAAACAAGTATGCGCGGGACTGCGGTACCGTCCAGCTGACGGACTGTGCCCCGCAGGAAAAGGAGTAAACACATGTATTTAGCGGCATTTTCATTCGGCAGAAAATGGGGCAACTGTGAGGTGTTTCTAAAGTCCGCCCTGATGGGCGCGGAGGAGCGCGGCGTTGAGGTACGCTTCTACCGCCTGCGGGATTACGAGCTGCACAACTGCTCCACCTGTTATTATGATGCGTGCCCCGCCTCCCGGGACCCGCATCTGTGCAAATATAAGGACGACGCCCCCTTCCTAATCGAGGAGTTCCTGAACAGCGACGGTGTGCTGCTGGCCGCCCCCATCTATGCCATCAGCCCCAACAGCATGTTCTTCGCCTTCCGGGACCGGGTGTTCGGGCCCAAGCTGGATATTGCCCGGTCGGCCGCCGGTCGGCCCGAGCAGCCCTGGATCAAGGGCCGTGGCAAAGCGCGAGCCGGAGGGCTAATCTCCGTGGGCGGCGCTTTGACTGAAAACTGGACCAGCCTGGGTCTGCCCTCTCTCTACTCCTGTGTGTTCTCCCCTCAGACTGAGGTGGTGGACCAGATGAACATCTATGGCGTGGCCAGCCTCGGCGAGGCGGCCGCCCAGGAGGACTATCTGGCCCGGGCCCGACAGCTGGGCCGAAATGTAGCTGACGCTATGCTCACTGGTGACCACAGCTGGCGCGGTGATGAGGCCGGAGTCTGCCCCTGCTGCCATCTGGACACCGTCACCCTGCTGCCAGGGAACAAGAAGGTCTGCTGCCCGGTCTGCGGTATTTACGCAGACGTGGTCATCAAGGATGGAGCATTGACCTTTGATTGGCCGGACAATATGGAGTACCGCCAGCACAACCGCCAGGCGTTCCACGGCAAGCTGGACCATCTGCAGGAGATCGACCGCCACAAGGACATCTTCGCCCCCCAGCGGGAGCGGGCGCTTCAGCTGCTGGAGCAGTACAAGGCGTACAGCGCCTGCGAGGTTCCACCCCCGTCCAAGGAAAAAAATCACGCCTAAAGAAGGAAGATTCTATGGATTTTATTTCGCAAATGGTAGAGAAAGCCAAACGCGCTCCCAAGTCCATCGTTTTTCCGGAGTCCTGCGAGGACAAGGTCCTCCAGGCAGCCAGGAGAGTGCTGGAACTGGGGATCGCCCATCCCGTGCTGGTGGGCGATCCTGCCCAGGTGGAGGCGGCGGCCAGGGCCGCCGGTGTGCCGCTGGACGGCTTCACCATTGTAGACCACACGGATGAGGGGAAGCGGGCCTCACTGGTGGCTGACTATCTGTCCCGCTCGGAGGAGTATTCGGAAAAGACCCTGCACAGGAAGCTGAAAGCCCCGCTGCCCTTTGCTGCCGCCATGGTAAAGTGCGGTTGGGCGGACTGCCTGGCGGCGGGCTACACCTGTTCCACCGGTGATGTCGCCTATATCAGCCAGATGTTCATTGGCATGCGCCCGGGGATCACCGCCGTGTCCAGCATGGGTATTGTGGAGACCGGCAGCCTGGAGACTTCAGAGGGGCATTTGCTGGCGCTGACGGACGCGGCCATCTGCCCCATGCCGGACCAGAATGATCTGGCGGATATTGCCATTACCACAGCGGACAGCGTCAAGCAGCTGCTGGGCTGGGAGCCGAGGGTGGCTATGCTGAGCTTTTCCACCAAGGGAAGCGCCAGCCATGATATGGTGGAAAAGGTGCGTCAAGCCACCCAGACCGCCCAGCTGCGGCGGCCGGACCTGGCCATTGACGGCGAACTTCAGCTGGACGCGGCCATCCTTCCGGCCGTTGCGGCAAAAAAGGTCAAGGAGGACAGCTCGGTGGCGGGCAAGGCCAATGTCATCGTGTTTCCCGACCTGAACGCCGGAAATATCGGCGTCAAGCTGATCCAAATTTTTGGAAAATGTCTGGCCTACGGCCCAATCCTACAGGGATTTGCCCGGCCGGTGACAGACTTTTCCCGCGGCGCCCCGCTGGACGAGATTGTGGGCAATCTGGCTATGCTGGTAGTCATGGCCCAGGAATTCGACGGTTGAGGATGAACAAGGAAAGAACGCCGGGTGAGAACACCCGACGTTTTTTCTGGCGGCAAATTGCCGAGGCGTTCCGGCAGCGGTAGGCTGCCGGATGAAAAAAGGAGGAATTACCATGAAAAAAGCGTACCGGATCTTTGCGATCAACCCCGGTTCCACCTCTACCAAAGTGGCGCTGTTTGAGGGGGAGAAAAAGATTTTTCAGACCAACGTGGATCACGCGGCGGAAACCTTAAAGGGATTCCGAGAGATTGCCGACCAGCTTCCCTTCCGGATGGAGACGATCCGCCAGGTGCTTCGGGAACAGAATATCTCGCTGGAGGGGGTGGATGCCTACTCCTGCATCTGCGGCGCCCTGGTCTCCATGGAGGGCGGCGTCTATCAGCTGAACGACCAGCTGCTGGAGCACGCCCGCACCTGCTTCACCGCGCGCCACCCCAACACCCTGGGGCCGCAGATCGCGGTGGAGCTTCAAAGGGAGTTCGGCGGAGAAATCTTCTGCGTCAATCCCCCCGACATTGACGAGCTGGACGACGTGGAGCGGGTCTGTGGCTTTCACGAGCTCTATCGCCAGTCCAAAGGCCATCCCCTGAACCAGAAGGAAAACTGCATCCGCTATGCCGCCTCCCAGGGAAAGCGGTACGACGAAATGAACCTCATTTGCTGCCACATCGGCGGTGGCGTCACCGTGGCTGCCCACCGGAAGGGACGGATGTGCTGCGTCAACGACGCCATGAACGGAGATGGACCCATGGCCCCCACACGGGCCGGCTGGCTGCCGGCTGCCGATCTGGTGAAGCTCTGCTTCTCCGGCGAGTACACCCAGCAGGAGCTGTATAACCGAATCACGAAGACCGGCGGCCTTGTGGACCACCTGGGTGTTTCCGACGCCCGGGAGATTGTGGAGCGGATTAAGGCCGGCGACCGGTATGCCAAGCTGGTCTATGACGCCTTTATCTATCAGATTGCCAAGGCGGTGGGCGGCTGCGCCACGGCGCTGAAGGGGCAGGTAGATGCCATCATCCTCACTGGCGGCATCGCCCATGACCCCTATCTGGTGAATGCTCTCACCGAATACATTTCCTTCCTGGCCCCCGTTGTAACCCAGGCGGGAGAGTTTGAGATGGAGGCGCTGGCCGCCGGCGCCATTCGGGTACTTTCCGGTGAAGAGCCTGCTCTGGAATATACTGGGATCCCCGTTTGGAGCAGCTTTGACGCCTATCGAAAGTAAACCTTTTCCGGCAATCAAACGCCCTCCGTCCCTTAAAGAGAGACGGAGGGTGTTTTTATATTCCATCGGCATATTCCAGCCGCATCTGAAAACAGGTACCCCGACTGCCTATACCGCAGAAATAGCGGGTATTTTCACGCACTCCCCAGTGTACCGAGAGCTCTTCTCCCAGCAGGGCCTCTGTGACAAATTCCACTTGGACCTCCCGCAGTGGGCCGGGGGTAGGCGGAGTGTGATCCTCCACCATGTCAAAGTAGCGGGTGTTGTTCATATGTCCGTTTAAGTCAATGTAGCTGCGGGGAACAACAAACTAAAACTGGTGCTCCAATGGCAGCGGCTTGATCTGGTCCATACAGCAGACAGGCTCCCGGCCCTTCTGATAGGGGAACTCCAGGCCATAGTCCTCCGGCGGGACGAGGCTGCGGTCCGGGCCCCCGATCAGTGCCCAGACGGCGTTGCTCTCCACCAGCACCGAGCCATCTTCCCCTGTAATCTCGCAAAATAGGGGGAACAGCATGTGCATTTTCCGCCCGGGCCGTGAGCGCAGGCGGACCGTCTCCTGAAAGGCAGGCAGCCGGTGGATGCGGATATACTGCTGGATCAGCACTAGCAGCAGCCCACGCAGATGGGCTGCGCGGAATACGGCGGCGCCTGGCTCCATCTGGTGGATGATCCCATTTTGCAGTATGGCAAACAGGGCGGAGGTGCGAAGCAGCCGGTCCCCGCCCACCTGATCAAAGGCAATGGAAACCGGCATCTCCTGCCACTGATGTTCCAGCTCCATAGAGCCCGCGCTCCTTTCTGTCAGCCTGCGGGGTCGGTGTCAGGCCCAGTCATAGGCCGCCATCTCATCAATGATGGACAGCAGATGCTGGTTTTCCATCGACTTGTTCCAGGCCACGCCATAATCAATGTTACTTAACCCGTCGCAGGGCAACAGCACGGTGCCCTCCTTCAGGTTTTTGGGCAGGTCACCGGGGAGGAATGTGCCGATGATAGGGGCCACCCCCCGGCCCAGGGCTACATCCGCCAGGATAGCCATCATGGAGTTGTGCTCTGTGGTGACATTCAGCGTCAGCCCATACCGTTTGCCCAGAGAAACAATGTCGTGCAGGGCAAATTTGGTGGACAGCGACGTGTTGGGGAGCATGATGACATCCTTCTGAATGTCTTGGATGGTGAGGCGTTCCCGTCTGGCCAGCGGGTGCCGCTTGGACAGGCAGATCTTACTGGGGGAGGAGAACAGCAGCTGTGTGCAGATGTTGTCCTGTTCATACAGCTCGTGCAGGGCGCAGATGGCCAGATTGGTACTGCCATGGTTCAGATCCTGGAGCAGAACGTCCCACACCGTCCGCTCCACGATAAAGTGCTGATCCTTGGCCCCGAAGTGGACCAGAAATCCGGTGATCTTGCTGATAAGGTTGCCGCTGGTGTACTCAATGCGGATGGTCTGGTTGTGGGCGGGATTTAGCTCCCGCAGCCGGAACAGCAGGCTATTCTCATTTAAAAGGAGAGCCTCCGACTCAGCATAGAGCAGCTCGCCCGCTGCCGTCAGCTTGACGCCGCGGTTCCCCCGTTCAAACAACGGCGTCCCCAGTGACTTTTCAAAGGCACTGATATGCCGGCTCAGCGCCGGCTGGGAGAGAAAGAGTACTTCCGACGCCTTGCTCAGGCTGAGATGTCTCGCTACTTCTGTAAAGTAGTGCAGTCGAACCATGTCCATACCCATACCTTCTTCCTGACAAAATGGAATCCCGGTTACGGGGGCGGCGGCAGATATGACGCTGTCGTTATGTCATTATTATTATAATATTTTCCGCATAATCCGTCAAGGGCGGCGGTAGAAAAATAGGTCAAAATTTGAAGTGTTGCGTCCATTTCGGCGCAGGGTTCCCCTTCGACCTGAGAGACCGCACGCCGTTTGTTGGGAAAATAAAAGTGTGCAGACCTCAGTTCTTAAGGTCTGCACTGGCGACATCAGCACCATTGGCAGTTGCGGTGCTGGCAAAAGTGTGCCCTATGGCACAGTAAGGACAAAGCTGTAAAGCCATTGATGAGTTGGGCTGGAATGCTCCCCGTTCAGGTCGGTGTTGCCCAACGCCATTGGCGTCAAAATATTTCAAGTGAGCAGTTACCCTATACAGGCGTGTAACTGCTCGATAAACTGAATTTTTTCGATTGATATATTCACAATAAGATACTTACAATAGCAATTGTGTAAATTAATAATGCTCCCACACTGAATACAACAATTACTTTTTTAACCTGTTTATCCCCTCTTACTGCTATATCTATTTTACCTGAGAATGAAGTACAGAAAATGACAAGTATCATGAATAAAATAGAAAGTTTTTCCATATTTCTCTCCACACTTCGGCAACACTTTCTTCAAAAGGGACCTGGCTTGTTATTACACGAAGTTCGATTATGGCATTGTTACCCATACATTTGGTCAATCAGATCCTTGACGGTCTGACCCGCCTCGTTGACCCAATAGGTAGTTCCCCGCAGTGTTTTCACGCGCTGGTTGATCCCCCTTTCCTTCCGTCGGAAGTTGATCACGTCAATCCCGGCGGAGGAAGAAGTTCTGTAGATCCCGACAACCTTACCGTTTACTATATAGGGCTGCTTGTTCTCATCCAGAATCTGCAGGTAGCAGTCTTTTCCATCTGAGCTTAAAATGGCGCGAGCATAAAACAGTTCACCGTCATATTTCATCGTGAACTGCATCTTATTTTTCACCAGACCCCGCTTATACAGGTCTGTAAACGTCACGACCTGCCGCTCCATTTTATTTTTGGGCGTCCGGCCGTACCGCTCGTCAATGGACAGATAGATTTCGTCAAAAACGTCCGAGTAGTGGCTGTACACAATACACCCCGGATTTCCGCTCTCCGTATACTTTTCTGCCCCCTCCACCGCGATGAAAATTTCATCCAGAATTTCTGTGTAGTCGTCATACAGGGACTTGCATTTGTCGATGTTGACCAGAGCCATGGGCGTATTGGAATTATGTACGCTCTCCCGCAGATTGGCGGCATACTGCTCCAGGAGATACTTGCCGTCGGGGGAGACCCTCGGGTGCTCAACACACTTGGAAATGATGGAATCGTACATCTCCTGATAGGTAATCTGTACATACATATCTGCGTCGGGGGTCTGCCGCTGGTCCGCCGTGATAAAAAAGTACAGCGCCCGCTGTTCCGGCCGCTTGTGCCGTTCCACATACTCGTAGTAATCCATGGTCTGCCCCTGGTTGGACTTGTTGAAGTTCTCCCGGGCGTTGACCTTGTTTTCAATCACCAAGATCAGCTCTCTGCTCTCCCCGTATATATCAATGGAACGTTTCTTGTGGTCATAGGAGGCGTCCTTCTCGGTCGAAAACACAATGTCATCCAAGTTCCAGCGGTAGATGTCCCGCAGGTCGAACCCGCACTGGGGATTTTTGATCATATAGAGCGTCAGCAGCCTGACCAGCGGGAAGTGTCCCAGCCGCAGAGATGAGTGGGCGTCCAGTAGCCAGCGGATAAATGAGCTGTGCCAATGCTCGGTATGGGTCTGTCCCACGATGGTGAAAATATTGGCTTTTTCCTGGAAAAACTTGATCTCCTGGAACCGGATGTCCGTAATCAGAGCTTCGACCTGTGCATTTGTTACCATTGCCCCAACTCCTCCCGATTACCTCAAATTGTCCAACAGCTCCCCGGTCTTTTCGTGATAGACATAGAGATAGGCGTTATAGGAGCCCTCTCCCAGCACCGCCTTTACGTACTTGTTCAGCGACAGAAGCTGCCCGCCATAGGTGATTGTGCCGTCAGCGGTAATGGTTCCTCTCTGGTCCGGCTGCCCCTTCACATACACGCCGTCTCCGGCGCAGACTCTGCCTGCCGCCACCATTTCCGAAAGTTTCATCAGGCTGGCTTTCTTTCCGCCGCCGGAGGAGACATACCCGCTCAGGGGCACCGGGCCGGTGATCTCGATTTCCTGGCAGGCCGTCTCTGTCACAACCTGTGTCCGCGGCGACGGAGAACGGCTGGCTTCTGCCGCGGTCTCGGGGGGGCGGCCGGAGGAATCCATACCTGTGATGCCGTTGGAGACTTTGGAAGCTGTGCCGCTTTCTGCGGGTGCGGCTGTCCCCCTGTCTTCAGACGAGCTCCCACACCACTCCATTCCCAGTCCGGGTATGTATTCCAGCGAAAAATCCTCCAGGGAAAGACCCAGCTCCAGCATCCGCTTGCGCAGAACGACGTTAATCCAGGCGTATTGTCCATAGTTTATGTACATGGCCCAGCCTTCCAGACCGGACACATTCAGAGGGCGGTAGGGTATATTGTTTCCATCGGCCTTCCGCCGCTGATGTTCCTCCCGTGTGATAAAGGGCGGGTTCTTATACCAGGCGTTGCGCCCGTTGACAAACCGGATGTACGCCTCCCCCTGCTCTTTCAGGCGGTCTTCCACAAAGCTCCAGACCAGAGGATACATTGACCGGTAGAGCCTAGTGCTATATTTGGCGTATTCCCCCCGCCCCACCAGGCGGACCTCCCGAAAGGTGTCCTTTTTAAAGGTGCTGACATTGTACTTCCTCAAAAAATCCGGCAGAGTGATCTCCGGCAGAATCGCTATCAGCGGCGGATTGGAGGACGTTTTGCTGGCATTCGGCGTGGAGGACAGGATGCCATGCTTCTCCGATTCCTCTGCCGTCTTCAAAAGTTCCAGTTCAACCGATTCTGCTACCATATTTCTGCCCCTCTCCCTTCTCTGTGTTTCCATTCAGCCGGTAGACGCGCGGCTCATCGAACATCCGCGGCATGGCCGGCATATATTCCATAGGTTCGGTGTCCTTATCCTGTCCCGCCTTGTTCAGCCGGTGGTAATTCTGCCTGGACGGCTCCGTTTTCAGACTGGTTCCCAGCAGTTTAACTAATTGCAACTCATGCCAGCCTCCACCAGAATTTTTTGAGCGGGAGACAGGACCTCTCGGAAAAATTTCCCTAATTATACATTAAAATTAGTATAATTTATCTTTTTTGTCAAGCCTAAAAATGTTTTTCTTTATGCAAAAGATAGAAAGGAATTCTTGATAAAAGAACGGGGAATAGAAAAAAACCAGCGGAGAATATTGTCTGCAATCAGTTAGTTTACACCTGACTGAATGAAAACTCAGAACCAGGAAGGGCCGTCCAGGAAACTGGACGGCCCTTCCTCTCAGTTGTCAGCGCAGGGCGCTATATTGTCCTGGGTCCACCGGTTCACACCACTGGGTGGAACAGCCCTCGCCGGGGGCTTCAAAGGCGATGTGGCTGAACCAGCTGTCCCTGGCCGCGCCGTGCCAGTGCTTCACCCCGGCGGGGATATAGACCACGCGACCGGGATGGAGTTCTTGGGCCTCTCCGCCCCACGTCTGATACCAGCCCCGTCCGTCAGTACATAGCAAAATCTGTCCGCCGCCCTTGGATGCGTGGTGGATGTGCCAGTGGTTGCGACAGCCCGGCTCAAAAGTGATGTTGGCCAGAAAAATGGTCTCCTCAGGGTTGGTAAGGGGATTCAGATAGCTGCTGCCGGTGAAATACTGGGCATAGTCGTTATTGGGCTGCCCCAGACCGAACATTCCGCCGTCTACGCCCGGGTCGCCCTTGTAGACCTCTACCGCCACCCGAAAGGCGGCCCAGGCGTTGGGCCAACCGGCGTAAAAGGCCACATGGGTCAAGCTCTCCGCCATCTCGCCCCTGGTCACACCGTTTTTCTTGGCGTTTTCCACATGGTACTGGAAGGAACTGTCCACCAGTCCCTTGCTCACCAGCACGGCGACGGTGAGGATGGAACGCAGCTTAATAGACACCCCCTCCCGGTTCCAGACTTCGCCAAAGAGCACGTCGTCGTTGAGTTGGGCAAATTTGGGGGCGAAATCTCCCAGCTGATCCCGGCCCGCAGTCTGCTTGATCATAGTTGCTGTCTCCTTTCCCGCAGATATTCTGGAAAAAATGCTTGCTTTCATGATAAGGCATCTGGGAAGGAAATAGCAAATACTTAATTTCTATATTATGTTATTCTTAAAAAGAATAACATCTCCCTCTATACTGAACAGCAGGAGGTGTTATCATGGAGCTTCGTGTGTTACGATATTTTCTTTCTGTGGCCCGGGAGGGCCTGGGCTGTCTGCTCGCCTTTGACAGGCTGGTGGATACCGGACCAGACAGCCCCCTGTGTTTTCGGCCGCTGACCCCGCCCCTCCACTCCAGATTGTTTTTTGTCTGGAAAAAGTACGCGATGTTTTCCCCGGCAGCGGAGGCGCTGCTGGATGAGGTGAAGAGCCGTATGTGTCTATGGAACCCTGCGCGTTGAGGGGCACTTCCTTGCCGATTGATGCGCAATATTTGACAGAACATCCACTGTAAAAGCAGAGCGGTGCGCTCCACGTTGTATGGGGCGCACCGCTTTTGTTTTTCATGGGCTTATGGGGAAATTTGACGCTGTTGGGTACCCCCAATGGACATGGTGCTATACCGCCGCGCTGGGTGAAGTCCCCTCGCCCCCTGGCAGTTTACGGCGAGCCGGGAGTCACACGTGTATAGTTCGCTTCGCACCACGTTGCAATCTCCCCAATCAGATCCAGCGGAAGCGGCTTGCCGTAGGGGAGCTGGATAGCGCCCTTGCTGGTTTTGTACTCCGCCAGCCGCCCGGCGAAGGCCGCTACGGCCTCTGGACCGGGATACAGACCGATGTGCCGCTTGAACGCCGCGAACTGGATCAGGTTGCGCCCCTTCCAATAGGCGGGCATACTCCAGGAGATTTTTTCCTTGGCCTCCGGGATACTGGCTTTGATGGCGGCGTTCACCTGCCGCAGGTAGGGCTGTGTCTCCTCCGGCTGGGCGGCGATATACGCCTCAATCGTTGCGGGAGGTTTCCCGCAGTAGTGGTCCTGCTCTGTGTTTTGAAACGGTCGCCCACACTTGGGACATATCCACATGGCTGTTTCCTCCTATTCGCGCAAGCGCCTCTCCATCGGTTTCCCCTTGGTCAAGTGGCCAATCAGCTGGTTCAAGTAGCGGCTTTTCCCCATAAGCGGGGCCTCGACCGACTCTGAGCGGATACCGCGGACCGCATCTCGAGGCGCTATACCCGGTGTTCGCTGGCCGAGGGCTCAAATCGCCCCTGCGCGTTTATCTTACTATATCATCTTTAAAATTGTCAATCCGACCATATATCGGGTAAAATCGTCCGCAGAAATTTCGTTGATGGAGAGTAGATTTTTCAGCTTTGTCATTCTGTAGTTTAACGTGTTGCGGTGAATGAACAACCGCTCGGCGGTTTGGCTTAGGTTGCCGTTGCAGCTTATATATACCTCCAGGGTCCGGCGCAGTTCGGCAAAGTCGGGGGTGTCATCCATGATGGGCTCCAATATGTTGATACAGATTTCATGCAGCTGTTTGCTGGTGAAGCTGCGCCAAAGACGGTGGAACAGGTATTGCTCATGATAGGAAAACCAGCTTTGATTTAATCGGATCTTTTTGCCCAGCGAGATGCTCTCCGCCGCCTGGAAGTAACACTCACTCAAAGTCTCCAGCCCACGGCTTGTTTCGCTCAGGCCGATGAAGCAGTCCAGCGAGAACTCGCTGTCAATGTGTTCTACCAGACGTTTGCCGAAGATCTCGTGATCCTGTATCACAGAGATTCGAGGGAGGTCGCCAAACGCGGTGTGCAGGACGATTAAATAATTTTCGTGAATTAAAATTAGTTTATGGGTATTTGTGTAGGTCTCTAACTGATTTGCAATGAAAATTCGTTGCCTTTCCAGGGTGCTTCTGCGCTTTGCGGCGGGTGCGGTTTTCAGCGTGGGATATTCTATTACCATACAGATTCTGGCGGCGTTGTAGTCAAAGCCGCATAGGGCGCAGACCTGCTTTGCCCGCTGCATATTGGGGCTTTGCTGCAAAAGCACCTGCCAGACAAAGAGATCCTCCACGTTTAAGGAGGGGGTCTCCGTCAGCATTTTGCTATGCATGGCTTGGCTTAAAATGGGCAGGAAATTTTCGATGGTCCACAGTTCGGGCATGGAGAAGGGCTTATTGGTGGAGAGCAGGCACAGATAGCCAGTGGTGCTGTCGCCCCACCGCGTGGGAACGATGATAAAAGATAGGTACTCGTTATTGCGGATGATGCGGTCTAGATAGGGACTGGTGGGGAACTCGTGCAGGCCGCTTTCAATGCGCGCCCGTTCGACTGGGGTGAAAAATCGCTGCCCAACCGCCAGATGAACGGTATCTGCGTGCCAATTAGGCAGGACGGTTTGGATGGAGATGATGGAAAATTTTAAATCGAGAAACAGGACGGTATTGGAAATTTCCTGCGCCATAGAGACGGCTATCTCCTCCAGAGAAGCGCCGGATATGGCAAGATTGTTGAGATGCCGCAGGCCGGAGAGGATACATTCAAAATCCTGCTGTTCAACCCGGCGGATATTCCGGTATAAAATTTTGAAAATTTCTGACAGGGAAATGACGGGTTCCACCTGATAAATCGGAAAATTGAGCTGTTGCGCGTAGCGCAGGAGCGCAGGGGTGATGTGGTTCAGCGGAGGATTTTTAATTAAAAGGCCGGCGCAATTGGCCTGGCTGAGCCGAGCCAGCGAGTCGGCGACAAACTGCTCGGTAGAATTTTGAAACAACGTGGAGGACAGAACCAATTCCCCGTCGGCAACGCTGAAAATCACGTCGGGCGTTTCAATCACTGCGACATCGCTTACCGGTTTATCCGCGCTGACGCCGGGATTCAGCAGGTGAACAAGCTGCGGGCTGATACTCCGCATTAAAGATAAAAGCTCCATATCCGACGCAGAACCTTTCTCTGTCATTTTTGTAAAGTATACCATTTTGCATGAAATGGGTAAAGACAGCGGGATGAAAGATCGTCTATTCTGAACAACCGATTCCCCCTATGTTGTGCAGTTTGCACGAGTACACCTGGGAATATACCTGTTATAATCGTACATATAAGCCAACGGCGAATCGAAAATTGAAAGTTTAGGGGGTGTAAGGCTGTCTGCGCCAGTGTTCCTATCAACCCAAGAACGATAAATGGAGGGAAAGAGACATGAAAAAAAGCAAACGAATCCTTGCGGGTATCCTCGCGTTGGGCATAATGCTTTCGCTGGCGGCCTGCGGCGGCAAAGATAGTTCATCGTCCGGCCAGGGCGGCCAATCGGGTGGGGCTGCCCTGTCGCCCAATGAAATTCTCGTTGTCGGTGTCAGCGCCCTGCCCAACGGGATCGACCCGGAGTACCACAATTCCCTTGAGGCCATGGCGCTTTCCGCCAACGTTTACGAGCGGCTTTTAGACTGGGCTGTGACGACCAACGAGAACGGCACCTGTGTCTATGATTTTGACTACGACAAGATTACGGGTGCGCTGGCCGAGAAGTGGTGGCGTTCCGACGACGGAAAAACCGTGTACTTTAAGCTGCGTGAGGGTGTGCTCAGTAACTTTGGCAACGAACTGACCGCAGAGGACGTCAAATGGCGCTTAGACCGGGCGGACGCCTTGGACGCGCTGGGCGACTTCCATATGTTTTCCACCACGGGCTTGTCCACTGCGGAGAACGTGAAGGTTGAGGACAAATATACAGTGTCCATCACGACCGATGGCGTCAGCTACATTGGTGATCTAATCTATACCCACATTCTGACCGGTATCATCGACTCCACTGAGGCCAAGAAGCACGCCACCGATGCCGACCCCTGGGCCTCTGACTGGCTGGCCACCAACGCCGCCACGTTCGGACCCTACTACGTCACCGAGTGGTCTCCCGGAAGCCAAGTGGTCATTGAGGCCAACCCGAACTATTACGGACAGGCCCCCTCCATCAAGAAGATCATCTACCGCGAGATCCCCAACAGCGCCAACCGGCTGGCCATGCTTCAATCTGGGGACATCGATGTGTTTGACTGGCCGCTGCCAGAGGAGATCAACCAGCTGAAGCGTGCAGACGGGGTGAAGATTGAGTATCACCAGAGCAACCTGTCCCTGCGTATCGAGCCGCTGTGTACCGATCCCATTTTGTCCAGCAAGGAGGTCAGGCAGGCCTTGGCCTATGCGTTCCCCTATGAGGAGGTCCTGTCCACCGTGTACCTTGGCACCGCAAAGCCCATGACCAGTATCCAGGCCACCATCTTCCCCTACTATGAGAAGACCTACCACTACACCACCGATTTGGAGAAGGCCAGGGAGCTGCTGGCGCAGGCCGGCTACGGCAGCGGCTTTGATGTGACCATCTCCATCGACTCGGCCAAGGCGGATCTGGAGCGCATCTGCATCCTGTACAAGACCAGTCTGGAGAAAATCGGCGTCAATCTGAGCATCGAAAAGCTGCCCACAGGCGACCTGTATAACAAGCGGGTGAACAACGACCTGCAACTGTATGTCAACCAGGACATGGCCGGTTTCCCGGACCCTCAGTTTGCAATCGGCATTTTCGCCACCAACGAGTGCGGCATGGACTACAACGAGTACTACAGTGACTTTGTGGAGCAGCGGTTTGCCGAGGCCAAGTTCTCCTTGGACGAGGAATTGCGCGCCAGCGTGTGGAGCGACCTGCAAAAGACCTTTGCCGACGATGTGGGCTGGATTATGGTCTGTGAGCCGGGCTACTATCTGCCGGTGACGAAGGCCCTGTCCGGCGGTGTGTGGACCTCTCTGAACGGTTTTGATTTCCGTCATGCGACACTTGACAGATAAGAGCTCATGATCCAACCGGTAAGCTTGGCTGTGTATCCTGGGGCACACAGTCAAGCTTCCATAAAATGTGCCCTTCCCCAGATCCTCAAAGGCGAAGAAGGAGGAAACGCATGAATCTGCTTAAATTTATTGTGAAACGTCTGATCATTTTTATTCCCCAGCTTTTTGCCGTAATACTGATTACCTTTTTGTTGATCCGGATGATTCCAGGTTCCCCGGCCGAGGCGATGGCGGGCTCGTTTGCGACGGACGAGGTGGTGGCCGCCATTGAACAAAAGATGGGCCTTGACAAGCCGGTGCCGACGCAGTTTTTCATTTACATGAAAGATCTGCTCCGCGGCGATATGGGGACGTCGTGGTTTACCAGCAACCCGGTTACGAAGGACTTGGCCCAACGCTTTCCCGCAACGCTGGAGATGATCACCTATTCGTTGATTTTAGCCCTGATAATTGGCATCTCCTTTGGGCTTTTGATCTCGCTCAAACCTGGCTCGCTGGGGGACCGGGTGGGGCGTGGCTACTCTCTGCTGGCCGGTGCGATGCCGGAGTTCTGGATTGGCCTGCTGCTGGTTTTTATCTTCTATGTAAAGCTCCATGTGGCGCCTGCGCCCCTGGGCAGGATATCTTTGGCCATCTCGCCGCCTAAGGCAATCACGGGCATGTACACCGTCGACGCGGTGTTGACGGGGAATATGCCGGCTTTGCGGTCCGCCTGCGCGCAGCTGACCCTGCCGGTGATTACCCTTGGCCTTTGCTATTCTGGCCCCATTATGAAGATGACAAAGACCGTCATGTCTGACGTGGTGAATTCAAACTATGTCTGGTACGCAAGGGCCTGCGGCCTTCCTACCAAAAAGGTGAACCGCTATGTCATCCGAAACGGCCTTACGCCGGTGGTCACCTTTGTAGGTACGCTGTACGGCTTTTTGTTAGGCGCCGCGACCTTGATCGAGCAGGTATTCGGCTGGGGCGGCATCGGTCAGTATGCCGTTTCCGCCGTGACAAATAAGGACTACGCGGCCATTCAGGGTTTTATGTTTGTCTCCGCGTTGTTCTGTATGGTGATATATCTGATTGTGGATATTGTGTACTACATCATGGATCCTCGCAGCAGAGGCTAATCTTGGATAGGAGGAAAACAGATGTCAGGCAAAGCAACAAAAAAGAAC
>CAPGBJ010000020.1 GCA_948616425.1 uncultured Oscillospiraceae bacterium
CGGTGGTCCAGCATGAAAATGGCTTATTTCAATCCACGCCCCCCATGCGGGGGGCGACGCTGGACAGCGCCATCCATTCCGGCCTCTACCTATTTCAATCCACGCCCCCCATGCGGGGGGCGACCACTGGATCAGCGACCAGGATGGCAACGTATGGATTTCAATCCACGCCCCCCATGCGGGGGGCGACCGTACTAGCGTACATTATGAAGTTGTAAAGGAGGATTTCAATCCACGCCCCCCATGCGGGGGGCGACCCCAACCGGCCTGGTTTATCCTAATTTCAAGGAATTTCAATCCACGCCCCCCATGCGGGGGGCGACCACAAGCGATTTTGGAGATCGCCTCGCCTCCTTGATTTCAATCCACGCCCCCCATGCGGGGGGCGACCTCAACGGTCCGGTGGTCCAGCATGAAAATGGCTTATTTCAATCCACGCCCCCCATGCGGGGGGCGACCCTAGGTCTTATTATCCTCATCCTGATACCGGAATTTCAATCCACGCCCCCCATGCGGGGGGCGACCTGTTTATGTGTAGATTTTGTCCAATGATTTTGCAGATTTCAATCCACGCCCCCCATGCGGGGGGCGACGCATGTCCCCGGCGTTGGTGCCGTCCGGGATACGATTTCAATCCACGCCCCCCATGCGGGGGGCGACTGGTGTATCTTAAGCGGTTCAACCCGCAAAAGGGGATTTCAATCCACGCCCCCCATGCGGGGGGCGACAGCAAAAACAGCTAAAATCTCCAGCTGTTTTCACAACAAAATAGGTAATTCTTTCAAAATTCCTCTCCTAACTCCCATCCAATTAAAAAAACAGGGTAGCATCCTCACGGAAAATATTGCAAAATGTGGTGCGAAACGGTGGAGATTTCCTGTGTGCTTGTGCTCCGCACCTAAAGCATCAACACATCCTGTGGGTCATAGGATTTCTTTGCTCCCAAATGCTCAATCTTGTTCTCATAGTGGTTTCCTAAGTAATAAAAACGTAGACTGTCCTTTTCCGGGTCCATGATTTTACACAGCCTTGCCTGTAACATGCGGCACTGGGCCGCATCCAGCAGACACTCAAAAACAGAGTTCTGCACTCGCTGACCGTAGTTGACGCACTGCTTTGCGATTTGCCGCAGACGTTTGCGGCCGGCAGCGTCCTCGGTATTCACGTCGTAGGTGATTAAAATCAGCATCTGATCACTTCCATAAAAACGGTGGGTAAGCGTCCGAGTCTCCCCGGAGGTAGCGGGCCAAGAGAAGCGCCTGAATATAAGGGATCATTCCCCACGGGAGTTTTTCGCCCAGATAAGGGTGGGTCAGCGTCTCTTTTTTCTTTTCCTGCCAATGTTTCAAAAATGTTTTCCTGCCGCTGTCAGTCAGCAGCACCGCACCGCTCTCCATATATTGAAAATCTCCCGCCTTGACCTGACGCTTGTTGATAAGGGTGAGCACAAAGCGGTCCGCCATGCAGGGGCGGAGCTCCTCTATCAGGTCCAGTGCCAGGGAGGTCCGGCCTGGTCGATCCCGGTGCAGAAATCCCACATAGGAATCCAAGCCCACGCTTTCCAACGCGGAGGCGCAGTCGTGAGTCAAAAGGCTGTAGGCAAAGGAGAGCATGGCGTTGACCGCGTCCAATGGAGGACGGCGGCTGCGGCCCTGGAAGGAAAATGTCTCCTTATCTCCCAGGATCATCTCGTCAAAAACACCGAAGTAGGCGGAGGCCCCCACCCCCTCCAGGCCCCGCAATTCCTCCAGAGCGGTTACCTCCTTGACCTGAGATAGAAGTCCATAGATCTGTTTGGAGGCGGCAGCCAGTTTTTCGCTGTCCACCCGCAGGCCGTGGTCCCGTCTGGTGCGCTCAATGCTCCAGCGGGCGTTGAACAGCTTGCCAAAGATCATAGTGCGGCTGATTTGACAGCACTGGCTGGGGTTATCTGCAATCCGGTATTGTGTCCGGCGGAGCAGGACGTTTCCATTTCCTTCACCGCACACCCGGGCTAGAAATTTTCCTGTGGGGGTATAGAAGGCCAAACCGATCTGGCGCTGGGCGCAGGCCCCCATCAGCGCAGACGAGACTCCGGCATAAGAAAATGTAATAATATTCTGCAAAGCATGTAGGGGATAGCGGGTAACAGTCTGCTTGTCCTGTTTGGCCACCACATTTTCCCCATCCAGAGATAGGTAAATATCCTCTGAGAGGATGTAGAGGGTGTTGAGCAGATGTTTCATTCCAGCCCCTCCATAGCAGCAGCTAAACAGCTTGCAACTTTTTTACGGCCCATCAGTTTGGGCAGGCATATGTCTTTCAAAGAGCAGGCGTTACAGGCCTTGGATGGCTTCACCTTGGGGGTGTAGCGCCTCCTGTACAGCTCATGCATCTCTGACAGGCTGTCCCTGACCTGCCCGCGCAGTTCAGGTGTAAAAGAGACCACCGTCCGGCGGCGGGGCTCCCCATAGTAGAGCGCCCCCTCAGGGACAGTACAGCAGAGCATCTCCTCCAGGCACATGGCCTGGGCGCACAGCTGTAGCTCATCCGCGCTGTGCTCCTTGGGTTTGCCTCGCTTGTACTCCACCGGATAAGGCAGCCACAGCCCCTCTCGGTCCCGCAGGGGGACCCCAGTTGAGTCCCTATAAAATTCCACTGCGTCACACTGACCGGAGATACCCAGCTCGGTGGAGTGGACTGCCAGCCCCTTGACGGTCAGGCGGTCCCCCCGGCTCTCTCGAGACGTCGGGTCGTGGACATGCTCGTGCATAAGGTGGCCGTCCACTGTGCGGTAGTTCTCCGCCCACTGGTTTTCGATGTGGATCAGCGCCCATTGCCGGCGGCAGAAGGCAAAGTGCTGCAGACCGGACAGCTGGAGATAATCCTCCTCCCTAAACTCCATCCAGGATCTCCGGTTCCAGTCCAGCCAAAGGCTCCAATGTGATCTTGTAATCCTCCGCGCAGGAGGGGATGGCGTCAGAGACGGTCATTTCAGCCTGGACTGACCGATGGACTCTGGCGGAGGAATACTGCCCATCCTTGCAGTTGTGGCGGAACCAGTAGAGCCTGACCACCTCCATGGAGCCCTCTGGTCGGGCGGAAGAGGCGTCATTGACGAAGAGGGTACGCAGGCACTCCTTTAAAATATCGGCGTCTTCCTCGGTAAAGCCGGTCTTTTCCGCCAGCTGGACATTGATGGAGCCTTTGACTTTATACAGTCCGAAGCGGACAAAGTGCTTCATGCCCATGGTGTCCGAGGAGCGGTTTTTGTCGCTGTTTTCACCGTTTACACTCTTTGTGATCTGCATATCCTCCACCTGTACCGGGGAGACGCTAATGGCTTGGTGAATTGAGACAGGACCCCGCACACCGATGGACATGCCCTTTGTGTCTTTAAACGCAAATACCTGACCGAAAGAGCGCACATCAAACCATGTTTCACAGGCCTTTTGCGCGTAGGCGGCTGAGTCCTTGAACTCCTTCGCTTTCCCCAGGACAGCGGAGGCCCGTTCGCTGAGACTGCCGCATCCGTCGTCGCACCGGTCAGCGGACTGGATGAACACCGGCTTTCCCAGGTCCTGCATCCGGTTGCGCAGCTTGCGCTTGATGCACACATCGCTCATTTCCCCCAAGCCGTTGTAGTCGGTACGGGGGCTGTTGCCGTTGAGGGGGTCGCCGTTGGGGTTTGCCATGGTGGCGGATACAAAGGCCACAAAGTCGATTTTGTTCTGTAAGGTATCCATTTAAGATTCCTCCTCTGTCTCTTTTTGATCCGGTTTTTCGTTGCGGTAGGCCCGCTGATGGGAATAGCCCAACAGGTAGATATCATCCAACTGCTGGTTCAGCGTACTGTCGAAAGGGGAAAAACGATCCAGAATATCGTCAATCATATTCTGGTAATATCGGTAGAGCTTTGGTTTGGATTGTGCCAGACGCCTGTTGTAGGGGGCTAACTTGGCCCATAGAGCGGACCATGTTGCCATCGGGCGCAGCGTAAAGATTTTCTGCATTCTTATGGCGTTGGTTTCCCGCCGGTCCTCTTCGGTATACGTGCTGTTTTCTATGGCGTCCGCGACAGCCAGCAGGCGGCCAAATAGATAGCTCCGGTCGGAACAGTTTTTGTCTAAAGCCATATCCCACTCCTCCTTTAAATGGTCATAGTGATATTTCCGAATAGCCGCACAGGCCGTGAACAACAATTTTTGGCGGGGCTCCCCCTCGTAGAGCAGAAGGTGGGAGGCTTTTTCCATCAGGGCCCGTTCCACATCCAGCGGGAAGGGCGCCCGATCTACCCGGCAGGCCATCAGCCGCTGCATCTGCTGGCGCAGGATGCGGTCATCAGGTTCAGACTTACCGTTCCGGGGAGTCCCAAAGGCCCAACTGACGATTTGGAACAACGAGGGCGACTGAATCCCGTAGGGACCGTTTTCCCAACAGCAGGAGACCTCCCAATCGTGCAGCCGGTCCAGAAAGTCAGAAGCCAGCAGTTCATTGTAGTAGGTGACGGCCAGTCGGCCTGTGGTGGCCGCGTCAAAGGCGGCGATGACCACGCCGGCCGACTGGGGCAGCGCCTCTTTCCAGCCGGAAAGGGCCTCGCGCAGCTGCTTTTGATACTGGCTGGGGTTGGCCGAGCGATGAACAGTTCCGCCGCCTTTACGGCCCATGGGGCCTGTTACCTTGGGGATCTGGATGCCCTGGGGGTTCCAGCATAGGAAGGTCCGCCCGCCAAAGGAGATGCTCTGATTGGCTACCAGCCACCGCAGGGCATTGTGGGCCTTCTGGGAGGCGGTATAGCCCACTGTCGCGGCCTGCGCCGCATCGTCAAACCGCCCCCGGTAGGTGAAGCCGCTGGAGTCGTTGGCGGAGATCAGCTTGGCATTTCCATTGATGGGGATGATCCCTTTGGGATGCTGTCCGGCGGGAACCTCCATTTCGCCGGAAATCATACACAGAGCAGGGGATGTGCTTGCCCGTTTCTCACGGCAGTATTGAATAAATGCGTTCATCAGCGCCTGGTCTGTCCAGCAGGGACCGTTGCGTGTTTCGTCCAAGCCGTTGACCTCCCAGCAGACCATTGCTTTCTCTTCGGCGGCAATACCGGACTGACTCAGATCTGCCAAAATTGTTCTGCCCTGGACATAATGTAGAATGGCATGCAGTTTGGGGTGGGTGAAGGGAGAGTTTGTCCAGGCGGACAGTTGGGATATGTAGTGCTGGTGCTCTAGCTGATTTTGGGGCAGCAGATACCGCAGATAGTCGCATAGGGGGTGGGGAAGTTCAGCGGCCTTGACCGTCCGCCCCGCGGATTCCTCCGTTGCGGGTATGATAATTTTGGGGGTATCCTTATCCAGGGCCTGGGCGGTGACAAAATTTCCGTTCTGATCCAAGGTGATTTTGATTTGCGGCCGGGCCATCATGTGGGAGATGGGGGCCAGCGGTTCCTTTTCCTGCTCATACACGATTCCGACCCGGCCGGCCATGGCGTCATAGGTTTCGACGGCCTTTTGAAGCAGCCCCATCACTCCACCTCCCCAAATTCCCGCAGGCCGGAAAAATTCTCCAGATGTTCCCCAAAGGGCTTCATCTCCATCTCCCGCAGGGGCTTGGTAAGCGGACAGTCCTCCGGACGGGGGAAGGTGATAATCCCCCGCTTCATCACCGGGTACCAGAACCGGGCGGTCATTTTTTCCTGGGTTTCGGGGGAATAGGCCTCGTCGGCATAGGTGATGCCGTGATACATCAGCCCAAAACTCAACTCTGTCAGCTCGTCATAGGCCCCCGCCCCCTCTCCGAACACACAGGGCTCCACATACCCCTGGCACTCCCTGGTACCCAGAAAGATGTCCCGGCGGCCCCCCTTTTCAATCATCCGTTTGGCAATGTTGTGGTGCTTGTTTTCATTGCGGTCCCCGGCGAGTTCGGGGCGGTTTTTGTTCCACTCAAAGTGGGCCCGCACCTGATAACAGCAGTTTTTCAAGTAGGTGTAGTAGGATAACTCATTTTTGCCGTCCTGGTAGCGGATGGGCCGGATGCCCTTTACTTCGGTTTGGATCTGGTTCATGACCCGGACTGCGTCGATGTACCAGATCAGCGTGGGTTTCCAGTACACAGAGGACAGGATGCCTTTCAATGCCTCGTAGGTAGGTACCTGATAGCTGCATTTCTCCCCGCCCACACGCGTGATTGGGTCGGAGAAGAGGGCGTAGTCTCCTGTGACTTGGAATTCCACAATGTTTGGATGCTGCATTGTCTCACCTCCATAAAAATTCAAGATCGGATTCCCCCATGAAAAAGCCGGTTTCCGCGCGGTAGTGTCCGATGAGTCCCAACGCTCTGCCCTGGAGGGGAATCAGACTGTGTTCCTCATTCAGGCGGTCAATTTGGTATTGGTACAGTGAGACGGTATAGGGCTTTGCATCCTCCAACAAGGAGCGCAGATAGGCCGGGTCCCGCTGGGCTTTTTCACTGCACAGATCGGAAATGAGCGCCTCGCCTTCTCCATAGGGGACTACCACGTCTGTAGTGTTCTCCTCAAAGACTTTGAAAAGGGTTCCAGCCAGCCGGAACGCCTGATTGAAGTAGTAAGGGTGTTCCTGGGCGTACTGGCTGTTCAGCGACAGGAGGGAGAACAGCGGCGGATGGTCCTTGACGGAGTAGTCATGGTGCCCCCTTGGTTCCCGGCGGTACAACGCTCGGTAATAGTACTCAATTGCCTTGCCGGAGTCCAGGCGGCCGCCGTACTGCACCGGATGAAGTTCAAATTCCTTCAGAAGTTCTTGGGTGGAGTCTTTGCCTAGCTGAATGTCCGGCAGCCTGGACAGCGATTCATTTTGACACTCCACCAGGTAGACCGGAGCCAGGACTCCGGGCCCGGCCTCGCCGTTGCGGTTGCAGCGGCCTGCCGCCTGAACGACGCTGTCCATCCCGGCAGAGAGGCGGATCACTCCGGCAAAGGAGATGTCTACACCGGCCTCAATGACTTGGGTGGAGACGCAGACTGTTTTTTGACCGCTCTGCTCCAAAGCGCGCTTCAGCTTGTCCAGTGTGTCCCTGCGATGGGCCACACACATGGCGGCAGAGAGGGAAAAGAGGGCAAAGTCTTCTCCTTTCAGCAGATCGTAGAGACGTTCCGCCTGATCCTTCTTGTTGCAGACGATCAGCAGACTATTGACATATGCCAGCTTTTCCAGGGCAAAACCGGCGATCTGTTCCAAGGACATGGTTCCGGCGCTCTGGATATCTGTCCGGAGAAAAACCTCCCAGACCGCAGGGTCGTAGGGGACAATATCACGGATTGGGCCATGGATCGGATGATCAATCTGCTCTGTACAGGGCTGGGTTGCGGAACAAAAGACAACAGTGGCCCCGCAAATCTCCGCCAAAAAGTTGACCGCCAGAGAAAATAGAGACAGCATTTTGCTGGGAACTGTCTGCACCTCGTCAATGACGATGACGCTGTTGCACAGGGAATGAAAACGCCGGATACAGGTGGTTTTCCCGGAGAACAGGGTGTTCAGCAGCTGGACGAGCGTGGTGATTATGATCGCAGATTCCCAGGTTTCGGTGAGCAGTTCCTGCTCATCCAGCTGCTGATCGTTTTCATCTGTGCGCACTAAATTGGAGTGACTTTCAAGGATCAGGCCGTCATCTTGTATGTACGTTCTGATCTCTTTTGCGTTTTGGTCCAAGATGCTTAGCAGGGGGGAGGTAAAGATGATACGCTGCTTTCGATGCCGGCGGGCGTGAGCGAGCGCAAACCGGAGTCCGGACAGGGTTTTGCCGCCGCCAGTTGGCACATTGAGACGCAACACGCCGCCAGGCTGTTCCGCCGCCTGCCTGCATTGGTTGGAGATCGTGTTCCGGGCCTGGTCAATGGGAGTTTTTGAGGGCAGCGCGGCCAGCTTTTCCTCTGTCCGTGTCAACAGAGTGGACCACAGCTGTTCCAGATCCTCGCTGCTTCGGGCCGGAGGGAATACGACACCATTCATGAAGATGGCCGTGTCCCGTCGGTCTCCCTCAATCACCGCGGAGAGCAGCAGGCGGGCGAGAAGCCCGGAGTAAAACGCGGTTTCCTGGTCATAACGTTCATCGCTGGCTTCCTCGCCGGTCATAGCGCGGATGTGTTCCAGGACCGATGTTAACTCCCTCAGAGCAGCTTGAAACCGCTGGTCAAGTTCCTCTTGGCCGATGCAGAGACGGAAAAAATGGCCCCTTGCCTCCTCATAGCCGATCTCTTTTTTTGTCATCCGGTGCTGAAAACCGTTTTTCTGCTGGTCGTCCACGCAGTCAAACAGACCGCCGTGGTGCCCGCCGACGGCCAGGGCCAACAGTTCGGCGGCGATGTCCGACAGATCCTCTGGCGGTTCGTGGTGATACCGCTCCAGGAGAAGGCGTACCCCGGCGTAAACGTGATTCACAGATCCGCGCTTGCCGACCCCGTCTTTTATATAGGTCTGGAACTGCGCTGAGTATTTTCCAAGGTCATGCAGCAGCCCCGCCATCTCCCCGGCGGCGGAGAGACCAACAGGCGCCAACGCCACCGCCGCGTGCTTTGCGGTATTGCGGCAGTGTTCACTGACCGATTGAACGGCGATTATTTTGCCAGAGGAATCCCTTTGGATGTGTGCCAGGCAGTTTTCCATTGGTCTCACTCCTATGTTGTCAGTTTTATACAGCATCCGCTGTCCAGTAAACCGGACGCTTCTGTGTGCAGAGAGCAAATTTTGATCGGTGGAGATGCCCTGATGACAATACTTTACCACAGTACCTCACTCTTGTCAATAGATAACTATTTTTCTCATTGAATTTGATACTTGTTTGCAAAAAATAAATTTATATGATATACTAAATTAGTCTCTGGCGGCGATAGCAGTTAGAGTGGATTGAAAAAATGAAAAAAAAAGTTTTTCCCATAGAAGCAAGGCGGCGATAGATTTTCTATCGCCGCCGCTTCACGTAAGGCTGAATTTAGTTGATACAACCTCCGCTGATCGACAACGCCCCCCAAGGTAACCTGGCCGCAGGTTTGGTCTACACTCCTGCCGAGCAGCCCCGCACCTTGGCCAATCTCCTGCTGGCCGCCCTTTTTATAGGTTTTGAATACTGGCGATCAGCGCGGCCACGTCTGCGTCACTGGTGGACCAAGAGGTGCAGAACCGGACGGCGGTGTGGCGCTCATCCACCTTAGCCCAGACTTCGAAGGAGTATTCCCGCCCCAGTGCTTCCATCGCCTCATTGGGCAGGATGGGGAACTGCTGATTGGTGGTGGAGTCCATAAAGAGGGGCCAGCCCTTCTCTTCAAAGGCCCGGCGCAGCCGCAGGGCCTGGGCCACCTCCTGTCTGCCGATCTCTAAGAACAGGCCGTCGGTCAAAAAGGCCTCAAACTGTACCCCCAGCAGCCGGCCCTTGGCCAGCATCCCGCCACGCTGCTTGATGAGGTAGCGGAAGTCGTGGTCTAAATTGGGGTTGGCGATGACCACCGCCTCGCCGAAGAGCAGCCCCGCCTTTGTGCCCCCCAGATAGAACACGTCGCACAGCCGGGCCAGGTCGGGCAGGGTCACGTCGGACGCCGCCAGACCGCAGGCCAGACGGGCCCCATCTACAAACAGGGGCAGCCGCCACCGGCGGCAGGTCTCGTTAATGGCCTCCAACTCGGCCAAAGTGTAAACTGTACCTAGCTCGGTGGGCTGGGACAGATAGACCATTCCCGGCTGAACCATGTGCTCCCAGGCCACGTCGGTGTGGTGGGCCTGGCAGTAGTCGTGAATCTGCTGGGCAGTGATCTTTCCTTCCGTGGAGGGCAGGCCCAGCACCTTGTGTCCGGTGGCCTCGATGGCTCCGGTCTCATGGACATTGATATGTCCTGTCTCAGCGCACAGCACCCCCTGGTGGGGCCGCAGAATGGCGGCGATAGTGGTGGTGTTGGCCTGGGTGCCCCCCACCAGGAAGTGGACCCCTGCGTCCGGCGCGCGGCACAGTTCCCGGAGCATAGCTCTGGCCTGTTCGCAGTGCTCGTCCACCCCGTAGCCGGGACAGGCCTCCCCGTTGGTGTTGACCAGGGCCTCTAGAATCTTGGGGTGGGCGCCGGTGGTGTAATCGCATTCAAATCGGATCATGATGGAACTCCTATCATTTTATCAGAATGGGTCCGTGTGTAGGGCAAGGGCTCTGCCCTTGCCTCCTTACAGAGGCGGAAACCTGTCACAGGCAAGGGCAGAGCCCTTGCCCTACATGACGTTGCAGGCCCTGTTATTACCGCAATTTCGCCCCGCAGTCCTTCTCCAGTGCCTCCAGGATGGCTTTCACGTCCTCGTCGGCCTCCTCAGAGGTGAGGGAGCGGTCGTCCGCCCGGAGGACCAGGTTAAAGGCGACGGACTTCTTGCCCTCGTCGATCCCCTTGCCCCGGTAGATATCGAAGAGGGCGGCCTCCTTGAGAAGGCCCTTGGCCCCCTTGCGGATGGCCTTTTCCAGCGCGCCCACGGTGACGGCCTCGTCACACACCACGGCGATGTCCCGGGTGACCGAGGGGAACCTGGGCAGGGGGACGTACTCCGCCCCGGCGCCCTGGGCCTTCATCAGGTGGTCGAAATCCAGCTCGGCGCAGTACAGCTCTCCGTCCACGCCAAAGTTCTTGGCCACGTTGGGGTGAATCTGACCCAGCACGCCCACGCAGTTGGAGTCCGCCCACACAGAGGCCAACCGGCCGGGGTGGTAGGCGGCGCAGGGGAGGTATTCTCCGTCCGGCCCCTCAAAGTGGATGTCCTCGGCCCGGATATCCTTCAAAATGGCCTCTACGGCCCCTTTCAGGTCGTAGAAGTCAAAGCCCTCGCCGTAGGCCCCCAGGGTGAGCATCTTGCTCTCCACCGCCAGTCCGTCCTCCCCGCCAGGGAGATAGATCCGGCCCAGCTCGTAGAGGCGGACATCCTTGTTTCGATAGTTGTAGTTCCGGGCCAGAATGTCCAGCATGGAGGGCAGGGTGGTGGTGCGCATGATGGAGGTGTCCTCCCCCAGGGGGTTCAGGATTTTGAAGGACTTGCGGCCAGGATGGCCGGCCTCCCAGCCGATCTTGTCGTACCAGGTGGGGGAGATGAAGGAGTAGGTAATAATCTCGTCATAGCCGCAGGACCGGCACACAGCCCCCAGTTTCTGCTCCAGCCGCTGCTCCTGGGAGTAGCCCCCCAGGGTGGTCTGACCCCGCATGAGGGTGGTGGGGATGTTGTTGTAGCCGTAGAACCGGGCCACCTCCTCGGCCAGGTCGGCCATCTCCTTCACGTCCCCCCGCCAGGAGGGCACCTCCACCACACCACGCTCCTTCGTGGTGGTAAAGCCCACCTTCTGGAGGATGGTGTACATCACGTTCTCTGACACGTCGGTGCCCAGCAGGGCGTTGATCTTGTCGGGCTCCACCTTCAGCCGGGTGGGCTGGGGGACATAGTTGAGAATGTCAATCACCCCGTCCACCACCTGGCCGGCCCCCAGCAGCTCCACCAGCTCGCAGGCCCGGTTGACGGCGGGGAGGGTGTTCATGGGGTCCAACCCCTTCTCAAACTTGGCGCTGGCCTCGGTGCGCATACCCAGGGCCAGGGCTCCCTTGCGGATGCAGGTGCCGTCGAAGCAGGCGGACTCAAAGACCACGTCGGCGGTGTCGGCCACAATCTCGGAGTTCAGTCCGCCCATGATGCCCGCCAGACCCACCGCCCGACCCTCGTCGGCGATGACCAGGTGATTGGCGGTGAGGGTGTGTTCCTTGCCGTCCAGGGTGGTGAGCTGCTCCCCCTCCGCCGCCCGGCGGACGATGATCTTGCCGCCGTTGACGTAGCGGTAGTCGAAGGCGTGCATGGGCTGACCGTACTCCAGCATGACATAGTTGGTGATGTCCACGATGTTGTTGATGGGCCGGACCCCCATGGCCCGCAGCCGCTCCCGCATCCACTTGGGGGAGGGGCCGATCTTCACATTCCGCACCATCCGGGCGGTGTACCGGGGGCACAGTTCGGGGTCAGGGGTCTCCACATCCAGCAGTTCGGGCAGGACGCCCTCTCCGCCCCCCTTGACCTCCGGAGTGTGGAAACGGCAGGGTTTGTCGAAGGTGGCCGCCGCCTCCCGGGCCAGACCGATGACGCTGAGGCAGTCGGGCCGGTTGGGGGTGATCTCGAACTCCACTACGTGGTCGTCCAGGCCGGTGACGGTCCGAATGTCGTCCCCCGGCTTGCAGTCCTCCTGGAGGACAAAAATGCCGTCAGGGATGCAGTTGGGGAACTCCCGCTGCTCGGCGTGGAGGTCGGCCAGGGTGCAGATGGTCCGGGTCTTGGTGTTGAAGGCCACCAGGTCCATGGAGTGGATGTTCTGGCACTCGGTCTCCACCGTGGTGCCCACAGGGGAGCCGTCCTCCGCCCAGACCAGGGCCACCGACCAGCGGCCGTCCCCCAGGGACTTCACCTCACCCGCCCCGGCGGCCACCACAGAGCCGAAAATCTTGTGGCCCAGCTCGATCTCCTCCGGGATGGAGGGTTTGTCCGGGTCGATGGGGTGGTAGTCGCCCAGCAGGGCGGCGGCGGTGATGACCCCGTAGGGGAAGTCCCGCTCGTCCAGCCCCAGCTCCTTCAGGGAGCACAGCATACCGTTGGACAGCACCCCTCTCAGCTTGCCCTTTTCGATCTTCTTGCCCCCGGGCAGGGTGGACTTGTGGAGGGCCACCGGCACCAGGTCGCCCACGTGGATGTTCCACGCCCCGGTGACGATCTGCACAGGCTCGCTCTGGCCCACGTCCAGCTGGCACACCCACATGTGGTCGGAATTTTCGTGGCGCTCCATGGACAGAATGCGGCCCACCACCACATTGGAAATTTCCTCCCCCATGTCGTGGGTCAGCTCCACCTTGGAGCCGGAGAGGGTCATAGCTTCGGCGAACTCCCGGTCGCCGGCGTTTATCTCGACAAATTCGTTGAGCCATTTTCTGGATAGATTCATATTCAAAACTCCTCTTGTTGTGGTTGGACAGATGGGTTCGTGTGTAGGGCAAGGGCTCTGCCCTTGCTTCCTAACAGAGGCGAAAACCTGTCTTAGGCAAGGGCAGAGCCCTTGCCCTACATGATGAAATGCGGTGTTTCCTCAGAACTGCTCCAAAAACCGCACGTCGTTCTCGAAGATGAGCCGCAGGTCGGCGATTTTGAACCGCCGCATGGCGGTGCGCTCCAGGCCCATGCCGAAGGCCCAGCCCGACCACTCCTCCGGGTCGATGCCGGCCATGCGCAGCACGTTGGGGTGGATCATCCCGGCCCCCAGCAGCTCAATCCAGCCCTCGCCCTTACAGGTGGGGCAGCCCGTGCCGCCGCACTTGTGGCACTGCACGTCCATCTCGCAGGAGGGCTCGGTGAAGGGGAAGTGGTGGGGGCGGAACCGGGTCACCGTACCCTTTCCGAAAAGCTGCTCCGCCAACAGGTTGAGCGTGCCCTTCAAGTCGGCCATGGTGACGTGCTTGTCGATGACCATGCCCTCCACCTGGTGGAACATGGGGGAGTGGGTGGCGTCCACCTCGTCCTTGCGGTAGACCCGGCCGGGGGCAATGATGCGGATGGGCAGCTGTCTGGTGTCCATGGCCCGCACCTGCATGGGGGAGGTCTGGCTCCGGAGCATCACCCGGCTGTCCTCGTCGAAGTAGAAGGTGTCGCTCCAGTCCCGGGAGGGGTGGCCCTCCTCGGCGTTGAGCCGGTCGAAGTTCAGCTCGGCCAGCTCCACCTCGGGGCCGTCCAGCACGGTGAAGCCCATGCCCACAAAGATGTCCTTGATCTCGTCCAGGGCGATATACATGGGGTGCTTGTGGCCCTGCTTCACCGCCTTGCCTGGGACGGTGACGTCAATGGCCTCGGCCTTCAGCCGGGCCTCCAGGGCGGCGGCGGCCAGCTTCTGGGCGGTGAGCTCAATGGTCTCCTCCAGAACGGACCGGACCTCGTTGGCCAGGGCCCCCATGGCGGGCCGCTCCTCGGCGGACAGCTTGCCCATCTGCTTGAGGACGGCGGTGAGCTCGCCCTTCTTGCCCAGGTACTTCACCCGCAGCTCGTCCAGGGCGGCGGGGTCCCCCGCGCTGGTAATGGCTTCCAACGCCTCGCGTTCGATCTTCGCTAACTGTTCTTTCATCGGTAAAACTCCTTATTTTGGATTGGTATGTGTGTCTATTCCGGCAGGATATGACTTACCGGCACGCCCATGGATACGTTGCACCGCTTCAGGTCATACAGCCCGCCGGAGATATCGGCCCTGCCGTGGCGGGTGGTGACGGTGACGGCGAAATGTTCCCGGAGGAAATCGGAGGCCCAGTGTTCGGTCAGGCCATTGGGGTAGGCGAAAAACTGCGGGGCGGCACCCACATTCTCTTCAATGAGGTCGATACTGGTCTGAAGGTCGGGAAAAACTCGGGCTTCATAGTGGGCACGGTCCTCGCCTTTGAGGCGCTTAATGCCATGCTGGCTGTCATCGTGGGATGCGTAGGTGTGGGAACCGATCTCCACCAGTCCGGACTGGGCCATCTCATGGCACATGTTCCAGGTGAGAAAAAAGGGGTCCTCCGTCTGGATATATTCGCCGATGACCGAGATGACCGCTTTGGCTTGATACTCCTGGAGGAGGGGGTAAGCCAGCTCATAGTTGCTGCGGTAGCCGTCGTCAAAGGTGAGCATAACGGCCCGCTCGGGCAGCGCCTCCCCGGCGGCCAGCTGGCTGGGCAGGACGGTGGTGTAGCCGTGATTGGCCAACCACTCCAGGTCCTCCCGAAAGCGGGTGTCGGTGAGCATCCAGTTGTTGTACAGCTCCCCCTCTCGGATAAAGTGGTGATACATCAGAATATACAGCTTGGTATTCCGGGGGGCATCGGGAGCCGGTTCCGGGACGGGCTCTGGTTCCGGGACAGGCTCTGGAACTGGAGCGGGGTCCGGATTGGGCGGGTCGGGGGGCGCCGGCTGGGGTTGCGGGTTGGGCTCTGTGACAGGGTCCGACCTAGTCTGAGACTGTTCTACAGAGGACGAGGAGGAGTGGCCGGGGGGCGGTGCGGTCCGCTGGCAGGCAGAACACAGGCCGAGACACAGCGCGGCGGCTAGAATCAGCACTGGGATAGATGTTTTTTTCACAGCAGCTCCCTCCGTTTGAATCCTTCCGTCCCCATGGGGAGAAAAACAAGTCCCAATTCGTTTTCGTGTTCCCGCCCCCTGCGGGGGCGGGAATCACAAGGCTATTTTCTCCCGGAGGAACATAGAGGCGAATTGGGAGAAAAACAAAAGACCCTCCGTCCCAAAGACAGGGACGAAAGGCAAACCTTCCGCGGTACCACCCGTATTCGTACAAACTGTACGCGCTCTATCCCCGATAACGGCGGGGAAGCCGTCCCCCTCTCGGGGGCCGCTCCCGGGCGAACCAAGCGGACCTTCCTCTGGGGTGGCTTTCAGCCGATGACCACCCCTCTCTGATGAGTGTTTTTCGCTATTTTCCCGTTCCACGCATTTGAACTACCCATGTTTATACCACAAATATTCTTGTAATGCAAGAGAAAAGTGTTTATAATAATAAAAAGTCGGGGTGGAGGGAAAATGAAGGGTCCGGGCTGGGAAAAAACAATAACCTATTAAAAAACTAGGAAAATATGGTGGACAAATACTGTGGGCTATGTTACAATAGGCCGAACATTCAGATAAAGGGGAGGGTTTCCCATGCTGGAGCTACAGCATATCAGCTACAATGTGGAGCAGGACGGCGACAACAAAGGCATTCTGCACGACATCAATTTGACCATCAACGAGCGGTTTGTGGCCATTACCGGTCCGAACGGAGGCGGGAAGTCCACGCTAGCTAAAATCATTGCCGGCATTCTTACCCCCACTCAGGGGCGGATTTTCTTGGAAGGGGAGGACATAACTGACCTGTCCATCACCGAACGGGCGCGGAGGGGAGTCAGCTTTGCGTTTCAGCAGCCGGTGCGCTTCAAGGGGCTGACGGTAAAGGATCTGATTACCCTGGCCAGCGGCAAGGACATCGGCGTGCCCGAGGCCTGCAATTACCTGTCGGAGGTAGGCTTGTGCGCCAAAGACTATATCGACCGGGAGGTAGACGCCTCGCTGTCCGGCGGGGAGCTCAAGCGCATTGAGATCGCCACCATCATGGCGCGTTCCACTGCGCTGTCCGTCTTCGACGAGCCAGAGGCGGGCATCGACCTGTGGTCTTTCACAAATCTGATCCAGGTTTTTGAACATCTTCACGAGAAAATCAATGGCTCTATCCTCATCATCTCTCATCAGGAGCGGATCTTAAACATCGCGGATCGGATCATTGTCCTGGCGGACGGCAAGGTGGTGAATGACGGTCCCCGAGAGGATGTACTGCCCACCCTGCTGGGCGGCTCTCCCGGGGTGTGTTCCGCGCTGACGGAGAAGGTGCGGTAAAAAGATCGAAAAACGGTGCGTCGGGGCGCCCTACGCGCGTTGCGTAGGGGCCGGCGACCTCGGCAGCCCGTAAGCATAAAGGAGAATTTCTATGGACGCGATACAAAGAAGCCTGTTGGAACAGGTGGCCGGGCTCCACGAGGTGCCCGAGGGGGCCTATAACATCCGGGCCAATGGCCAGAAGGCGGGCCGGAATACCACCGCCAACATTGATATCATAACCAAAACGGACAAGGACGGCATTGACATTATTATCAAGCCGGGCACCAAGCATGAGTCGGTCCACATCCCGGTGGTGCTGAGCATGAGCGGTCTGAAGGATATGGTCTATAACGACTTTTTCATCGGTGAGGACAGTGACGTGACCATCATCGCCGGCTGCGGCATTCACAACTGCGGCGAGCAGGTCTCGGAGCACTCGGGCATTCACACCTTCCATGTGGGCAAAAATGCCCGGGTGCGCTATGTGGAGCGCCACTACGGCGAGGGGGATGGTACCGGCGAAAACATTATGAATCCAACCACCGTGGTGGAGATGGAGGAGGGGGGCTACATGGAGATGGAGACCACCCAGATTAAAGGGGTGGACTCCACCATCCGCACTACCACCGCCAAGCTGGGCCCCAAGGCTACCCTGATTATCAAGGAAAAGGTCATGACCCACGGCCAGCAGCTGGCCAAGTCCGACTTCACCGTGGACCTGGACGGGGAGGGCTGCCACACCAATGTGATCTCCCGCTCGGTGGCCCGGGACCAGTCCAGGCAGATCTTCCTGGCCCGGATCAACGGCAACGCCGCCTGCTACGGCCATTCCGAGTGCGACGCCATCATCATGGACGAGGGTGTGGTCTCCGCCATTCCCGAGGTCACCGCCAACTGTCTGGACGCCCAGCTGGTCCACGAGGCGGCCATCGGCAAGATCGCCGGGGAGCAGCTCACCAAGCTGATGACTCTGGGCCTGACGGAAAAAGAGGCAGAGGAACAGATTGTCAACGGCTTCCTGAAATAATAATGTAGGGGCCGCCGCCCTCGGCGGCCCGTTTTCAGAGCGGTCGCAAGGCGGGCGGGACGACCCGGCCCGCCGGTATACCACGGTTGATGAAACCGGCTGCGTGGATGAACCCGGCTCCGCCGTGTAGGGCAAGGGCTCTGCCCTTGCCTAATCAGGTCACCGCCTCTGTAACGAGGCAAGGGCAGAGCCCTTGCCCTACATCACGTTCATTTTGTGTTGTTTTGGAAAGGAGCGCCAGCATGTTACCCTTAGCCACCGCCGCCCAAATGAAGGAGCTGGACCGCCAGGCCATCCAGGAGCGGGGGGTGTCCTCCCTGGAACTGATGGAGAACGCCGCCCAGGCCGTGGCCCGGGCTGTCTGGGAACTGCTCCAACCTGAAGTGGACAAGTTCGCCCCCATCGGCCACGGCCAGAGTGTGGTAATCTTTGCGAACCAAAAGGACGCCCCGCCCCCCACCGACGAGGAGCAGGCCCAGATGGACGAGATACGGGCCATCGTGGAGTCCAAGAACGACGACCCCACCCCCCGCGTCGCCGTGTTCTGCGGCCCCGGCAACAACGGCGGCGACGGCGTGGCCGCCGCCCGTCTGCTGATGGGAATGGGCCCCTGTCAAGTCCGGACCTTCTTTGTGGGGGACCGGGCTAAAATGACCCCGGACGAGCGGGCCATGGAAGAAAAACTCCTCGCAGCCGGAGGCCGTCTGGAGGACTTTACCGTAGACATGACCGACCGCTCCACCCTGGAGGCCACCATGACCTACGAACAGCAGAAGCTCCTCACCTGGCTGTCCACCTGCGACGTGATGGTAGACGCCCTCTTTGGCATCGGCCTCACCCGGCCGGTGGAGGGGGTGTTCCGCACCGCCGTTTTGCAGATGCGCAGCCGGTTGCGCTGCCCGGTGGTCTCCTGCGACATCCCCTCCGGGGTGAACGCCGACACCGGTGAGGTGCTGGGCGAGGCCGTCCAGGCCAAGGTGACCGTTACCTTCACCCGGGGCAAGCCGGGACTGTACTCCGGGCCGGGGGCGGAGCAGGCCGGGGAGGTCCGCATTGTGGATATCGGCATCCCCCACGATTTGGAGCATCAGATGTTCTGGGCGCTGCCCCGGCTGGAGGTGATGCACCGGCCCGATTCCCAGCTTCCCCGCCGCCCCCGGAACGCCCACAAAGGGGATTTTGGAAAACTTTTCATCTTGGCCGGGAGCGAGGGCTACACCGGCGCGCCCGTCTTGGCGGCCCGGGCCGCCCTGCGCACCGGGGCGGGACTGGTGTACCTGGGGGTGCCCCGGGATATCTACCCCATGGTGGCAGTCAAGTGTGACGAGGCCATGCCCTTCCCTCTGCCCGAGGACGACTCCGCCATTTTAGAGAAGGTCAGGGGCTGTGACGTGGCCCTCATCGGCCCCGGCCTGGGACGCAGTGCCAAAGCGGAGCAGCTGGTGCTGTCCCTGCTGGCTGAGCTGGACATTCCCGTGGTGCTGGACGCCGATGGCATAAACGCCCTGGCGGGGCATATAGATGTACTGGACAGGCGGAGTGCCCCCACGGTGCTCACCCCCCACGAGGGGGAGTTTGCCCGGCTGACGGGGTGCGCCCTGCCGGTGAAAGACCGGCTGTCCGCCGCCCGGGATTTTGCCCGGGACCACGGCTGTATTCTGGTCCTCAAGGGGCAGGGCACTGTTACCGCTGCCCCCGACGGCTCCGCCTGGATCAACGCCTCTGGCAACCCCGGCATGGCCAAGGGCGGCTCCGGGGATGTGCTGGCCGGGATGACCGCCGCCCTGCTGGGCCAGAAGCACCTGCGTCAAGAGAGGGACAACACCGAGGAGCTGGTGACCGCCGCCGTCTGCTTCCACGGCCTGGCGGGGGACGCCTGCGCCCGGAGATTGGGGGAGTACGCCATGCTGCCCACCGACCTCATCGAGGCGTTGCCCCAGGTCCTGCGGGAGTGGACGGATGACGGACCGTAGGGACGGATCTGATCCGGCCGCCGTCTCTGCGCCCACACCTATGGTCCGCGGCGGTTAGGGAGGCATCATCTGCCGCGGACGATTGAGACATGGGGAGAGGGCTGCTTCATGAGAGGTCACTACATAGGATTCAACAACCAATCCTGATTTTGGAGGTATCACTGTGCGCAAACTTCTGCTTTGCGTACTAATGACAACCCTCCTGCTGGCCAGCTGCGGCACAGCGGGGGTGAGCGAGGCGGAGGAACTGGCCCTGACCATCCGGGGGGAGTATCTGGCTATGGACAGATGTGCGGCGCAAGCATCCATCACCGCGGACTACGGAAGACGGGTGTATGAATATGGAATGGCCGTCTCGGTGGATGGGGAAGAGACCCTTTTAACCCTTTCCAAACCAGAGACCGTGGCGGGGCTGTGCGCCAGGCTTACTGGAGAGAAAAATTTGCTGGAGTTTGACGGTGTTGCACTGGAGACTGGTCCGCTGGATGAAAACGGGTTGACTCCCGTTTCTGCTGTCCCTGCCTTGCTGGAGGCGGCCCGCTCTGGCTACATCACCACCTGCGGCCTGGAGGAGGACGGAACTGTCCTCCGGGTGGACTGCGGCGACCCGGCCGGAAGTCCCGGTTCAGGTACTGAGATTGTTTTGTGGTTTGACGCCGCTACCCACGCGCTTACCCGGGGTGAAATATCGGTGGATGGGTTCCGGGTGATTTTGTGCCAGTTTTCCGGGTTTACATGGTAGGGGCGGCCTGTGGCCGCCCGCCAATATTTGTGCCGTTTCCATTCGGGTGGTCCCGGGCCGCCCTTACGAAAGAGGGATACCCATGAAAGATAGAAGAATGGTCCGCACTTGGGCGGAGGTCAATTTGGACGCCCTGGCCCACAACTACCGCCTTTTGCGGGGTTTGGCCCAGAAGGACAAGTTTTTAGGGCTGGTGAAGGCCAACGCCTACGGCCATGGGGCGGTGCCCATTGCGAGAAAATTACAGCAGTTGGGGGCAGATATGCTGGCAGTGGCCTGTTTGGATGAGGCCATTCAGCTGCGGGAGGGAGGAATAGCAATTCCCATTCTGTGCCTGGGACAGACCCCGCCGGAGCTGGCCTCTGAGCTGCTGGAGTACAGCATAACCCAGACGGTGGGCGACCTGGAGACGGGAGAGGCCCTGTCTGCCGCCGCCGCGACCGCCAGGAAGACGCTGAACATCCATGTGAAGGTGGACACCGGCATGGGGCGGCTGGGATTCCTCTGGCTGGATGAGAACTCGTCCCCGACAAACGGGGAGGACTGGGCCTTCCGCCAGACGGACCTTTATAAACTGTGCTGCCTGCCCAATCTGCACATCGAGGGCATGTTCACCCACTTTGCCAACGCCGATGGAGATGAGGCGTATACCATGACGCAGCTGAGCCGGTTTCTGGATCTGCGGGAGCGGATGGAGCGATGGAATGTCTGCCCTGAAATTTGCCATTGCGCTGCTAGCGCCGCTGTGTTAAACTATGATCAGACTTATATGAACATGATCCGTCCTGGCATTGCCCTGTACGGCTATGTGCCCGACCCCTCGGTGAAGAACCCGGGCTTAAAGCCGGTGATGACGGTAAAAAGCCGGATCGCCGTGGTCCGGGACCTGCCTGCCGGGGCGAAGATCAGCTACGGCTGCACCGCCACTCTGGAGCGGGACTCCAGAATCGCCGTCCTGCCCATGGGCTACGGCGACGGCCTGCCCCGGGCCCTGTCCAACCAACTGGAGGTGCTCCTCGGGGACAAGCTGTGTCCCGTCCTGGGCCGCATCTGCATGGACATGTGCATGGTGGATGTGACCGACGCCCCCGGTGTGAAAGCGGGGGATGAGGCCGAAATCTACGGCCCCGGACTGACGGACTGGGCGGCGGAGCTGGCCGGCACCATCTCCTATGAATTATTGTGTCAGCTCACACCCCGGCTTCCCCGCATCTATTTGGAAGGTGGGACCGTAATTCTCTGAAAATTCGTTGAAAAGTCTATAGACAGGCCTCCAAGCGGCCTGTCCACCCCCGTGACCGTCCGACTTGTCCGGACATAGGATGAGGTGGAGCACAGGGGTATTGAGCTCCTGGGGCAGCAGGGTGCGGCGGGCTCTGGAGTGGGCTGGGGCCGCTATGGCCATTTGAAAGCTCAAATTCTTTTTTCTGGAGAGGTATAAGGCCCGCCGCCCCGTGGGAGAATCATAGTACAGCGTTACATAAGTCCGGTCCGGCTGTAACGCGGTGCTATCTTCCAGCGGAGTGTGAGTGTACTTGGATAACAGCGTGAAACGAGGCGACATCTTCTACGCCGATCTAAGCCCTGTGGTGGGCAGCGAGCAGGGGGGCGTACGCCCTGTCCTTATTGTGCAGAACGACACCGGCAACCGGCACAGTCCTACCGTTATTGCGGCGGCTATCACCTCCCAGACCGGGAAGGCCCGGCTGCCCACCCATATCTCGGTGGCGCCTTTGAGTTGTGGCCTGCCCAAGGAGTCGGTGATCCTGCTGGAGCAGGTGCGCACTTTGGATAAGCGGCGCCTGCGGGAAAAGATGGGCCGCCTGGATGACAGTGTCATGCGCCAGGTGGATGCCGCTATTGCCGTGAGCTTTGGCCTCCACCCGGAGACTATGGTGTGAGGGTGGCTTAGGCTGCCGATAGACAGGTTTCAGTAGCAGTGCGTGGGCGGCCCCAGGCCGCCCTTACATAGAAGGAGAACGTATACATATGAAAAGAATGGACAAAAGATGGACCATCTGGCTGGGTGCGCTGACCCTTTCCGCCGCGCTGCTGGGGAGCGGGGCGGCACTGGCGGCCGGAGGCGGGCAGAATGACCCGCTGGTTACCCTCAGCTATCTGAATCAGACCGCCATTCCCCAGGTTGTGAAGCAGGTGGAGGATAAGGTGGCCGCCAGACAGAAGGAGCTGGAACAGGCCTTGGCGGACCAGATCAACCAGTATAAGCAGCAGGGGGGACAGGGCGGAGGCGCCGTCAACGCGACCTATACCCTGGTGACCATGAGCAGCGGCCAGGTGATGTCCCTGGATGTGGGCTGTGAGGTGCTGCTACGGGTGGGCAGCGCTGAGGTGCGGGCAGACAGCAGTCCGGCCCTCATTGATTTATCCAGCGGAGGGACGGTTAACACGGGTGCGTCTCTGACTAAAAATCATCTGTATATGTCTACCATTGAAGGGCGTACCATCACTGCTTCGGCCAGCACTGTGAAGCTGCTGGTCCGGGGCGGGTACTCGGTCGCATAGATGGAGAAGAACGCACCCGCCCGGGAAAATCCCGGACGGGTGTGTTGTGTTATTCCATCAGGCTGCCTGACCCGCCCATCAAGATGGTAAGCTTTTCAATATGCTCCAGCGGGAATGGCGGCTGAGCCAGAGGCTTCAAGGCCACAGACATCAGCTTCATAGGGTTGTCGTCGGCGGCGGTGCGGTTGGAGTTGAGCTTGCCGCAGCGGCGGCAACGGTGGATGATGGCCCATTCGCCGCCCTTGCGTACCCACACGCCGATGGGCTCCATAATTCCTCCGCAGTCGGAGGCCCGGTCCCCGGGCTCCTCGTCCACGTGGAGGCTGCACAGGCAGTTTGGGCAGTGGTTGCGGTGGGCGCTGCCCGCCGCCTCAGGGACGACGGGCCGGCCGCACACCTTGCAGGTGAAGCTGTCATGGCAGGGGTGAGTTTTAAAATAGCCTTTTTCAAATAATTTCCGTTTATTTTCCCGATTCATGGAATATTTTCCTCCTAAAAGATGATCTCTCTTTCGGGAGGCTCGCAGAGTGATGGGGCGAAACCTCCCGGTTTAACCCACACGCTCCGAATCAAAATAGTAGTTCATAGCTGCTCCTTTCCTGATTTGCCCTGGCGGTATGTGTGCCGATCAGCTTTTTCAATCTAATACCGGGTATGTGTTCTCAAAAAGTCGGATCAGACCACAGGTCATCGCCTTTTGGATGCCGGTGTGATCTGGTTCGGTCGGCACATCTGTCACCCTTTCTGCTGCGGTGACAATTTTATGATAGCATAGAAAACCCCCGTTGTCGAGGGGATTTTTTATTGCAATTCTGCTTTCTGGCGAGTATAATGGGAAAATCCGAGGAGAAAAGGAGTTTTCGCAATGAGAGATATCAGACTGCCCCAGGGCTACAGACCCCTGTTGTCCATCTATGAAACCCAGAAGGCCATCGACCTGGGCAACCGGCTCTTTGCCGACAAGCTGGCCGGAGCACTGCGGCTGCACCGGGTCTCTGCCCCCCTGTTTGTCTCTGCCGCCTCCGGCCTGAACGACGACTTGAACGGCGTGGAACGGGCGGTGGCCTTCGATATCAACGGCGTGGAAGGGGATGCCGCTGTGGTCCACTCCTTGGCCAAGTGGAAACGATTTGCCCTGAAACGCTACCAGTTCCATGTGGGGGAAGGGCTGTATACCAATATGAACGCCATCCGTCGGGATGAGGAGTTGGACTCCCTCCACTCCGCCTATGTGGACCAGTGGGATTGGGAGAAGATTATTGACCGGTCAGAGCGGAATGTAGACTGTTTAAAGCGGACGGTGTGCTCCATTGTAAACGCCCTGTTTGAAACCCAATCCTTTTTGCGCACCGTCTTTCCCCAGCTGTGCGTTCTGCCGCTGGTGTCTACCGATATTGCTTTTATCACAACCCAGGAGCTGGAGGACCAATTTCCTGATCTGGCCCCCAAGGAGCGGGAGGACGCCTTTGTGAAGGACCACCCCACCACCTTCCTCATGGGCATCGGCGGAACATTGAAGTCGGGCAGACCCCATGACGGTCGGGCCCCCGATTACGACGACTGGGATTTGAACGGGGATCTGCTGGTGTGGGACAGCGTGAGCCAGCGATCCTTTGAGCTGTCCTCCATGGGCATCCGGGTGGACGAGGAGAGTCTGGCCCGCCAGCTCAAGCTGGCGGGCTGTGAGGGGCGCCGGGAGCTGCCCTTCCACAAAATGCTGCTGAATGGGGAACTGCCTTTGACCATGGGGGGCGGCATTGGCCAGAGCCGGGTGTCTATGCTGCTGCTGGGCAAGGCCCATATCGGCGAGGTCCAGTCCTCCCTATGGGACGAGGAGAATATTCAGGCCGCCGAAGAGGTGGGGATCACGCTGCTGTAACCCCCTCACGTTGCAAGGGGAGTCCCCTGTGCAGAGGTGGCAGCACGGCAAAGCCGTGGCGGAGGATTGTGTTTCATGAAGTGGAACGAAAGGAGAGGCCATGCCCATTACCGTCACCCAATTAAACGCCGATGAAGTTCTGCGGTACATGGGCTGTCCCCCTGAGGGGGCAGACGCGGCTGTGCGGAGCCAGGTGGAGAGCTGTACCCGGGAGTTGCTGGGCATGATCCGGCCCCGGTGGAGCTGGCGAGCTTTGGAAATTGCCTTTGAGATGGAGGGCGTCCGGTTGGAGGGAGGTCTGCTCCTGCCCGGCGAGGATCTGAAAGACCACCTGGCTGGCTGTACTCGGGCGGTTCTCTTCTGCGCCACGTTGGGGGCCGAGGTGGATACCCTCATCCGCCGGGCGGAACGGCTGGACATGGCCCGGGCCCTCACACTGGACTGCTGTGCCTCCGCCGCGGTGGAGGCGGTCTGTGACCAGATCGAGACAGAACTCCAGGGGAAGTTCCCGGGCTGTTCCTTTCCCTTCCGATACAGCCCAGGCTATGGGGACCTACCCCTGGAGATCCAGGGGCCCCTGCTGGACTTGCTGGATGCCCCGCGACGGGCGGGGCTGTGCGCCACTGGAAACCATCTGCTCACCCCACGAAAGTCTGTCACCGCTGTTTTAGGGGTGGCCGAGGGGAAGATCGAAGCGAAGAAACGCAGCTGTCTGGGCTGTCCCGCCCAGGGGAGCTGTCAATACCGAAAGGCGGGCGGACACTGTGGAATTTTGTAATCTGTTAAAGTCATCCAACCCTGTCATTCTGGACGGCGGAATGGGCACCATGCTCCAAGCCAGGGGGCTCAAGCTGGGGGAGTACCCTGAACTGGCCTCGCTGGACCACCCAGATTGGCTTTTTGATATCCACCGCTCCTATGTGGAGGCGGGGACCCAAATCCTGTGTGCCAATACCTTCGGGGCCAACCGGGAGAAATTGAGGCGCACCGGTAAGACGGTGGAGGAGGTGATTCCCCCCTCTATTGCCATTGCCAAGGAGGCCGCCGCTGGAAAGGCCCTGGTAGCCCTGGATCTGGGACCTACGGGGCAGCTGCTGGAACCTACCGGTACCCTGGACTTTGAGACGGCGGTGGATATCTTTGCCCAGCAGGTGCGGTGTGCCGTCTCTGCCGGGGCGGATCTGGTGATGATTGAGACCATGACCGATCTCCAGGAGTGCCGAGCGGCCCTGCTGGCGGTGAAGGAGAACAGTGACCTGCCTGTGCTGGTATCCATGACCTACGAGGAGCGGGGAAGGACCTTCCTGGGCCACTCGCCGGCCTGCGCGGCCCTGACACTGGAGGGGATGGGGGCGGATGTTATTGGCATCAACTGCTCCTTGGGCCCCCGGGAGATGCCCGCCCTCGTGGAGGAATTGACCCGGTGGACCACCCTGCCGATCTCGGTGAAGCCGAACGCCGGCCTGCCCGACCCCGGCGGGGCGGGGTACGACATCACGGCGGACGAGTTTGCCGAGGCCATGGCGGAGCTGACAGAACTGGGCGTCAAGTGCTATGGGGGCTGCTGCGGCACCACCCCGGAGTACATCGCCAAACTGTGCGACGCCCTGAAGGGGCGCACCATCCGGGCAATTCCCCGGCAGGTCCCCGCGGCGGTGTGCAGCCCAGTGTGTGCCCTGCCCATTGACCGGGTGCGGGTCATCGGCGAGCGGATCAACCCCACCGGCAAGAAACGGATGAAGGAGGCCCTCCTCCGGGACGATATTGACTTTATGCTGGGTCAGGCGCTGGAGCAGACCCAAGCTGGGGCGGACATTCTGGATGTGAATGTGGGCCTGCCCGAGATCGACGAGGGCTCCATGATGGTCAAGGTAGTAAAGGCCCTCCAGGGGGTGACGGACGCTCCGCTCCAGCTGGACTCCACCCGGCCCGAGGTGTTGGAAAAAGCCCTGCGTGTCTACTGTGGAAAGGCCATTGTCAACTCCGTGAACGGGGATGAGGAGACACTGAACGCTATCCTGCCGCTGGTGAAAAAGTACGGTGCGGCGGTGGTAGGTCTTACTCTGGACAGGAATGGCATTCCTCAGACGGCACAGGCGCGGGTGGACATCGCCCATCGAATTTTGAATAGGGCCCTATCCCTTGGCATCCGCCGGGAGGATGTATACATTGACTGTTTGACCCTCACCGTGTCGGCGGAGCAGGCGGCGGCCTCTCAGACGCTGGAGGCCCTGACCCGGGTGAAGCAGGAACTGGGATTGAAGACAGTACTGGGGGTGTCCAATATCTCCTTTGGTCTGCCCGCCCGGCCCCTGGTGAACCAGAACTTCCTCACTATGGCCATGACAAAAGGGCTGGACCTGCCCATCATCAACCCCAACCTGGACGCTATGATGGCTGCTGTCCGGTGCTACCACCTGCTGATGAATATTGATGTCGAAGCCCGGGACTATATCGCCGCCTACTCGGGCGCCGCTGTGTCCACCTCCATCACTGCCGGAACTTCTGGGACTCAGGTTGCCGCTCCCTTGGGAGAGCGAACTTTGGAGCAAATCGTCATTGCCGGCTTGAAGGGGGAGGCGCCCGCCGCTACAGAAAAGCTGCTGGAGACGATGGAGGCCATGGCGGTGGTGGACGAGATCCTCATTCCCGCCTTGGACACAGTGGGCGCGGACTTTGAAGCTGGAAAGGTTTTCCTGCCCCAGCTCATTCAGGCAGCCGGGGCCGCCCAGGCGGCCTTTGAGGTGATCCGGGCGCGGCTGTCCGCCCAGCCCGGGGGGGAGCGCGCGCCCAGGGGAACCATCGTGCTGGCCACCGTTAAGGGGGATATCCACGACATCGGTAAAAATATTGTCAAGGTACTATTGGAAAATTATGGCTATCCTGTGGTGGACTTGGGCAAAGATGTGGAGCCTGCCGCCGTGGTGGAGGCCGTCAAAAAGCACGCCGCTCCCCTGGTGGGGCTGTCTGCGCTGATGACCACCACCCTGGCCAGTATGGAGGCCACAATACGCCTGCTGCGGGCAGAGGAGATCCCCTGCAAGGTGGTGGTGGGCGGCGCGGTGCTCACAGAGGACTACGCCAGAAAAATCGGTGCCGATTTCTATGCCAAGGACGCCAAGGAGAGCGTGGACGTGGCCCGACAGGTGATTGGATAGAGCGGACGGACAGAAGCGGCAGAAATCGCAGGGACCAGTTTCCACAGAAAAGGAGGGAACCGGTCCTTGCGATTTCTGTTTTGGCGTGATATAATAAAAAAACCGTCGAAGTCTGGAGGAGGACGCACATGAACGAATATCCGTCTCAGCAGGAGCCGCGGGAGGAACGAGAGACACCCCGGCCTAATCGCCGGCCTTCAGGGCGGGGAGGCGGCTGGCTGGGCCGCCTGCCTCTGATTTTCTCTATTCTGGCTCTCATTTTTGCGGGGACTGCCCTGATTGTAGTCCTGCGGGGAGATAAGGAACCGGAGGTGCCGGAAGCTCCAGAGGAGCCAGTTACCTTCCGATTTGGGGACCGGGAGTTGACTCCCCTTGAGGGGATGCCCCTTAACCCCTACGACCGGGCTGGATTTTCTCTGGACCAGAGGGGTCGGGTTACCTATGAGAAGGACGGGAAACGGGCCAGGACGGGCATTGATGTGTCTGTCTATCAGAAGGAAATCGACTGGCAGGCGGTGGCCGCGGACGGAATTGACTTTGCCATCCTCCGCCTGGGCTACCGGGGGTATACCGAGGGCGGCCTGTTTATGGATCAGAGCTTTGAAGATAATATTCAGGGGGCGCTGGATGCCGGCCTGGAGGTGGGGGTCTACTTCTTTTCCCAGGCCATCACTCCGGAGGAGGCGGAGGCCGAGGCCGAGTATATTCTAAACGCTCTGCAAGGCCGTAAGCTTACCTACCCCATTGCCTTTGACTGGGAGCCTATTGCCCCAGGCAAACAGGCCCGTACTGACAATTTGGATGGGGAGACCCTCACTGGGTGTGCCGCAGCTTTCTGCCAGAGAGTTGAACAGGAGGGACTGTGCCCGGCCGTTTACTTTAATCAGACTCTGGGCTATCTCCGCTACGATCTGCGGGACTTGACGCAGTACGACCTGTGGTTGGCGGAGTATGACACCAAGCCAGATTTTTATTATCACTTTGATCTCTGGCAATACACTTCAACAGGACAGGTGGCTGGGATTCAGGGTGATGTGGATTTGGACTTGGACCTTCGCCCGACAGCGGAGGAGCGTTGAGAGAATATCCGGTGTGGAAGGGCCTTTCTGACAGAGAAAGGCCCTTTTTGTGCTAAAATGTGGTGATTTCCTTCCAGATATCTTGAGCAAATTGTTCCACCAGATTAAAATTTACATAAGGATTGTAAATAGATTCCAATTCGTCGTGCATGGATTTGGCCTGAGAGAGGGAATCTACCGCTTCGTCCACCAAGGCTGCGGAGACCTTCTTGGCGAAACGCAGACGGGGGCGGCTGCGCCGTACCAGATCACTGTCTGTTGCTGCATCCAGCCGGATACGGCGGTAGGGATTTTCGGGGAAGGGCAGTGCAGCAGTGGAAGTGAGAAATGCGAGATCTCGTTGAGGAATCAGCAGATGTGCCAAGCGGTCAGGGGCCATAGGGTCGAGGCAGGCCACCACGTCGTAGCCGCTGGACACGGCCCCGGCCAGCAGATGGAGCAGCATCTCGTGAGCCAGTCCGCAGCTGTCCGACAGGTCATAGATCCGGCCGCACTGGGCCAGGACTGTATCGAACAGACATATGGGCCCCTTGTGGGTAATGGCCCCCAAAAAACGTTGCTGGACTCGTCCCGGTTCCATATTTTTTCTTCGAGGGATTTCTCGGGCTAAGATTCCATGGGCTCGTTTGGCGAGCTTTTGTGATAGCGCGTCGGTCAGCAGGGTGGCCCGCTGATCCTCCATAATCTCTGCGGCCGCGTCAAGACAGCGGTAGGCCCTCTGGTAGCAGCCTTTATATCCCGCCATACAGGCCATAATCTCTTGCCGCAGTGTCCAGAGCGCTTCTTTTTCATAGCAGTTTCCCATGTTGACATATCGCTCCACCACGCCAGGGTATTTGGGTTCAACTACGTGGGGCGTTGTTCCACAAGGACACTGGACAAGCTGCTTAAATGTGGCGTAACTGCTGCCGATATGAGATTCAGACGATTTTCAGCCCGATAAGACTTATGGGGAAGTGTAGATATTACTATACGTCTTTTTGCTTTTATGGTAGAGATGCTTGGAAAAGGGCGACTTATATGACAGCGGCTGGGTCACCGACCTGGGAGACAATTGCAAAGCTGTATGTCCATCTGGAGTGTGAGACGAAGCTGAACAGCGATGAAATAGGGAGAAAAATTTAGCTTGACTTAACGACCTGCGTGAAATAAGCTGTATTTAGAGTGGTCTGAGAGATTGGAGGTGGGTACATTGTATCTGCTGGATAGACCGGAATATCAGTTTTTAAGAACCGACCCACACCTTGGAAGAAATATTATTTTCCTTACCTACGGGGGCAGCTATGCCTACGGCACCAACGTGGAAGGCTCTGATATTGACATCCGGGGCTGTACCTTGAACAGCAAAGCGGACCTGCTGGGCATGGGTGATTTTGAACAGGTGGTGGACACAGAGACGGACACCACGGTGTATGCGTTCAACAAGCTGCTGACCCTGCTGATTAGCTGCAACCCCAATGTCATCGAGCTGCTGGGCTGCAAGCCGGAGCACTATCTGGTATTGACCCCCATTGGGAAACAACTGATTGATCAACGGAAGATGTTTCTCTCACGCCGGGCGGCAATCTCGTTTGGCGGCTACGCCAACCAACAGCTCCGCCGCCTGGAAAATGCCCTAGCTCACGACGCCTACCCCGCCGAAGTCAAGGAGCGGCACATTGTGGGCTCGTGTGAGCATGCCATTTTCACCTTCCCGGAGCGATACCGAAGCTTTACTCCAGAACAGATCAAGTTGTCTGTTGCCGATGTGGACGGCAGTCCCCAGGTGGTGGCGGATATCCACATGGAGCGAGTCCCTCTGCGTACCCTCACCGGTATGATCAGTGAGCTGGTGGAGATCACCCGAAACTACGACAAAATCCACCACCGGAACAAAAAGAAGGATGACGCCCACCTGAACAAGCATGCCATGCACCTGGTGCGGCTCTATCTCATGTGTCTGGACATTCTGGAGAAGGAGGAGATTGTCACCTTCCGGGCGGTGGACCACGACCTGTTGATGGACATCCGAAGCGGTGTCTACCAGAAGGAGGATCACACCTTTAACTCCGCTTTTTACGATCTGCTGAACGGTTTGGAGAAGCGTCTGGACTACGCCAAAGAACATACCTCTCTCCCGGAGATGCCCGACCTGACCCGGATTAAGGCGTTCCAGATGGAGGTCAACGAGAGGGTGGTGCGGGATGAAATTTAAGATTCCTTCTGGTGCGGAGCACATCCTTCAGGCGCTTACCGATTCCGGCTATGAGGCCCACCTAGTGGGCGGCTGCGTGCGGGATCTGTTGAGGGGTGTTGAACCCCATGACTGGGATATCTGCACCTCCGCCCGTCCGGAGGAGACGGAGTCCTGCTTTGCAGGCCGTCGAATTATTGAGACGGGTCTCAAACATGGCACTGTCACAGTTCTGGAGGGCGGAGAACCCTATGAGATCACCACCTACCGCACCGAGGGGCCCTACTCCGACAGCCGCCGGCCGGATTATGTGGAATTTGTCTCCAGCCTGGAGGCAGATCTGGCTCGGCGGGATTTTACCATGAACGCCATCGCCCTGGGGCTGGATGGCAGTTTACAAGACCCCTTCGGCGGCGCGGATGATATCAAAGCTGGGCGAATCCGCTGTGTGGGGGAGCCTGCTCAACGGTTTCAGGAGGACGGCCTGCGGGTCATGCGGGCGCTGCGGTTTGGGGCGGTGTTTGGGTATGAAATTGAGGAAAGAACGACCCAGGCCATCCACGAAAATCGCCACATGCTTCAGCATGTGGCGGCAGAGCGGATCAATGTGGAGCTGTGTAAGCTGCTGGTGGGTGACAAGGCCGGGGATATTTTACGGCAGTACCCCGATGTGATGTGCCAGTTTTGGCCGGAGCTGGGGCCGCTGGTCACCCTGGAGCAGAATAACCCCTGGCACTGCTGGGGCGGCTGGGAACACACCATCCGCACGGTGGAGGCCGCCCCATCTGATTTGGTTCTGCGGCTGACCATGCTCCTCCACGACATCGGCAAGCCGAGATGTAAGTCCACCGATGAGAACGGGATCGACCACTTCTATGGACACCCAGCTGTCAGCACCAAGCTGGCCGATCAGATGCTTCGGGCGCTGAAATTCGACAACAAGACCCGGGAGCGGGTGGTGATTCTAGTGGAATACCACGACGTGCAGATTCCATGTAAGGATCGCTCCATCCGCAAGTGGCTGGGCCGCCTGGGGCCGGAAAGCTTTTTCCAGCTTCTGGAGGTCAAGCGGGCGGACGGTATGGGACAGAGCTATGAGCTGGTAAAGAACCGGCTTGTCGAACTGGAGAAGATGAAAGCAAAAGCGGAGGAGATTGTCGCCCAGGGGCAGTGCTTTTCGCTGAAAGACTTGGCCGTCAATGGGCGGGATGTGATTGCGGCAGGAGTCGGACCTGGCCCGGAGGTGGGGCGGGTGTTGAATGGGCTTCTGGAACGGGTGCTGAATGGAGAGGTCCCCAATGAGCGGGAGGAGCTGCTTCGGCTGCTACGAACCGACGATGGTTCCTCTGTTGGGGTATAATACCTGCCCGGTCGTATGCTGGCATCGTCAGAGGCCAGGATACATAGTAGGGCGCGACCTCGCAGGGCTGTCCCGCTCGGAGCATGGGCGCCTTTGAGACGCTTCCGGAGCCAAAGGTCCGCAGTTCCTTGGTGAAGTAGGAGGCGGGAAGCAGGATGGCGGTGTTTTGAAATCGACTATGTTATATATGCATTTTTTGTATTCCGTAAGCAAATACCTCCTTTGCCCATTCTATGCAGTCGGGAGGTATTTGCTTTTATACTACAGCTATGAAATTTAGTTTAGAAGCAGAAAAATCCCTCGCCACTGTGTATATTTCCATTTTTCAAACAGCGCCTAAAACAACTATGACGAAAGCATGTTTTTTCTGCTCTCGTCATAGTTGTTTTATAAACTTTAGGTAATTGCGAAAGTCAGTCCAGATAGGGAAAGGCTTGAGGGACGCAGCAATAGGCGGAGGTGATTGAGAGAATAGCGCACACCAAGCAGTTGTCCGCCGAGGGGTATCTAATTTTGAAAATGCGTTCCAACAAGCCTGCCTGTAGCATGATGCGCTTGCCTTTCAAGCATAAAAGTCATTCCATCGACTGGATTGTATTATATCCGCTTCCATATTACAGTCATGTATTGCATTTTCCGCTTCATATAATCTACCGGAGGCGATTTTAGTGAAAAATCCTGTTTTAATTTTAAACGAATCCCGCACGCCGTTGTTCAAGGCTGACGATAAGATAGTTTACCAGATTGTCACTACGTGGCTTGCAAAGGAGCTCCAGAAATAACGAAATAAAAAGAGAGATAACACCGCTTACGTTATCCCTCTGATAGTTCCTATTGATTGCGTTGTTTGTATAACGGTTTATCATAGTCTCAAGGGGTTTTATGATGGCTTTTTGGAGGGACTACGGGTGTGTAACCAAGTTTTGATGCCAGCACCCGCATATTGTCTCCTTCATATGCCTGATCCATCAGAAGATAAACTGGTGGCTTAACCAGGCCAAGTTGCCGCAAAAAGGTCTGGTCTTCTGGAGCATCACTGCAGTTTTCCGGATTCTTTTCCAATGTCTTCTCTGATTTTTGCCCATCCCCTAAATCTATATTTTTTGTACAGGTTCCAGCCGGAGCCTGCATTTTTATGTTCAGCTCCTCGTTTGACGATTACGAACATTGCCGGGTACATCGGGGAGCCCTTTTCAATAGGTAAGGTCGCTCATGTGTTGCCTTTCAGCAACGCTGCAACCTGTGTTATGAGTTCTTTATCTGGTAACCTGCGTTCAAGTTTGGAGGTTTCCACAATCAGTTTATAGATAGGGACATTTTCATTTTTGGCAACTTCGTTAAACGTATTCAAAAAACTAGAGTGGCATCCCGCAAAGCCGAGTACGAGGTCTTGCGGACAAACCACAGATTTATAGTGATATTCAGCCATGGCTGGTGCCAACTTATGATCAATAAAATTGCAGAGCTTATATAAATCACAACCAGTTGCCACATTATTATGCTCCAGTGCGCCTACTAGAAGTTCAGTAGGGCAGTTTCCGGCAGATCTAGCCATACCCATAAGACCCGTATCCAGATATTCTGCTCCTGCATCTAAAGCAGCAAGTGCGTTGCCAACGGAAAGCCCCAAGTTGTTATGGCCATGGAAGCCGGCAGGTATGTTTACCAAGCCACATATTTTAGAAATATATTTATGCACTTCGTTTGGCAGCATTGTTCCAGCAGAATCCATAATTGTAATCTCATCAAGACCAGCTTCTTCAAGAAGTGCTGCTTCTGCTGCAAGTTTATCTACAGAAAGAACATAGCACTTCATCATAGAAAAGAAACATTTTAAGCCGGATTCCTTGACCATTTTTATTGCTGAAACCGCATTGGCACCATTACCCGCATCAATTCCAATGCGGAGAAATTTGATTCCCGACTCTTTGGCTTTGCGAATACGATCTGGTTCTGCATTTTGGGCGAGCATAAACATACCAAGTTCAGCCCTGGATGTATATTTTTTTGCAATCTCTAAATATTCTGTATCATTTAGTGGGGCAATAGCAGGTTTTGCCTCATATGCGCCAAGACCATAGGCGTTTCCAAATTCGATTGTTGTAATTCCGCAGTCAATAAGATTATCAATTATCAGATCTGTCAATTTGGCGTTAAATCCACAACCGACAACATTTGCGCCGTCACGCAGGGTACAATCAAAAATCTTCATGGGGCCACCTCCAAATAATTTATAATTTTAGCATAACATAAGTGATACGACCATGTAAAATCCCTTTTTTTTATTACCGACATAACAAAACAATATAAGGATGTTCCAATATACAGTTGGGTAATTTTGACTATTCAAAAATGTTATCATGCAATTAAATTTATAATATTTTACAAAAATGGGCATTATATATTATTATTATACATGTCAGGACAACGAAACCCTGGGGAAGTATTAGAAAGGAGAAAAGAATGAAAAAAATATTATCTTTAATCTTATCCATTGGAATGCTTTTGTCACTCTGCGCTTGTGGCGATACTCCGTCATCTGAGAACCCAGTAGGAAGCACCTCGACAACAACAAACACTCCCAATAATTTTAATACTGGTGCAGAAGGAGAAGCGGCAGCTGAACAAACGGAAATCCGGTTCCGTCTCAAAACCGAACCAAACACTATGGACCCCCATAAGACTTCCGGTACTGGCGACCCTCAAGTAATTCAGTATCAAATGTACGAGTCTCTTTTCAGAGAAGAAAAAGACGGAACTATTGTTCCAGCATTGGCTGAGTCTTATGAGCTGGCAAAAGACAGCACTTCTATCACGCTCCATCTTCGGACCAATGTTTTCTTCCACGATAATAGCCCAATGACCGCAGACGATGTTGTGTTCTCCATCAACAGGGCCATTGAAACTGGATATAACAGCGCATATGTCGGAGCTATTGATCACGTCGAAAAAGTTGATGAGTCTACCGTTATCATTTACCTAAAATATGCGTACGCGCCCATCACAACTTGCCTGTCTACGCTCAGCACTGCGATCGTTAGCAAAGAATATGTTGAGAAAAACGGCGATGATTACCTTGCGAGAAATCCTCTTGGCACTGGTCCCTATAAGCTTGAGCAGTGGGTCAGTGGCGAAAAGATCATCTTTAAAGCATATGAAAAGTATTGGCGAGGAGAAGCCACAGTGAAAGATGCTTCTATCATTTTCATTTCTGACAATACCGCTGCCGCTATAGCACTTGAAACTGGTGATATTGATATCATGACCAATCTTTCCACTGCGGATATCAGCACGATAGAAGAAAATCCTGACCTCGCATTTATTACCGGTCCTGCTGCTTCTATGCTTCTTGTCACATTTAATAACGCTTCTGGAATCTTCGCAGATGCACGCATGCGAGAGGCAGTTTATCTATGTATTGACCGCCAAGCTATCGTTGACGTTGCCGCCGATGGCTATGGTGAAGTTCAGACCTCAGTGCTGGATTCCGTTCTTGTTGAGTGTCCCAAAGATTTTGAAGTTCCTGCTATGGATGTGGAACGTGCCAAACTGTTGGTTGCCGAAGCAGGGTATCCCAAGGGTGTTACCATTAAGATGCCTACTATCGATAATGGAACTTACTCCAAACCCGCAACCTTATTGAAGGAACAACTGGCACCTTGCGGCATCAACATTGAAATTGAACTTATGGAACGTGCAGCATGGGATGATGTCGTTATTTACAATACAAATTATGAGATTGCAATCTGGGCACTTCCCATCACTGCACTGGACTCTGATTTCTGTGCCTCCAAGTTTTACAGCGAAAACTGCAATGGACAGGGTAATTTTTCCAATTGCAACAATGAAGATATTGACGCCTATATCCTTGAAGGACGCTTCCTGCCGCTTGGTGAAGAACGTACCGCGAATTATCTGAAATTCTGCGAGGCGATTCGTGACAATTATGTAGTTTGTCCCATCTATACCAATATGCGCAGTAATGCGGCAAATGCAAAACTTGGTGGCGTATACCCCAGTGCAACCCTGCACATGTATATCTATGACTACTACTGGATGAAGTAATCTGGCATGTTTAAGCGGTGAATCAATTTTTATACAATGTTCCAGCTCATTTGTTGGAACATTGTACTAAAAGTCTGGTACAACACAACAGAAGATCAGAGTTAAGAGTTGGAGAAAAGACATGTTAAAATATATCTTCAAAAGATTGTTAATGCTCATTCCAATCATAATCGGGATTTCATTTCTTATTTATTTTGTAATGAGCCTTTCTCCTGGTGATCCGGCTAGAATCATTCTCGGTGAGTACGCTACCCAGGAGGCAGTAGATGAATTGCGCGAGGAGATGGGATTGAACGACAGCATTTTTGTTCAGTATACAAGATATATGATCCATGCATTCAAAGGAGATCTGGGTACTTCCTATCAGACCAAACAGCCAGTTATCAAAGAAATTTTAGAACGTTTTCCCGCTACCTTAAAACTTGCTTGTGGCGCAGTCCTAATCGCGGTTGTATTCGGAGTTCCAATCGGTATTGTATCTGCAGTCAAGCAGTATTCGTGGATTGACAATGTCAGCATGGTTGTGTCTATGATACTGACCTCTATGCCAGGATTTTGGTATGGACTTATGTTGATGATCATTTTCTCGCTTAAGCTCCGCTGGTTTCCGTCATCGGGGTCCGCATCTTTTGCGCACTATGTACTCCCTTGCATCACGCTTTCCTGCAACACATTTGCCCTTATGATTCGCACAACGCGCTCTACGATGCTGGAAGAAATCAGACAAGATTATGTGCGTACTGCAAAGGCAAAAGGCGCAAAATCGTTGCGTATAATTATCCATCATTCTCTTCGAAATGCGCTTCTTCCCGTTGTAACAGTTGCGGGCATGCAGCTTGGTATCCTGCTCGGTGGCGCTGTTGTGATTGAGAGCGTTTTCTCAATTTCAGGTATTGGAACATATGTGGTAAATGCGGTTAAATTAAAGGATACACCGTGCGTCACTGCGGCGATCATGTTTATTGCTGTGGTAGGCGGGCTTGTCAATCTGTTAGTTGATATACTATATACGTATATTGACCCAAGGCTTAAATCAAGATATGTCAGTCCTAAAATAGTAAGAGAAACAGATCAGAAGGGAGTGGCATAATGGAAACAAAGGAAAGGAGTCAGTTAGGTGCCATATGGTTTCGATTTAAAAAGAATCGCCTGGCACTGATTAGTCTCATTGTTCTTGGCGTTATTATTTTTGCCGCAATATTTGCCAATTTTCTGATTGAGGAAGGACTGGTTACAGCAGCTAAATCATCTGAGAGATTGCAGATGCCGACTACACAGCATTGGTTTGGTACTGATCTATATGGACGAGATGTGCTGGCACGAGTGCTTTATGGAGCCAGAGTATCGTTGCTTGTTGGTGTAACTGCAGTTTTCGGCGCACTAATTGCAGGAGGGACGCTTGGCGCTATTGCTGCGTATTTCGGCGGACACATAGAAAATATTATTATGCGGATTATGGACATTTTTCTTGCGGTGCCGTCACTTGTTATGGCTATCGCTGTGGTGGCTGCGCTAGGGCCAAACACAACCAACTTAGTAATTGCCCTTGTTGTTGCCCGTGCTCCGCAGTTTGCCCGGGTTGTACGCTCTTCCATACTGCCGATTCGGAATCAGGAATACGTTGAAGCAGCTACGGCATGTGGGACAAGCCATTGGCGTATCATTTTCAGGCATATTCTCCCCAATGTACTTGGCCCGATCATCATTCAGACAACTTTACAGATGGGTCACTGCATCATACAGATTGCCGGCCTAAGCTTCGTTGGCCTCGGTATTCAGCCTCCTACACCGGAATGGGGCAGCATGCTTTCAGAGGCTCGCGAGTATATGAGAAAGTTTCCTTTCCTAGTTTTCCCGCCAGGCGTAGCAATCATGATTACAGTATTCTGCTTCAACCGTATTGGGGACGGCCTGCGTGATGCGCTTGATCCGAAGCTCAAGAACTGACGTGGGGGTGTATTCTATGGATGATATGTTGCTAAAAATTGAAAATTTACGAGTGGAATACCAAACCGATGAATCCACCGTTTATGCAGTAAACGGTGTTGGTCTTGAGTTGGAAACTGGGGAGACCCTTGGCCTGATTGGGGAAACTGGTGCTGGAAAAACTTCAATTGCTTTGAGCATAATGCGCCTTTTACCCGAGAGGACAGGTAAAATTATAAGCGGAAGGATTACGCTTAACGGCACAAACATTACAAAAGCATCTGAGAATGAAATGTGTAATATCCGCGGTGAAGTAGTATCGATGATTTTCCAAGATCCTATGACTAGCCTTAATCCTGTCATAGAGGTCGGCAAGCAGATAGACGAGGTTCTTCTTTTACACCGGCCAGATATGTCTGCAGCGGAACGAGAAAAGCGCACAGACGAAATGCTTGAAATGATCGGTATATCGCCTGCAAGAAAGCATGAATATCCCCATCAATTTTCAGGTGGCATGAAGCAGAGAATTGTCATTGCTATTGCTCTAGCCTGCGAGCCTATGCTTTTATTGGCGGATGAACCAACAACTGCACTGGATGTTACTATTCAGGCTCAGATGCTTGAGATGATGAATCAGCTCAAGGAAAAGCTGAATACGTCCATTTTGCTGATTACGCATGACTTTGGAGTTGTTGCCCAGACCTGTGAGAAGGTCGCTGTGATTTACGCGGGAGAGGTTGTGGAGGCCGGAACTGTATTTGATCTTTTTGAAGGAGACCAGCACCATCCATATACAGAGGGACTGTTTGGTGCCATTCCTCATATGAACGATGATGCGGATAAGCTTCATCCCATTGAAGGCCTCATGCCTGATCCAACAAAGCCATCAAAGGGCTGCAGCTTTTCAGACCGCTGTCTCCATGCAACTGAGATTTGCCATACAGTCAAGCCTGAGTGCAAAGAAAAAACCGGCCACAAAATATATTGCCATCTTTGCACTTATCCCAAAGGTAGAAAGGAGGCTGCATCAGGTGAGTGATACTCCTTTGATTGAGACAAAGAATTTGAAGAAGTATTTTTCAACAGCGAAAGGAATGCTGCACGCTGTAGATGACATTTCTTTAAGAATTGATGCGGGAACAACACTCGGTGTGGTTGGTGAATCTGGCTGTGGAAAATCTACATTGGGCAGAACTATGATTCGCTTGCTTCCTGCTACAAGCGGAGAAGTTTTTTACAAGGGAAAGAATATCCTGACGTATAATACTCGCCAAATGAAGGAAATAAGAAAGGCGGTTCAAATTATTTTTCAGGACCCATATGCTTCTTTAAATCCCCGTATGATGATTAGCGAGATCATAGCAGAACCTCTAAAAGTATGTCATATATGCCATAACAAAGAATCTATAAATGAAAAAGTTTATGAGCTAATGGATACGGTAGGTCTTGCGAGACGATTTTATAATATTTATCCACATGAGTTGGATGGGGGCAGGCGCCAGCGAATCGGCATTGCAAGGGCGCTTGCAGTTTCACCTCAGTTTATCGTCTGTGACGAGCCCGTCTCTGCCCTGGATGTTTCAATTCAAGCGCAGATACTAAACCTCTTGATGGATCTGCAAAAAAGCCGAGGGATTGCCTATATGTTTATTACCCATGATCTCAGTGTTGTAAAGCATATTAGCGATGAAATTATGGTCATGTATTTGGGGCAATGTGTAGAGAAAGCGCCAGCTAAGAAATTGTTTGAAAACCCTATGCACCCATATACACAAGCTCTGCTCAGCGCAATTCCTGTTCCCAGCGTTCGTCCCGAAGACAAAATGAAAAATGTTATCCGCGGGGAGCTTTCCAATCCCATTGATCCCAAGCCGGGATGTCGCTTTGCAGCCAGATGTCCTTATGTAACAACAGCATGTACTGAAAGCAATATCCCATCCATATTAGTTGAACCTAGACATGAAGTAGCATGTACAAAATATCTATAATAGGAGTATAAAAATATGGCTAATGAGAGAAATGAACTGCAACACATGACATGGAAAGAAATTGACCAGGTATTTCAAAACGACCCGGTTATTATCATCCCCCTTGGTTCTATGGAGGTTCAGGGGCCACATGCCCCAACTGGTGACTATCTTGTTGCTGAAGAAGCTGCCGCAGAAGCCTGCAAGCGTTCAGGAGCTTACTGTCTGCCAGTAGTACCATTTGGAAATTCTGAATATTTCAGAAGCTTTTCGGGCACTGTTTCCGTACGTCCTGACACACTATATAACTGGGTGATGGATATGTGTACAAGTCTGATCGAACATGGCATCACCAAAATTTTGTTTCTAAACGGCCATGCTGGAAACGACAGCATTCTTGAAAATGTTGCAAGAGATATTCGCAGAGAAAAAAACCTTGTACTTTGCCGGCTCAATATCTGGAGGACTGCAACACCTCAGCTCAAAAAGGAGCTGTATGGTGATAAAGCTGGCAGCATTGGCCATGGTGGCGGAATTGTGGATGCAGTTGACCGCTATCTGTTCCCCCATGATGTCAAGGAGGAACTTGTGGGTCCCTCTGATATCGTGAAAAAATGGGAGAACTTCGAGGCAACCGGTATCGGCAAAGTTAATATCTGTGGGATTGAGGGGTATGTCTATACTAATTTTGAGGATCTGAGTGTTCAGGGCTGCTTGGGAGATCCTTATGTAAGCACGAGTGAAACAGGTCGCATCCTTTTCGAACGCATGGTAGAATGCTGCTGCAATTTTGTTGAAAAGATGAAGCTTTCCGATATGCATGCTGTTAAGTGAGGGTTAAAAATGTGTACATTAAAGGATACTGAAGTGACCAGAAAAGCGGTGGAACTGACACCATATGCAGTTGCAATCCGCCACAAAATCCATGAGAATCCAGAACTTGGGATGAAGGAGTTCAATACGACGGCCATTGTTCGGCGGGAACTCCAAAATATGGGAGCTGAAATTCTCGATCTTAGAACAGAAGTCGGCTGCGTTGCACTAATTCGTGGTACAAAAGAAGGGGGCGGAAAGGTTCTTGGTCTGCGTGCAGATATGGATGCGTTGCCTATGACCGACCTGTGCGGAAAAGAGTGGGCTTCCAAAGTTGAAGGTGTTGCTCACACCTGCGGCCATGATGCCCACACTGCGGCACTCCTTGCGGCTGCCAAAGCGTTAACTGAACTGAAGGATCAGTTCAGTGGAACGGTTAAATTGATCTTCCAGCCTGCAGAGGAAACTCTATCAGGCGCGCGCTATATGATTGCCCATGGCGCCATGGAGAATCCTGCAATAGATATTCTTACATCTCTGCATGGCACTCCTGCCTATCATATGGGAACATATGCAGTTGCTTCCGGTAAGATTATGGCCTCGGCAGATGAGTACTACATAACCTTCAAAGGTAAAAGCGCACATGCCAGCCGCCCTGTAGAAGGGAAAAATGCTCTTCTTGCTGCCTCCCATGCAATTATTGCATTGCAAGAAATTGTTCCGAATGAGGTGCCTAGTAAAGAAGAGGCGGTTATAAACACCTGTGTTTTAAATTGCGGCACAGCTGCCAATATTGTTCCAGATACTGCGGTTATCAAAGGAACTGTCCGATGCTTAGACCCGGAGATAAGGGATGTACTGGAGGCTGCGATTAGCCGGGTTGTCCATGCCGCTGCAGCTTTGTGTGGCTGTGAGGCCGACGTGAACTATGTGCGTGGAACAGACGCAGTTATCAATGATGAAGAGACCGTAGAGGCAATTAAAAGAGCTGCGGTAAAAATCGTTGGTGAAGAGAATGTTGTTCATCTCAATTCTCTGCTGGGTGGAGAGGATTTCTCTTTCTACCGCCAATATGTTTCCGAAATTGCCTTCTATCGTGTTGGAACTGGAACGTCGGAGAAGGGGCCGGTTTATCAGTTGCATAATGCCCACTATGATACCGACGATGAAATGATCCCTTATTGTATAGCGGCCCATATTCAGTTTGTGTTGGATAACGGTGTGTGATAAAATATGAAAAGAAGTTTTGTAACAGAGCTTGCCAGAATGATTGCTCCGTATGCTATAGAGATACGCCGCGATATCCATATGAACCCTGAGATAGCATTCCAAGAGGTACGCACAACCCAACTGGTAAAAAAGGAATTATTAAGTTTGGGGGCAGGAATTCAGGAAATTGGACTTGAAACAGGTTGTATTGGGATTATTTGCGGAAAAAAGCCCGGTAAAGGTAAGGTAATAGGGATTCGATGCGACATGGATGCCTTGCCTATGCAGGATTTATGCGGAAAAACTTGGTCCTCACAGAATGATGGCGTTGCCCATACTTGTGGACATGATGCCCATACTGCTGCTTTGCTGGGGGCAGCAAAGGCCTTAATGCAGCTTAGAGATCAATTTTCTGGAGCTGTAAAATTAATATTCCAACCTGCGGAAGAAGGTATGCGCGGAGCTGCCGTTGTGGTACAGAAAGGCGGTATGGAAAATCCCCATGTGGATTTAATGGTGTGTATGCATAACACTCCTATGTATAAGCTTGGTCAGATTGCTGTAGCTTCCGGACAAATTATGGCGGCTTCTGACAGATTTTCTATTAAATTTACAGGAAAAAGCGCCCATGGAAGCAGACCAGTAGAAGGTAAAAATACACTTCTGGCACTGTCTCATACGGTACTGGGCCTGCATGAAATTGTATCCAACGAGGTCAAAAGTAAAGATCAGGCGGTAGTCAATACCTGCGTTGCAAATGGAGGAACTGTTTCAAATATTATTCCTGATACGGCAATTCTTCAAGGAACTGTCAGAACACTGGATTCGGATGTAAGGAATACGGTAGAGAGCTCTCTCCATCGGGTGACAGAGCACGCTGCGGCCCTGTGCGGATGTACAGCAGAAATAACGTATCGCCGTGGTTGTCCTCCTGTGTGCAATGACCCTGAAGTGACAGAACTCGTCCGTAAGGCGGCAGAAAAGGTAGTGGATGATGGAGCGTGTATTGAGTTAGCTCCTTTGCTTGGGGGAGAAGATTTTTCGGTATATACAAGCGTGAATCCAAAAACTTGTCTATACCGTCTCGGGGTTGCACGCGACAGCATTGAGGATGAACCACAGCTTCATAATTCCCGCTTCGATTTTAATGACGATGCAATGCCTTATGCAATCGCATCGTATATTCAAATTGTTTTGGATATAAATGGCTGAACCGAACAAACAGGGATGAGCAAGGTATACTCATCCCTGTTTGCATATATTGCCCTGAAATACTAGGTGGCTTGCGTTGTAATCATCGCATTGTAAGCGGTCAAGTAAAACGGGCCAAATTTCGCCACAAAGTATACCAGCGGAAAAGTAGTTTGCTGTACATGTGAGCCCCCTTCATTCCTTTCTGGCCTCCATCTGGTGAGTGTCCTCTCATCTTAACAGATGGCGACCTGCGGCTTGCGTGGTATACTTCGTGACGAGGTTTGGCCCCTTTTGTGGCGAGGTTTGGTATCCTTTCAGTAGCGGATTTTGGTACACTTTATCTTACTATTTACATGTATATTATGATATAATATTTATATCATAATGCGGAGTTGAATTATATGAGGATGACCGATATAAAAAACATCATTGTTATTTCGGAATTTGAAAATTTTAGTAAAGCTTCGGCCTATCTGCATATCAGTCAGCCTGCTCTGAGCCAATCGGTACAAAGATTGGAATCTGCGCTCGGCTGCAAGCTGTTTATTAGAGGCGGAAAACATGTAAGTTTAACTGCTGAGGGTGAGATATTTGTAAAAGAAGGGAGTGCAATGCTAAATATTTACGAAAAAATGATTTTAAATATTAGTAAAGCAAACTCGCCCACCAAAACAATTACAATTGCCGCATCATCTATTTATGCACGGTATTACTTTCCAGAAATTTTCCGGTGCTTTAAGGAAAGGCATGAGCGTGTAAATCTTCAAATGCTGGAACTTCAAAATCGGGAAGAACTGCTACTGTCCAGTGATTCTGATGTAGACTTTGCCGTCATTAAACGAAATAAGGATAAATGTTTGAAGCAGATATTTTTATTCCAAGAACAGGTAATATTTGCTGCGTCCAAGGAGATCATGAAAAAGAAAGAAAACTATGTCTACGAAAGAAAAGGAAAAAAATATATCGATCTAAGAGGATTTGAAAATGTCCCCTTCTTGAGCTATTCCAAGAACAGCACTATGAGAACAGCGACAAACGAAATATGTCGTGATGCAGGCTTTATTCCAAATATCATTTATGAGTCAGGTGACCCGGAGTTGATTTCCGAGATGATCTCTTGTAACATGGGTGTGGGTTTCCTTGCCAGCCTCACCCAGATATCTGGCCGAAAAAATGATTTGCTCCAGTATTATTTCATAGAAAACAATAATATGATTCGTGACTATGTGCTGGCGTATAAAGTTTCAAATAACCTGAGCAACGAGAAAAAAGACTTAATTGACATCATACAGTCCGTTCATAAACGGCAGCATCATTCAGTTGACCTTTGAAAAATTGGTAAGGATATTTGGATGATCCTTTTATGCATAGAAGTGTTTTCACATTGCGGTGGACAGGCAGATATCACCTTTTATTCAAGCTGGAAACCGTCTCAGAGCCTGTCTCATACAATTTACCGGAAGCGATTTTAATGAGAGGTCCTGTTGTAGTATTATTGTACGTGTAATCAGCAAATGTACCAATAAATTTACTGATTTATTTGCTGCTTCATATTGTTCTATTCATGCTTCATATGATTAAAATGCCTTTGCTCAACGCTTCAAAACGCCTGTCGTTTTGAAGCACTTTCAAAAATAACGGCAAAGGCATTTAAAATAATTTCTTGCCACGCGGCTGCTCATGGGGTGTGATGATACCGAGCAGTTACGCCTTGAAGGAGGTGTAACAAATCCTTTGCGCGATCTATACACGACTGAGCAAAGAGGACGAGGACAAACAGCAGCCCGAGTCGGAGAGCATCCAGAACCAGAAATCCCTGTTGACCCGCTATGCCGTTGACCACGGGTGGGATATCTACTCGATTTTTTGCGATGAAGACTTCTCCGGTGTGGACAGCGACCGCCCCGACTTCAACCGGATGATCGAGGCAGCAAAGCAGAAAAAATTCCAGATCGTCCTGTGCAAGAGCCAATCCCGCTTCACCCGGGACATGGAACTGGTTGAGAAGTACATCCACGGTCTGTTTCCCATCTGGGGTATCCGCTTCATTGCGGTGGCGGACAATGCCGACACCGAGGTCAAGGGCAACAAGAAGGCCCGGCAGATCAATGGCCTGGTAAACGAGTGGTATCTGGAGGACTTGTCGGAAAATGTCCGCATGGTCTTCGATTTGAAGAGGCGGGAGGGCAAATACATCGGTGGATTCCCCATCTACGGCTACCGAAAGGACCCGGCAGACAAAAACCACATTATCCCTGATCCCGAGGCGGCGGAGGTGGTACGGAAAATCTACCAGTGGTCCTTGGAAGGCCACGGCCGCCAGAATATTGCCTATCTGCTGAACCAGCGGGGTATCCCAAACCCCACCCGCTACAAGGCGGAGCGGGGCTGGACCTGCAACCATCCCATTAAGAACGACTTCGGTCTGTGGAACAAGGTGACCGTGGGTCGAATTCTGACAAATGAGATGTACACCGGTGTGATGATCCAGGGGCGGCGGCGGAAGGTCAGCTACAAGTCCAAGGTGGTCATCGACACGCCGAAGGACCAGTGGTATCGGGTGGAGGGCACCCACGAGGCTATCATCGACCGGGCAACCTTTGAAGCGGTCCAGCGGGGCCTAAAGCTACGGTCCAGAACGGACGGTTCCGGGGATGCCCATCTGCTGTCCGGGCTGGTGAAGTGCGCCGACTGCGGCTCCACCATGAGCAAGTGCTCCAACGGCAGGCGGGCCTATCTGCGGTGCAAGCTGTACGTCGACAGCGGCAGCAAGCGGTTGTGTACCCGGCACTCGGTGCGGCTGGACCAGCTCATCGACCTGATTTCCGATCGCATCCGCTACTATGTCCAGACCTACTACCAGCTGGACCCCACAGACCTCCAGCCCCGGCGGGACACCCGCCAGGAGGCGCTGGAACAGGAGCAGAAAACCCTGACCGCCCAACTGGAAAAGCGCAGCCAGGCGCTGAAAACGCTGTACCTGGACAGGGTGGCCGGAATTCTCAGCGAGGGCCAATTTGTGGAGCTGAACCAGTCCTTCTTGGAGGAAAAAAGCCGCCTGGAGCGGCGGCTTACTTCTATCCAGGAGGAGTTGGCGGAAAGGGAACATTCAGAGAAACAGGCCGACCTGATGGAGCGGGCCCAGGAGCTCTTAAAGCTGGAAACGGTCCCCCGGGAGTTGGTCGTTGGATTGGTTGACCGAATCGAGATCGGAGAAAAAGACCCAACTACAGGCCGGCAAGAGGTCAAAGTTTTCTGGAAATTCTAAGATAAAATTGGAAGAAAAACGAAGTTTTTCGCCAAAGTTCTTTTCGGTTCCTTTTCCCCCTTCGAGGACGTACTCCACTAGGCTTTTGCCGTGCAAAAGCAAGTGTCGTTACAGTCTTTCAAGAAAAGGAACAAAACCCCCGCAATGTACTTACGGAACCACCACATGGGGCGCTGTACCGTCCACGATGGCTACACCTTTGCTGGGGAGGATGACAGCGTCCAGAGAGTCTGGGTCACCGGAACAAAGGATGTACTCAGTTTCAAACCCAGATTCCTGGGCCCAGGCGCCAATCTTATGCATCAGGGTGGACTTGCCGCAGCCAGGTCCGCCCTTTAAAATATAAATAGCCCGGGCCTGTTCGGGGGGAAGCAGGTGGTCATACAGGGAGTAAAAGCCAGTAGGAGTGTTGGCCCCTAAAAAATATTGAATATGTGGCAAAGTAGTCATAAGCGACCCTCCGTATTAACATTTTTACGCCTCAGCCTATGCTAGGACAGGCGTTTTTGTGAGAAAAACGGCCGACAAAAATACCTCTCAGGGATTGTATCCCGGTTTTGCTTTTGGTATAATGAGGAAAACTAATGTATCAATCTGCTGGGAATGCTCCCCAGTGAATGACAGATTACAACTAGGGAAAGGCTGGAAAAGCACATGAACAAGCAGTGGACTGACATCTTTCGTACAGAAATTGAACATTTTAAAGAGACAATTGGTGCTTTCGACAGAGGAGAGATCGACCGGAAGGCCTACAAAGGCGTGTCCGGCGGCCTGGGCTCCTACGCCCAGCGGGACCCCGCCAAGCACATGCTTCGGTTGCGCCTGCCTGGCGGGCGGCTGACCCTGGAGCGGCTGAAATTCCTGGCCGAGGTGGTGGAGCGGGAGCAGGTGGGCCGGATGAAGCTGACCACCTGTGGGACCATCCAGCTTCACGACCTGGCTGCCAGCCAGGTGCCCATTCTCATGGAGGAGGCTGTAGGCTACGAGATCTATACCAAGGGGGGCGGCGGCGACAACCCCCGGAACGTAATGGCCAGCCCACTCAGCGGCGTTCAGCCCGGCGAGGCCTTCGACGTGATCCCCTACGCCGAGGCGGTGACCAAGTACCTGCTGTCCATCTGCCGGGACATCAAGATGCCCCGCAAACTGAAAATCGCCTTTTGCAACGGGGTGGACGACAGTGTCCACAGCGCCTTCCGAGACATGGGCTTCCTGGCCCAGCCCGACGGCACCTTCGCCCTGCGCATCGCCGGCGGCCTGGGGGCGGCCAGTCCCTTGATGGGCGTGCTGGTGGACGAGGCGGTGGACCCCAAGGAGGTTCTCTACTACGTCCGGGCCATGGTGGACACCTTCTGTGCCCACGGCAACTATGAGAACCGGGCCAAGGCCCGCACCCGCTATATGCAGGACACCCTGGGCCCTGACGGCCTGAAGGAGGCCTTCCTGAAAAACGTGGCCGCCCGGAAGGCGGAGGGCGGCCTGGAGCTGAAAGACCTGGAGGCCCCCGCCAGCATTGCCCGGGACAACAGCGGCACGGTGGACCACCCCCGGGCCATCCCCCAGAAGCAGGTTGGCATGTACGCCGTGAAGTATCACCCCGTCGGGGGACTGCTGCCGGTGGAGAAGCCCCGCCAGCTCTATGAGCTGCTGAAAAATATCCCCGGGGCCGAGATTCGCATCGCCCCTAATGAGACCCTGTATATTATCAATCTCACCGCCGCGGAGGCGGAGAAGGTAATTGCCGCTACCAGCGACAGCGCCGCCACTGAGTTTGAACACAGCGTGGCCTGCGTCGGGGCAGCCACCTGCCAGCAGGGGGTCCGGGACAGCCAGAGCGTCCTCCAGACGGTGGTGAAGGCCGTCCGGGAGGCCGGTATCCCCGACGGGGCCCTGCCCAAAATCTGCATCTCCGGCTGTCCCTCCAGCTGCGCCGCCCACCAGGCGGGGGCCATGGGCTTCCAGGGGGGCGTGAAGCTGGTGGACAAGAAGCCTCAGCCCGCCTTCAAGATGTTCCTCAACGGCACAGACAAGCTGGGTCAGGCCCGCTTCGGTCAGGAGGTGGGCACCGTTCTGGAGGCCGATCTGCCCGCCCTGCTGGTGGAGCTGGGCAAGGCCGCGGCGGAGGCCGGACAGAGCTGGGAGCAGTGGTCGGCGGACCACACCTCTGAGCGGGACGCCATCATCGCCAAGTACCTGTGACCACAAAACTGCGGGGCGGCCCGGCCGGGCCGCCTCTGCTTTTAAGGAGGCGCTCTGATGGACATCAAAAAGATCGAGCCAAGGCTGTTGAAGGCCATGGAGGCGGCGGCGGGCTTTCCCAACAAGCCCTACGACCTGACAAAGGTGAAGGCCATCAAGAAATGGCCTGACATCGGCCTCTGGCGGGACGGCAACCAGGTCGGGGACTGGCTGGAGATTGAGACTGGCAATTTCGACCTGCTGGGAGAGCTGCCCAAGCTGCACACCCTTCAGTTTCCGCAGGGCTTTCGGCACAAGGACTACGCCTTTCTGGCCGGCTGTAAAAAACTGAGGGCGCTGGATGTGGGCTGGACGGACTTTAGGGACTGCGCGCTGCTTGCCCAGCTGCCTCCCCTGCGGTATCTGCGTTTGCCGCACCGGAAGCAGCTGCTTAACGCGGATGTGCTGGATACACTGAGCATTGAATTTGTTGAGTGCAGCAGCTACATCGCCGAAGAGCTCCTGCCCGTCCAGTCTGCCCCGGTATCCCGGTCTGAAGCCTACCAGGGGGACATCCCTCTGGAGGCCCTGCTGGAGGACATCCAGGCCCGCACCAAAGTCCCCGCCTACCGGCTGCGGGTCCAGCGGGGGAAGAGCCCCGGACTGACGGACAGCAAAATTGGCGGCCTGCCCTACTGGGACCTGAGCCAGCCCTACCCGGCAGACGAGAAGGGCCAGCCTATGCAGCTGCTGGCTCAAATTAACTTCGGGGCGGAGGACATGGACCCTCCCTTCCCCAAGACCGGCCTGCTCCAATTTTTCATCGGGCAGGACGAGGTGTTCGGCTGCAACTTTGCCGACGCCCCGGACCAGAAGAACTACCGGGTGGTGTACCACCCGGAAATTGACGGGAGCGTCACCCCGGACCGGGTGTCCGCCCTGGAGGCCCCCGGCCTGGTGGACGACTACAGGGTCAGCCCCCTGGAGGAAGAGCTGGCCATCCGTGCCCAGCGGGCGTACAGCTTTGCCAACGACCGCTCCTTTGTCTTTGAGGAGGCCTTCCGGGCGGCGGTCCAGGCGGTGATGGGGGTGGACATGGGGGAGAAGGAATCCTACGAGTTTCTGGACGAGGACGCCTATGACGAGCTGTTCGAGTTCTTCCAGGAGACTGACGACGGCTGCATGAACGGCGGTCACTGGATGCTGGGCTGGCCCAGCTTTACCCAGGAGGACCCCCGGCCCGAGGACAGCCCCTTTGACACCCTCCTGCTCCAGATCGACTCCATGCGGGACGAGGACGGCGGTAACCCCATCCTCTGGGGGGACTGCGGCGTTGGAAATTTCTTTATCTCCCGGGCGGACCTGGAAAAATTAGATTTCAGCCGGGTGCTCTACAACTGGGACTGCTGCTGACAGCGGTTGTCCCCGCGCAATTCAAAAAAGGATGTTACACCAATGAAACGACGCATTTTCAGCACAATTTTACTAGCCGCACTCCTTATAACCTCCGCCTGTGGCGAGCGGGTGGAGCCTTCCGTACAATCTGAGCCTGCGGACCAGTCTTCGGCTAAGGATGTCTCCTCTCAGGCGGGCAAGATTGTCTTCACCGACGCCCTGGGCCAGGACTTTTCCATCGACCCACCCCAACAGGCGGTGGTGATGATCGGCAGCTTTGCCGACGTGTGGGTACTGGCTGGGGGAGAGGATGTCTTAGCCGCCACCGCCAACGACGCATGGGAGTCCTACGGGCTGGATCTGGGGGAGAGGACGTCTAATATCGGCTCCCCGATGAAGCCGAATGTGGAGCTGGTGTTGGCCGCTGAGCCCGACCTGATTGTCGCCAGCAGTCTGTCCCCCTCCAACCTGGAGCTGAGGGAGACCTTTCAGCGGGCGGGCATTCCCGCCGCCTACTTCGAAGTCTCCTCCTTCCAGGACTACCTGGACCTGCTGGAGCTGTTCACCCAGCTCACCGGCTGCCCAGAAAATTTTGAGAAGTACGGGACCCGGGTGAAGGAGCAGGTGGACAAGGCCGTGGGCCGCAGGGCGGTGTACAGCTTTGCTCCCACGGTGCTCACCCTCCAGGTGTCGGGCAGCAGCGTGAAGGTAAAGAACAGCGAGGACAACGTGCTGGGTCCCATGCTCAAGGAGCTGGGGTGCGTCAATATCGCCGACCAGGACGGCTTGCTGTTGGAGGACCTGAGTTTGGAGGCCATCCTTCAGGCCGACCCGGATTTTATCTTTGCCGTCTACCACGGCACCGACGAGGCGGCGGCCCAGGCCAATCTGGAGGAAAGTCTGCTGTCCAACCCCGCCTGGGCCTCCCTCAGCGCGGTGCAGGGGGGCCGGTTCCAAATTCTGGAGCGGCGGATGTTCAGTTTAAAACCCAATGCCCTGTGGGGGGACGCCTATGAACAGCTGGCGGACATCCTCTGTGGGGAATAAGGGGCGGGCCGGGCTGATCGCCCTGCTGGCTGTGCTGGTACTGGCGGCCTCGGTAGCCAGCCTGGCTTTCGGGGCCGTTCCCATCCCGCCAGGAGAGGTGGTGGCCGCTCTTATGGGCCGGGGGGGCGCTACCCAGACCGCTATTGTCCTCTACGCCCGTCTGCCCCGGCTGTGCGGCTGTCTGCTGGCGGGGGCGGCCCTGGCCTGTGCGGGCGTTATCATCCAGGGGGTGCTGAGCAACCCCCTGGCCGCCCCCAATGTGATCGGGGTCAACTCCGGAGCGGGGCTGGCCACCGCCATCTGTTGCGCTCTGGCCCCCGGGGCCGTCCGGCTCACCCCGATTGCCGCCTTTCTGGGGGCGCTGGTGGGGGTGCTGCTGGTGCTGTTCATCTCAGAGCGGGCGGGGGCCGCCCGAATTACCCTGGTTCTGGCCGGGGTGGCCATGTCCAGCATGTTCAGTGCGGGGATTGACGCAGTGGTGACGTTTTGCCCCGACGCCCTCAGCGGGTACACCGACTTTCGCATTGGAGGGGTGAAAAACCTGTCCATGTCCCGGCTGGCTCCGGCGTTCTGGATTATCGTGGTTGTCCTGGTGATTGCTTTGAGTCTGTCCAACGAACTGGATCTGCTCCTCCTGGGCCGGGAGACGGCACAGAGTCTGGGACTGCCTGCCAAGCGTCTGCGGCTGGTGCTGCTGATGCTGGCAGCGGCGCTGGCGGGGGCGGCGGTGAGCTTTGCAGGCCTGCTGGGCTTTGTGGGACTGCTTACCCCTCATATCATGCGCCGCCTCATCGGGGAGGACAGCTTCCCCCTGCTGCTCTCCTCCGCCCTGGGAGGTGGGCTGCTGCTGACGGTGTGCGACTTGGTCTCCCGGCTCATCTTCGCCCCCTTTGAGCTCCCTTTGGGGGTGGTGTTGTCCCTGGCGGGGGGGCCCTTCTTCATTTGGCTATTGTTGAAGCAGCGGAGAGGGGGAGGCGGCTTTTGATTGAGTTGAAACATCTTCGGGCGGGCTACCTCAGCCGCCCAGTGCTGGAGGACATTCATCTGGACTTCCGACCCGGCCAGGTGCTGGCCATTCTGGGGCCCAACGGCTGCGGCAAAAGTACCCTCCTGCGGACGGCTAACGGCCTGCTGCCCAGGTTGGGAGGGGCGGTGCTGGTGGACGGCATCCCCCTGGAGCGACTCTCACCCCGGGAGACCGCCCAAAAGATTGCTTATCTGCCCCAGTCTCGCTCTGTCCCCAACATCACTGCCAGTCGGATGGTCCTCCACGGTCGGTTTCCCTACCTGTCCTACCCCCGGCGCTATGGTCAGGAGGACCGCGAGATGGTACAGAAGGCCCTGACGTGGGTGGGGGCATCAGAACTGGCCCTTCGGCCCCTGCATGAGCTGTCCGGTGGTCAGCGGCAGAAGGTCTACCTGGCCATGGCCCTGGCCCAGGACGCGGGCACTATCCTGATGGATGAGCCCACCACTTATCTGGATGTGGGCTGTCAGTTGGAGGTCATGGCCCTGGCTCGCCGCCTGGCGGAGGAGGGGCGAGCGGTGGTGATGGTCCTCCATGACCTGCCCCTGGCCCTGCGTTGGGCCCATCGGGCCGCCCTGCTCAGCGGGGGGCGGATCCGTCAGACTGGCACGCCGCAGGAGCTCTATGAGGGCCATGCGCTGCAAGAAGTGATGGGTGTTTGCCTGGGACGGGTGGAGACGGAGGACGGCTGGCGGTATTTTTACCGGTGAGGATTGCGGCAGGGGATGTCACGCAGAGCAAGGACTCGGTCCTTGTTCTGCATGGTGCGGCTGGTAATACCGAAGGCCCCCAGCTATGCGGGGGGAATCGCTTATCGCGAGGAGTTAAAGTAGACAAATACGGAAAACACCATTTCTGGACGAGAGGGTAGTATGTAGGATATGGTGGGGAGAAATAAAAAGCAGATAGCGGAATATATCCAAAATCAACTTGAGTGGGATCAGCTGGGGCTGAAGAAGTTTGTGGACCCGTTTGCAGGCTGCGGGCACAAAGCCCCTTAAGGGGCTTTGTGCCTATCATGCCCTTCTGGGGCTTGCTTAAGTCTCTGGCTCAGCCGGAGGTTTTGACTCGAGAGGCATCCCAGGGCGGGAGATTGCAGCACAAGAAAAACGCTGGCAATATTGACAGCGCCCCTTGTCATTTGGTAGAATGACAGTACTTAGAAGATCGCTGAATGGGTGGGGGAACAGTCAGCTGCAAGTGGCCTGTTCTGCCGCGGTTGAGATTCAGAATGATGCTGTCCGCAGGGAGGAAACCGTTATGTATCACTGTCGAATCCAGTTCTATGTGGTCGGACGCCGGCGAGAAGTGCTTGAGACCATCAGCGCGATGCCCCCACTCGAGCAATTTTTCCACATTTTTACAGACAGTGGCGGCGCTGACAGCACATTGGCCGCGAAAGCGGATGTGATCTTGGCCGACCTGCGGGAGCTGGATGCGGAGGAGACTGTAAAGACATTGCTGTCAGGCAAGCGGGAGGAGACCGAGCTCATTCTTCTGGCGGACGTGGAGCGGGCGGCTGTGTTGACAGACTATCTCCCCCAGATCAAAGATATCTGGACGGTGCCCATGTCGGAGAAGGAGCTCCAGTTTCACTTTCTGAGGTGGCAACAGAGCTGTAAGGTCAGCAAGGACTACTGGCAGGCCAGCCATTATCTGGAAGCCACCATCAACAGTGTGCCCAACCTGGTTTGGTATAAGACGAAGGACGGCGTCCACGAGAAGGTGAACGACAGCTTCTGCAAGACGGTCAATAAGACCAAGGAACAGGTACAGGGCCAGAGGCACGCCTATATCTGGGATGTGGAGTTTGATGACCCGGCCTGTATCGAGTCTGAACGGATTGTAATGGAGACGAGACAGACCTGCGTGTCTGAGGAGGTGGTGCAGACTGGGGAGGGAACCCGGCTGCTGACCACCTACAAGTCCCCTCTGTACGACCTGGACGGCAGCGTGATGGGTACTGTGGGGGTGGCCATCGACGTGACCCAGGAGCGGGCCTACGAACAAGAGATCATCAATAAAAACCGCACCCTGGAGACCATATTTACCACCATGGACTGCGGTGTGATGTACCATTCTTTGGACGGGTCCCATATTCTGAGTATCAACCGGGCGGCCCTTAAAATTTTGGGCTATGAGTCTGAGGAGGAGCTGATTGCGGCCGGCTTTGATACGGTTGCTCCCTCTGTTCTGGATGAGGACAGGGCGCGGCTGGAGGAATGTATTCAGACCTTGAAGAATGTGGAAGACAATGTCAGCATCGAGTACCGGGTGCGCCACAAGGATGGAGAGATCCTCTATGTCATGGGCAATATCAAGCTGGTACAGGAGAACGGAGAGCTGTTTTACCAGCGGTTCCTGCTGGATTTCACTGCGCAGAAGCTGCGGGAGCAGGAGGAGCGTATGCGGGAGGAGCGCCGCCAGATAGAGCTGGTTCAGGCGCTGAGCATCGACTACAGCTTGGTGTGTGTATTTGACCTGAGTACCAGGGCTGGGAATACACTCAGAATCAGCGACTGCCCTGTCGGTGTGCTGGAGTCTATTTTTACCGGAGAGCTGGAGCTGGAGGACTGCCTGGGCCGGTATATTGAGACCTGCGTCTATGCCGAAGACCAGGAGATGATGCGGCAGGCGTGTACCTGGAAGAGCCTCAAGGAGGGGCTGGAGAAGAGCGGACTGTATTATGTCAATTACCGCACCCTTTGCCAAAATGAGATCCGGTATTTCCAGATGAAAGCGGTGCGCGCCGGAGACTGGGAGGACAGCCGCACCATCGTACTGGGCTTCCGGAATGTGGACGAAGACACCCGAAAGGAGCTGGAGAAGAAAACCCTGCTGGAGGATGCCCTCTTCCAGGCCAACCGCGCCAATAAGGCCAAAAGTACCTTCCTATCCAATATGTCCCACGACATTCGTACGCCGATGAACGCCATTGTGGGCTTTACCACCCTGGCCATCACGAATATCGACCGGAAGGAGCAGGTGGAGGAGTATCTTAAGAAGATTTTGACCTCGGGCAACCATCTGGTGAGCTTGATCAACGACGTTTTGGATATGAGCCGCATCGAGAGCGGCAAAATGCGGCTGGAGGAGACGCTGTGCAGCCTGCCCGATATCCTCCACGGCCTGCGCAGTATCATACAGGCCGATATACAGGCCAAACAGCTGGATTTGTACATCGACGCGGTGGATGTGATCAATGAGGACATCTACTGTGATAAGCTGCGGCTGAACCAGGTGCTGTTGAATCTGTTCAGCAACGCCATCAAGTATACAGGGGCGGGCGGCGTTGTCAGCCTGCGGATTGCGGAGAGGCCTGGCGCGCCGACAGGTTTTGCAAACTATGAGTTCAGCGTGAAGGACACGGGCATCGGGATGAGTGAGGAGTTCCTGTCCCACATCTTTGAACCCTTTGAGCGGGAGCGCAACTCCACCATCAGCGGAATCCAGGGCACCGGTCTGGGCATGGCCATTACAAAGAATATTGTGGACATGATGAATGGCACCATCGGGGTGAAGAGCAAGCAGGGGATGGGGACAGAATTCACGGTTCGCTTTACCTTCCGACTCAGTTCTGGACCCAAGGAGGACCAGGTCATACCCGTGCTGAAAAATTGCAGGGCCCTGGTGGTGGACGACGACTTCAATACCTGCGACAGCGTGTCCTATATGCTTCAGCAGATGGGCTTGCGGGCAGAGTGGACGCTCTCCGGACGGGAGGCGGTGCTGCGTACCCGGCAGGCGGTGATGCGGGGGGACAACTACAGCGTCTATGTGATTGACTGGCTGATGCCCGACATGAACGGGGTAGAGGTGGCCCGCAGAATCCGTAAGGAGACAGGGGAGGACGTCCCCATTATCATCCTCAGCGCCTACGACTGGTCCGATATTGAGGAGGAGGCCCGAGAAGCGGGGGTGACCGCATTTTGTGGAAAACCGCTGTTCCTGTCTGAATTGAGGCGGTGTCTGAACTCCATTGTGACCACAGAGGAGTCATTGGAGAGCTCCACAAAGCGAGAGAGGGCGACGGTCCACACCGGCCGGATCCTGCTGGCGGAGGACAACGAACTCAATCAGGAAATTGCGGTGGCAATTTTGGAGGGGGCCGGTTTCTCCACCGAGGTGGCAGAGAATGGGCAGGTTGCTGTTGATATGGTAAGCCGCTCCCAGCCCGGCTACTACGATCTGGTGCTGATGGATGTCCAGATGCCCGTGATGGACGGCTATACCGCGACCAAGACGATCCGCCGCCTGGAGGAGGAGCGGCTAGCCTCAATTCCCATTTTGGCCATGACGGCCAACGCCTTTGAAGAGGATAAGCAGGAGGCGCTGCGGTCCGGAATGAATGGACATATTGTAAAACCGATTAATGTGAAAAAGCTGTTCGAGGCGCTGGACGAGATTTTACAGTAAATCTCTCCGATGCGCGGACGTAGAAAGCCCCCCTGATATCAGTCGATATCAGGGGGGCTGCTGCAATTGGTCAGCCCAGATACAGGCCGTAGTAGCCCATCAGAGCCATGGCCATCAGCCCGGCGGTGATCAGCTGAATGGGTACGCCTCGAAAAGATTTGGGGCAGCGGTCAAGGCTGACCTCCTTTTGGAGACTGGCAAAGCTGGCGAGGGCCAGGGTGGCGCCAATTCCTCCGCACAGGGCAAAGACCAGCGCGGCGGGGAGGCTGTAGCTGCGCTGGGAGATCAGCAGAGCGGCGCCCAGAGCGGCGCAGTTGGTGGCGATGGAAGACAGGTTGAGATCCACTCGTCTGGACAGCTCTGGGACGCAGGCGCGGAGAAAAGTGCGCAGGCCGGCCACCAGCCCGGGAATGAGCAGAGAGAAGGCCAGCAGCTGGAAGTGGGTCCAGCCGAATCGAAGCAGGACCAGAAAGTTGAGCAGCCAGGCGAACAGTACCCCCAACAGCATCACAACAGTCAGACAGAGACCAGTGCGGATGGCCTCCCGAGGCTCTGCAAAGGACTGCTCGTGGGTGCCGATGCCCATACAGGTGACCAGCACCAGGTTTTCAGACAGCAGGGCGGCCAACGCCACCGCTGCCAGTTCCAGGGCGGTGTTCATAGCTGCCGACCTCCTTTTACGGGGGAGAGGGCCGCGGGTCTATTGGCTGTCCTCATAGTTGACCTCCTCCTTTGTATCCAGATTCGCCACAATGTTCAAAGCCCGGTTGACCCCTGCGGTGATGGCCTTGGAGGTGGCCGTGGCGCCGCTGACGGTATCCACTGCATTATTTCCAGAGGTGCGGATGGTGCCTGAGCGGCCCACGTAGCGGGATAGGGCCGAGGGGGTCATGGCGGCTGTGCCCACCCGGTCGGTCTCGTTGTGGCTGACAATAGACACGCCGGTGACGGTACCGTCCAGATCCACGCCCACCGACATGGTGACAGGACCGCCGAAGCCCTGGCTCTGCACTTGGACACAGTAGCCCAGCAGATTGCCCTCCTCGTCGTAACCCGCGGTGATGGACATGGCCCCTGACGCGTGATAAGGGGTCTCGGCACTCATAACGGCCAGAGGCATGGCCTGAGCCAAAATTTCCCGCTGGGCCTGGAAGCCGGCGCGGGCGGTATCCAGGTCGGTGAGCTGGTGGACAGAGAAGATAGACAGGCAGGTGACTGCCAACACGGCGGCCAGAGGGCCCGCTGTCCTCAGACCGGAGCGCAGAAGGTCCAGCCACGCCTCGCCCGGCGCCTGGCCCTCCTTGGGCTTGGGGCGCTGGATATTCAGTTTGGGCCGGACAAATTTAATCTCTGACAGGCTGGCTCTGGTGTTGGCCAGCAGCGCCCGGGTGGCGGCAAAGTTGCCAATGCCAAATTGCCGGGGCAAGCCCAACCGGTCCAGCAGCCAGACCATACAGTTCATGGTGAGAATTGCCCACCCCACACCCTCGGGATAGGGGCTGGAGGAGCGCAGTAGCACGGTGAGCAGTCCGCAGCCCACGCCGAACATCACCTGTCCCCTGGGGGTGACTGGCGAGGTGGTGGGATCGGTGGCAAAATAGATGGCGCCCATCAGCAGCCCGCCGCCCATGAGTTGACAGGCGGTCCAAATCAGGGGGGAGATCCCCTTGGGCGCGGTAAACAGGGCGATGAGAGCCACTGTGCCCAGGTAGGAGATGGGGACCCGGGCGGAGATGACCCGGCGCAGCAGCAGGTAGACCAGGCCCAGCAGGAGCATGAAGGCGGATACCTCTCCCATACAGCCGCCCCGCTGCCCCAACAGCAGCAGATCCAGGGACTGGGGGGGCAGAGCGCCTTCGTGCAGGTAGGACATGGGGGTGGCGGCGGACACCGCGTCAGCGGTGGTGAGGGATAGGCGGTGGAGAGGTTGTGTCCAATTGGTCATCAGCATGGGCAGGGTGCCGGCCAGCATCCGGCCGGCCAGGGCGGGATTCATAAAGTTTTTACCTAGTCCGCCGTAGAACTGCTTGACCACAATCATGGCGAAGGCGGCCCCCATCACAGGGACCCAGTAGGGGGCGCTGGCGGGCAGGCTGAGGGCCAGCAGCAGTCCAGTGACGCAGGCGGACAGGTCGCCAATAGAGGGGCGCTGACGGGTCAGGATACGGTAGAGCAGCTCAAAGAGCACGCAGGAGCCAACTGACACGGCGGTGAGCACCAGGGCCCGGGGACCAAAAAAGAAGACGGACATCCCCAGTGCTGGAGTGAGGGCTACCACCATGTCCAACATCATAGCCCGGGTGGTGGAGGGCTGGCGCAGCTGTGGGGACAGGCGCTTGGGGGTGAAGCTGGCGCTCATTGTACCGCCCCCTCTCGTTTCAACAGTCCGCGGGCCTGAGCAATGGTCTCAACCAGCGGGATCTGGGCGGGACAGATGAAGGAGCAGCAGCCGCAGGCGTTGCAATCCTCCAAGTGGTACTTGGACAGCCGCTTGAGGTCGCCGTCCTCCAGGGCTCGGCGAACAAAGGTGGGGGCCAGGTGCATAGGACAGGAGGCCACGCATTTGCCGCATCGGATACAGACCCCAGCTGGGGTGTCCGGTTTGTGCTCCCAATCGGTGAGGCAGACCAGGCTGTTGGTGTCTTTGATGACTGGGGCGTCCAGATTTTGCAGGGCAACGCCCATCATGGGCCCGCCGGTGAGCATCCGGTCCGCCTCCTCCCGCAGACCGCCGCAGGCATCCAGCAGGTGACGCAGGGGGGTTCCAATGGGCACCCACAGGTTGCGGGGCCGGGTGACGGCGCCGCCTGTAACAGTGACAGCCCGATGGGTGAGGGGGCGGCCCTGAAACAGTGCCTCGTGGATGGCATATACGGTTGCCACATTGAACACGGCGCATTTCACATGCAGCGGGGAGCCGCCAGGGGGGACCTCCCGACCGGTGACAGTCTGAATAATCTGCTTCTCTGCCCCCAGCGGGTAGCGGGTGCGGACGGTGAGAATTTGGACCCGGCCTCCGTGCTGGCGGCGAAGCCGGCGCTCCACCGCCTCCACTGCGCTGAGCTTGTCCCCTTCAGTGACCAGGACGACCCGCTCACACCCCAGGCAGCGGGCCAGGACTTGGGCGCCCCGGAGAATATGCTCGCCCCGCTCCAGCAACAGGCGGTAGTCGGCGGTGACATAGGGTTCACACTCCGCGGCGTTGATAATGAGGGTGTCAATTTTTCCGGCGGAGCGGAACAGCTTTTCCCAGGTGGGGAAGGCGCCTCCCCCCATGCCTACCACGCCGGCGGACTCCACCCGCTCCACCAGAAGGTCAACGGTCAGCTGACGGGGGTCCAGAGGAGTCATGTGGCCTTGGTAGAGCTCGTTGCGGTCGTCGTTGTGGATGACGATGGCGGGGGCCAGTCCGCCCCAGGGGTGGGGGCGGGGCTCAATGGCGGCCACCCGCCCGGAGACACTGGCGTGAGCGGCCGCCCCCGTCTGTCCCCGCCTTGCGATGGGCTGCCCCACGGTCACGCAGTCGCCAGGGCGCACCATGGAGGTAGCGGGACCGTCAGAACACATGATGAGGGGGATGACGATTTCCTTGGGGGTCTGGGGCAGACGGGCCAGGGGCTTGCGCCTGGTGTTGCCTTTTCGGGTGGCGGGAAATACCCCGCCAAAAAAGGTGTGGGTCATGTGGAAACCTCCCCGCTTTCTGCCAAAAGATGGAGCTTCGACAAAAAGCGTGTGATATCTCGATATTCATACAGCATACATAATAGTCCAACTGAAGGCGTCTGTCAATGGATGGGGCCCAAGGAAATAGAGAGACAGCCGCCCGAGGGCGGCTGTTTTTTCCTATCTGCGCTTTTGACGGGGCTCCTGTCTGTGCTGAATGCCCAGCTGGGCGGCATAGGGGGCCGCCTCTGCCCAGGGGGCCAGGAAGGTGTGAATATTCAGCTTGTGGGCCACCTCCACCTTTCGGCGCATGGTATCTCCGTCGTCGAACAGAACGAAGTGGGCCCCGTTATCCCGACTCATGTATGTGAAGTACCGGGCACACAGCTCCCCAGAAAAGAAGACGGAGGGGGACAGGCGGGAGACCAGCTCCTCCAGCTGCTTTGGGGTGAGAGGCTGGCCGCTGCCGGTGGGGGAGGGGAGGAAGAAGTCCTCCGCCCGCTTCTCCAGGGCCAGGACGACCCGGCTCTCCCCAAACCGCTCTAGAGCCTCCTCCAATCTGCGTTGGAGGGAGCCGCCAGACAGGGCGGAAGGGATCATCACCCTGGCGTGTGGGGCGCGGGAGGCGTACCGCTCCGGGACATAGAGACTCCAGCCCCGGCGGGTGAACGACTCGTCCAGGGCGGCGGCAATCTGTTCCAGCGGCGGAAGACGGCTCTCAAAGTCCAGAATAGCGCCCGAGAACCCCCTGACCTGGCATTCGCGAAGAATCTCCTGGCAGAGGGGGGCGGTGGAACCCAGACTGTCAAAGTCTCGGTCGTCCACCACCATCAGTCCGCCCCTGGGGGTGGTGCTGTCCGCCCGAAACAGGTGGGGGCCCGGTCCCAGGCGGTAGGCCAGGTGGGCGGGGGTGACTCGCCAGCCCTGGAGCGCGGGCAGCTGCCGAGGCGGTAACATAATAATAAAGGTGTCCTGCGTCATGGCGTATCCCCCTTGTCCAAAGCGTTTCCCTGTGATATACTACGCTGTACAGTGTATGAAACCGGCTGGGAAATTAGAACATGGGACGGCTAGGCGCTGTTAGAAAAATGGAACTATGCCCAACGGCGAGAAATTTTTTCGCCAGAGGAAGCCAATTTGACGCAGGAATACTGGATGTATTTCAAGGAAAATTGGCAAAGCATGGCGGAAAAAGAGCCGGCGTTGGGGCATGTTACCATGTTTCAAACAAGCCCTAGGCGCCGTTTATAACATAGCAATGTGGTCAACCGCGAGGCGTTTTGGTGCAGACAGAGCCAACCGGCCTCTAGAGCGAAATCCGCAGCGCGGGCGCTATCGGAAGAGGGCGGCCGCGGCAGCCTGGGTTTCTGCGCACGACGAGACAAGGAGAACAGAACATGTCTTTATCGCTGATACCTCGGGGGGTCTACCCCTCGGTGAGAGATATCTCCCCCAAAGCACTGGCAGAAAAGGGAATACGGCTGGTACTGGCCGACCTGGACAACACCCTGGCGCCCTACAAAGTGACACAGCCGTCTGCGGAGGTTGTCGCCTGGAAGGAGGCGCTGGAGGCCAACGGAATTCAGCTCTTTCTGCTGTCTAACAGCCGCAGGCCGGGGCGGGCCCAGAAATTCGCGGAGCAGCTGGGGGTCCCCTACCAGGGGCACTCGGGGAAACCGAAGCGGGCGGGCTACCTCCGGGCTATGGAGCGCATGGGCAGCACACCCGCCCAGACTGTTATGGTGGGGGACCAGATTTTTACAGATATCTTGGGGGCCAACAACGCCGGGGTGACCCCTCTGCTGGTCCGGCCTATCCGCCTGGCGGGCAACCCTGGGCGGTACCTCCGCTACGCGGTGGAGACGCCCTTCCGGCTTTTGGGGAGCGGGAGGCCCTTCCTATGAAGGCGAAATTTGGCCCCGCGGGCAACTGCGATAGCTTCTCCAAGGTCCACAGATCTTCTCTGGCTGCACCCAAATGGATTGCGGACTTTGGCCTTGACTGCTATGAGTACCAGTGCGGCAAGGGGGTCCATGTGGGGAAGGAGACCGCCGTGCAGATCGGGGAAAATGCCCGGCTGGCGGGGATTGCCCTGTCCATCCACGCCCCCTACTTCATTAACCTGGCCAACCCAGAGAGTGTGATGAAGAATAACGGCTACGTACTGGCGTCGTGCGCGGTGGCGGAGTGGATGGGGGCTTCCAGGGTGGTGATCCACACCGGCGCGCTCATGGGCCGTTCCCGCCGGGAGGCGCTGGACATTGCCAAGCGGGGGATGAGGGCGCTGCTGACCGTCCGGGCCACCGCCGGTCTGGACCATATCGCCCTGTGCCCCGAGACCATGGGTAAGATCAACCAGCTGGGGGACCTGGAAGAGGTGCTGGAGCTGTGTACCCTGGACGAGGGATTGGTCCCCTGTCTCGACTTCGGCCACCTCTACGCCCGCTCCCTGGGGGCGGACGACGGCCAGGAGGCCTTTTCCAGGATGCTGGATCGAGTGGAGGCGCGATTGGGCCCGGACCGGGCCAGAACCTTCCACAGCCACTTCTCCCATATCGAGTTCACGCCCGGGGGTGGAGAGAAGTGCCACCGCACCTTCTCCGATGACGGCGGCTACGGCCCCGACTGGGCCCCCTTGGCCGCCGAAATTGCCCGCCGGGGCTGGTGTCCCACCGTTATCTGCGAGTCGGCCGGCACCCAGGCGGAGGACGCGTCTGCGATGAAGAAAATCTATGAGGAGTGTTTATTCCATGAACCACATTGATAAAATTGCGGCCAAGCTGGAGGACTTTGGACTGGATGCCATGCTCATTACCAGCGAGTCCGGGGAGCGGTATGCGCTGGGTTTTCACGGGGAAGGGCTGCTGCTGGTCACTAGGGACGGGGCTCAGTACTCCACCGATGGCCGGTATATCGAGGCCGCCCGGGAGCAGGTCAGTGGGGCGGAGGTCTGCCTCACCACCCCAGAAAAAGGGCACATGGCCCTTGCCAAGGAGTACATCCAGGCCAGAGGGCTGCACAACATCGGCTTTGAGAGCGGCGCTATGACGGTGGACAGCCACCGGAAATATGTACAGGAACTGTCAGGCATCCTCACCCCCGCCCAAAAGCTGTTGGATGATCTGCGCGCCTCTAAGGATGAGGGAGAGCTTGCTCTGATGCGCCGGGCTCAGGCCATCACCGATGAGGCCTTCAGGGCCATCCTCAATTTTATCCGCCCCGGCATGACGGAGCGGGAGATTGCCGCCCGGCTGATCTATGAGCTGCTGAGCCGGGGGGGCGAAAAGGTGTCCTTTGACCCCATTGTGGCCTCTGGCACCAACGGTTCCAGGCCCCATGCCGTCCCCGGTGACCGGATGGTAGAGGAGGGGATGTTTATCACCATGGACTTTGGCTGCAAGGTGGAGGGCTACTGCTCTGACATGACCCGCACTGTGGCTCTGGGGCAGCCTACTGAGGAGATGGAGGCGGTGTATACCGCGGTTTTGGATGCCCAGAGGGCGGGCATCAATGCGGCGCGGGCCGGCGTGACCGGCAGGGAGATCGACGAGGCGGCCCGCCGAATTCTGCGGGAGGCGGGGTACGGGGAATATTTCTCCCACAGCTTCGGTCACTCCCTGGGGGTGGACATCCACGAGGCGCCCAACGCCAGCTCTAAAGAGACCCGCCCCATGCCTGTGGGGGCGGTGATCTCCGCGGAGCCCGGTGTCTATCTGCCGGGCCGCTTTGGGGTGCGAATTGAGGATGTGCTTATTTTGAATGAGACCGGCTGCGAGGACATCACCCGGTCGCCGAAGGATTTGATTGTACTGTAGCTGATCGAACCCACGGGAGGGCGCGTTGCCTTTGGCCGGGGTGTGGGAGGCGGAGAACGACATAAGGGCTGTGAGAGGAGGGGCGATTCGATGGACAGAGGAGAGAGCTGTTGCTTTACTGGGCACCGGCCTGATAAGCTGCCCTGGGGGGAGGCGGAGAGCGACCCCCGGTGTGCGCGGCTGAAGGGGAGGCTGCGTCAGGCGGTGGAGGAGGCCTATACGGCAGGCATCCGCCATTTTATCTGCGGCATGGCTCGGGGATGTGACTTATATTTTGCCGAAGCGGTGCTGTCCCTGCGGGACCGATGTGGAGACGTGTGTCTGGAGTGCGCCCGCCCCTGTGAGACCCAAGCGGACAAGTGGCCGAAGGGGGAGCAGGCGAGGTACCGGGCGATCCTGGACCGGTGCGACTACGAGACCCTGGTCCAGCGCGACTACGACCGCTTCTGTATGATGCGGCGTAACCGGTATATGGTGGACCGGTCCAGCCGGATCATTGCCGTGTACAACGGGCTGCCCAAGGGAGGGACCTTCCAGACGTTGCAATATGCCATGCGAAAAGGGTTGAATACCCATATTTTGGATCTGGAGGATTGTCGCCAATGAATACGCTGATGCACATGTGCTGTGCCCCCTGCGCCAACCGACCCGTTGCCCAGCTGCGGGAGGAGGGGATTTCTGTCACCGGCTTCTGGTTTAATCCAAACATCCATCCCTACACCGAGTATCAGGCGCGAAAACACACGCTGGAGGACTATTCCAAAGAGGTTGGCATAAAGCTGATTATTGGCGGGACCTATGACCTGCGGCCCTTTCTCGCCGCTGTGGCGGGAGATATGGATGGTCGGTGTGCCTACTGTTACCGGGTTCGGATGGAGGAGACCGCCAAATATGCCGCAGAGAACGGCTACGACAGCTTTACCACCTCCCTGCTCATCTCCCCCTATCAGAATCACGAGGCCATTGCCGCAGTGGCCCGGGAGATGGGGAGACAGTACAAGGTGGACTTCCTCTACCGGGACTTTCGGCCTGCGTTTCAGGCTGGGCAGCAGTTTGCCCGGGAGCATGGCTTCTATATGCAGAAGTACTGCGGCTGTATTTTCAGTGAGGAGGAGCGTTACCTAGCCCATAAACGTAGAAAAAAGGCGGCTGCAGCCCCGTGCAGCCGACAGCCCTGAAGAGATGAGGGCCAATGGATGGCCCAGGCAACTGGCGCAGATATCGGCTGTGCACGCCAAGACTGATACGCATAACAGAGCGGTCCCCCGCCTTCCGGACGATATACTGTCCGATAGGCGGGGGACCATGTTCTAGACGGTTGAGACTGTTTTAACCTTCAGGATGGGGGATGAGTTTACAATATGGAGCGCAGCAGGGCGGTGACAGTCTCCTGATTCATCACAGCGGGGGTCAACTGAATGATAGCGGCCCCCAGGCCCACCTGGGCGATGTGTTCCAGGGCGTCCTCCTGGACGCCCAGCTGGCTGAGCCGGACAGGCATATTCATAGAGACCATCAGCGCCTCCACCGCGGCGGCAAACTGGGGGATGCTCTCATAGCCCAGAGCGGAGCACAGGCGGTCCATCTTCTCCTGAGCCCCCTGGCCGCTGATGCGAATAAAGGCGGGCAGGGTGATGGAACAGGCAGTGCCGTGGCTGGCGCCGTACTCGGTGGTCAGGGGGAAGCTGACAGCGTGGATGCCGGTGGTCCGAGTCTGGCTGAAGGCCACGCCGGCCAGCAGACTGGCCAGCTGCATATTCTCTCGGGCAACCTCGTCGCTCCCCTTGTCATAGACGGCTTTGATGTTGGCCAGCACCAGCCGCATGGCCTCCACCGCCAGGGCGTCACAGATGGGTTGAGACTCCTTGTTCCAATAGGCCTCGATGGCGTGGCAGAAGGCGTCCATGCCGGTAGAGGCGGTGACGGCGGGGGGGAGGGAGTAGGTCAGTTCCGGGTCCAGAAGGGCCACGTCGGGCCAGAACTGGTCGGTGACAAAGGGCATCTTGATGCCCTTCTTCTTGTTGGTGAATACCCCCACATTGGTCACCTCACTGCCGGTGCCGGCAGTGGTGGGGATGCAGATCAGGCGGACGGTACGGGGGGACAACGTCCGGGTTCCGCCGCTGTAGTAGTCGTAGATGCTGCCCTCGTCCCCGGCCAGACAGGAGACAATTTTGCTCACATCCATGGAGCTTCCGCCCCCGATGCCTACCACCGTCTGGGCCCCCAGGGCCCGAGCGGCGGCGGCGGCCTCATCCACACTTTCACAGGAGGGATTTGGCTCGATGGCGTGGAAGTAGGACACGGTGCAGCCCTCCAGATTGTCGCCAATCTTCTGGGCGGCGCCGCTTTGGTAGAGGAAGGGGTCGCAGATGATCAGTACCCGGTCGCCTTGGACATATTGTTTGAGCCGGGCGGTGCTGCCCTTTCCCAGGACGACGCAGGAGGGCATACAGTAGGAAAATTCAGTCATGGCTAGATGCTTCCTTTCCAATGAAGTTCTGCGTGTGGGCCGCCTGGCGCCGATTGTGGACCATCAGGATACACAGCGCGCCCGACAGCACAATGACAAAGCCAGCCAGCTGGACGGGGGACATGCCGTCTCCAAATAGGAGCAGGCCCAGCAGTGCTGCCACCAGGGGCATCAGCAGCAGGATGACCTTGACCAACCAGACAGGGTTGCGGCGCAGATCGTAGTAGTAGACGATGTAGATTAGCGTCTGCCCCAGCCCGGAGAGGAGCAGCGCCAGGGTGAGTCCCTGGTTTCCAACGATATCTCCCAGTTCTCGAATCTGGCGGGTGAATCCGGCCGCGGCCAGAAAAAGGATCAGGGTGATCAGATTGTTGTAGTAGGCAATGACATTGTCACTGGCTGGGTTGACCGGGTGGCGCTGGGCCTCTTTGATAAGAAATGCGTTGATGGATACAAACAGAGCACTGAGGATAAAGAACACATTGCCCACATTGAACAGATCCAGGTGGGAAAAATCAATCTCCAGTACCAGAAAGACGCCAAACAGCATGACCAGGCTCAGCCCCCAGTCCAGGGCGGTGAAACGCTCGTGATATACTAGGACAGAGATCAGATTGACAAAGAGAATGTCGCACTTGAGAAGGGCGGTCCCGATTCCGGCAGGGGAGAGCTGGAGTCCGATAAAGGCAGTGGTGTCCAGCAGAAAGCCCATCAGGCCAATCAGACACAGCCATTTCCACACATGCTGTATCCGAAACAGGCTTTTCAACTCGCCCCGGGCCGCCATCACCCCGGTGAGCAGCACCAGTGTGATGGTGCGGATGACGATCCCCACAGAGAAGACGGACATAACAGCCAGCGCCTCGTGGGAGGCTACATAGTAGCTGCCCCAGATGACCGGCAGGGCCAGAAGAGGAAGAAGGTTTGTTTTCATGGTAGATCGGGCCTGTGGCCCCCCTTTCCGCGGCAGTTATGGATGGACCCGACCGGATTTTGCATACTCCTCAGGGATCTCGTTGGGGAAGAAGACCACCTTGACGCAGCCCTCTTTCCGGTTGACAAAGGTGTCGATCCCGTCGGCAAAGCGGGTGAGGGGATAGGTGTGGGTGATCATCTCCTTCACCTTCAGCTGCCCGGTGGCCATCAGATTGACCACCGCTACAGTGGCGTTGGGGTTGCCCCGGCTGCCACATAGGGTCAGCTCCTTGAAGGTGACCTTCTTGATGGGGATGGGCTCCATGGTGCCCTCGGGCGGGGTGCCCAGCATGGCGATGGAACCGCCCTTGCGGACCATGTCAATGGCCTGGGTCATGGAGTTGTGGGCCCCGGAGGCCTCGCACACGTTATCAGCACCTACGCCGTTGGTCAGCCGGAGCACCTCTTCTACGGGGTCTTGCTCCTCGAAGTTGATGGCCATGTCTTTGTCGCAGGCGCCCAGGTCCACGGCGGCCTGAAGACGGGCGCCCCGGCCCACACAGATCACATGGGCGGCGCCCAGCGCCCGGGCGATCTTCATGGCCATGAAGCCGATGGGGCCCGGGCCGATGACGCAGTAGGTGCCGCCAGGCTTAACTCCCGCCCGCTCCAGGCCGTGGAAGGCCACGCCGGCAGTGTCGCACATGGCGGCCTCCTCAAAGGAGACGTTGTCGGGCAGCTTGGTCAGGCTGCCGCAGCTGTAACGGATGTACTGCTGATAGGCCCCCGTGGTGGTGAAGCCGTAGTGCCGGTGGCCTGTCTCGTCCTTGCCGTAGTTGAGGCACAGGGAGTAACGTCCCGCCTTGCAGTTCTCGCACACGCCGCAGCCCCGGTGGGCCTCGCCGGCCACCCGGTCGCCCACCTGCAGGTTAAAGACGCCGCTGCCCACTTTTACCACCACGCCGGCCCATTCGTGACCGATGATGAAGGGGTACTCGTCGGGGCAGTAATGGTAGGGCTTGCCCTTGAGCAACTTGGGGTCAGTGCCGCAGATGGCGATGGCCATCACCTTGACAATAACCTCTTGGAAGCCGGGGTCGTTGGGTACGGGCACGTCGTGGCGGATCTCATACTGGTTGTTGGTGCCGGTTAGAACGACGGCGGTCTGTTTTTCGGGTAAAACGTACGGTTCCATAGTGGTCCTCCTAATTTTTGATTGAATGATAAGAATTTCAGTCTGCAACATACATCACGCACTGATTCTGTCCGTGGTTGGCAGATAGCAGACAGTCCTGCCCCTGCCAGCGGGCGACAGTGATGTTAGCGGCGGAGGCCCCGGCTTCGATGAGCTCAGTCCGGTAGGTCCCATCCTCGTAGAAGAAGCGGAAAAGGGGGGCTCTTCCCCGCCGACTGCCGCAGATGCCGCAGGGGCGCCCCCACAGGGGACCGCACCACAGGGCATGGGCGAATTCCAGGGGTTCCGGCAGGGTCCAGACAGGATGAAAGCTCCCGTCTGGCTGGCGGTGATAGACGGTGAGGGCGGTGCCGTGGAAGGGCTCGATGGTGACCAGTTCCTCCAGTCCGTCTCCGTCCAGGTCGTACAGCCAGACCTCGCCGGCGGGGACGTGGATAAGGGGATGGACCTCCCAACTGCAGCCGGGCGCAGCTGGGGGCAGGAGCAGGTGGACGCCCCTGTCGCTGGCCACAGCGGCTGCCGGGCGGCCGCCGAAGGTCCCTGTAAAAAAGCCGTGGTTCCGGGGCAGCCCGTCCAGTACCGATTCCAGGTGCAGGGGGGACTCCAGGTCTAGAGGGGCGACATAGACGCGGCCTGGGGAGGACCAGTCGTCCCGATTCTCTTTATGTTCGCACAGTACGGAGAGTATCAGCGCATGTCCCCCAGGGACGGGGAGAAGGCCAAAGCGGTGGAGATAGGGCAGAGAGAGAATATCTTCCTTGTTCCACGTCCCCTCCTGCCGGCCGATCCGGACCAGTTTGCTGTCGGCGGCGGCGAAGGGGGGAAAAAAGTTCTCAATAGCCAGAAAGTCTTGGCTGTTCGGGAGGGGAACCATGGACATGGTCCCCCCTCCCATGATAGAGATCTCCTCGGGCTCCAATGTCTGGTCATCGAAGGCCAGGGCGGGCCGTGGGATCTCAGAGGCGAAGAGAAAATTTGTTTTTCCCGCGACAGGAAGGGCGCTTACCGCGTAGCACTTCTCCAGCGGGGCCAGTGGCCGTTTGCGGTAGATCATCTGGCCAGAGGCTTGCCGAACTGATAGGGGCGGATCAGCTGGAGCAGGGTGTCGTACCCTTTGAAGAAGCCCTCCAGGCAGGTGATGAAAGCCCCGTAGTGCTCAAACTCCTCTGGGGTCATACCGTCCTCTTCATAGGCGCGGCGGAACTCCTTCAGCTTCATCAGTTCATCCAGCCAGCGCTGGGGGACGGGGTCGTCCATGGTGCCGCGGATCTCCGTGTCGCTGTGGTCAAAGGTCTTCAGATATTTGGCAGTGATGGTCATGGAGACGTCGCCACCGATGAGCTGGGACCAGTGATAGATGTTGCGGTATGCGGCGGTGAGCAGGCGGGTGCGGTAGCCCCGGGCCTTAAAAATCTGGTAGGCTTTTTTAAACACGGCCACGCCGCCCCACTCCAGGGCTTCGGGCAGGACGGCCAGCTGGTCGGCGGCCACCGCCTTTTTCAGCCAGTCGTCGATTCGGCCCAGCATGATGGTGCACACAGGGGTCATGTGGGCGGTGTCCAGCCCTTCGGCCTCCCGGCGATTCAAGCCGCGCTCTACCGCCTCTGCCAGGGCGAGCGCCTGGGCCAGACTGAAGGAGACGGTGGCGTTGACGCTGACGCCCCGGTAGGTGGCCTCCTCAAAGGCCTTCAAACCGGCAGCCGAGATGGGCATTTTTACTTGGATGTTGGGGGCCAGAGAGCTGAAATAGGCCGCCTGGTCCGCCATTTTTTCCCAGTCATGATAGTATTTGATGTTGGTCTGCATGGAGATCTTGCCGCACTGCCCGCCGGACTGCTCAAAGACAGGGCGCAGCAGCTCACAGCCCCGCAGGCCCATTTTCTCAATCAGCTTCCAGGCCACGTCGTCCTCAGTGGCGCTGGGGGACTGGGCAAAGAGGTCCCGAATGGTGTCCTCCCACTCGGGCAGCTCCTTTTGGAGCACCTGGGACACGATGACAGGATTTGTGGTGGCGCCCACGGCGCCAATGCCGATGCCGTATTCTAAGTCAGCCTTGGCGCAGGAATCCACCCAGAATTGGGTGTTGGGAAATTTCTCCCGCATTTCCAGCATTTTACTCATAACAGTTATCTCCCTTCCATGAGTTTTCGATATTTGCTCGGTGTGCTCCCCGTTTCACGCTTGAAGTACCGGATAAAGTTGCTCTCGTCCATAAAGCCGGAGCGGTGGGCGATCTCGCTCACCCGCAGGTCACTGTGGACCAGCAGTTCTTTGGCGTAGGCGATTCGGTTGAGCATGAGGTACTGCTTGGGCGTGTAGCCGGTGGCCCGTTTAAAGGTGCGGCAGAAGTGGGAGGAGCTGATAAAAAAGTTTTCGGTAATATCCTTGATTTGAATATCTTCAGTAAAATGAGTCTCAATCCAATGCTGCATCTGGGCGCAGCTGCGCTGTTCCTCCAAATTGCACAGAGCAAAGCGGCTGGGTTCGCAGCGGTAGGTCAAAATCAGAATCTGACGGACGATGGACAGCACCAGTTCGTCGGAGTACTCCCCCGCCTCCTGGTTTTCCCGAAGGAGGAGTTGAAACAGGCTGTCAATCTCATCGGCGTACCGGTCTACCTTTACATAGGGGATAAAGCCCTGGGGGCGGTTTTTGAAGATGGACAGTTGCCAGGGGGTGGACAGCCCCCGGTTGAGTAGATCGGGGTCCAGTTTGACAAAATAGCGGTGAAAGGGACGGGTTTTGATTCGGGTGACATGTTCCTCCAGATTGCTGAAAAACATCAGCGTGTTGGACTCCACATGGTATTCCTGTCCGCTGACCTCGATATTTCCGCTGCCCCGGCGGATAAAAAGCATCTCATAGGCGTTGTGAAAATGAGAGCTTCTGCCCTCCACTTCAGAATAGTGGCATTCTGTCATAATTCTTTCGGCCATGGCAACCTCCATCTCACATGAGCCAAAACTGTGCTATTGTCCGGCGGGAACGGCGACGCCAAAGGTGTGGGCCTCTCTCAGACCAAAAAGTGTTTCTCCATCTGATCGAAGGACCGCTCCAGACTGGGGGTCCGGCCGAAGAGGGCGGCGGCGCCCAGTACAAACACATCGATGCCCGCCTGGCGTAGGGGTTGGAAATTGTCATCGGCGCAGGAACCGTCCATTTCAAGTTCAAAGGACAGGCCCAGTTGTTCCCGCAGCTGGGCCAGCCGGGCGATCTTGGGCAGCATGTCCCACAGAAAGGGGGCGCCGGGAAAGCCGGGCTTTACCGTCATCACCGTGACTTTGTCCACCAGAGGCAGGAGAGGGGCCGCCTGGTCTGCGCTGGTCTCCGGGCTGAGCGCCAGACCAGGCGAACAGCTGCGGGTGCGGATGTCCGCCAACAGGTCAGGGGCCCGCTCCCCTGCGGCCTCCAGGTGGATGGTAATGGCGTCAGCCCCCGCGTCAGCCAGAGCCGCAATCCACCAGTCCAGATCCCAGCCCATGACGTGGCAGTCGATGGGTTTTTGGGCCAGAGGACGGATGGCCTGGACAAAAGTGGGGCTGAGCCCCATGTTTGGCACAAAGCGCAGGTCCATCAAATCTACATGGAGGTAGTCCGCCCGCCGGTTCATCACCTGGAGCTGCTTCTCCACCCGGAGTAAATCCATGCACAGCAGTGAGGGGGCAAATTTTACGTTCATCCCTTGGCCTTCTTCCGGAGCAGTTTGTCCATCAGGTCGGCGTTTTTCATCACCAGGGCTGCCACGGTGACCAGCACAGCTGCAATCACCAGGAAGGTGCCAGGGGAGACCATCTTCATGCAGTTTCCAAAGGAGCCGTAGTACATCAGGGAGCGGCGCAGATACAGCTCGATGTCAGATCCCAAAATGTAGCCCAGCAGCAGCGGGGGCAGGGGATATTTGTTGTTCTCCAGAGCGTAGCCCAGAATGCCCAGAATGATGATGACATAGAAGTCAAACAGCCGGTTGTTTACGCTGATACAGCCGATAGAACAGCACATCACGATCAGGGGCAGCAGGTAGTACCGAGGCACCTGTACAATGCGGGCAAACAGAGGGATACCCAGGCTCTGGATGATGAACATGGCCAGGTTGGCAAAGAAGGTGACCAGCACGATGACGTACACCAGACTGGGGTGCTGGGTGAACAGCAGGGGGCCCACCGAGATACCCTGGAGAATCAGGGCGGCCATAATGATAGCGGTGACCGAGTCGCCGGGGATACCCAGAGACAGCATGGGGATCAGCGCGCCGCCAGTGACGGCGTTGTTGGCCACCTCAGAGGCGTAGACGCCCTCGGCGCAGCCAGTGCCGAAAGCCTCTTTGTTTTTAGAGGTCTTTTGGGCGGCGGTGTAGGAGAGCATGGCGCCAGTGGAACTGCCCAGACCGGGCATGATGCCGATAAAGGTGCCAATAATGCTGGACTGGAGCATGAGGGGCCAGTACTTGGGGCCCCGGTTCTCCTTGCCGGGGACATAGAACCGCTTTTTCTCAAAGTGAGCGGTGGTCACGTCCTCCCTCAGCTTGCCGGCTGCGCTGAGGATCTCGGGGACAGCGTAGATGCCGATAATCAGGATGACCATCGAGACGCCGCCCTCCAGCTGGTACATACCCAGGGTGAAGCGCTTGGTCAGCCCGTCCAGGGAGGACAGACCGATGCAGGAGATGAACAGGCCGATAAACATGCTGATATAGCCCTTGAGTACGTTCTTGCCCACCAGGGCGCTGACCAGACTCAGAGCAAAGATCATCAGGCCGAAGTAGTCCCAGGGACCAAACTGGATGGCAATCTTTGTCAGCGGCGAGGCCAAAAAGGCCAGCACAATGGCGCTGAAGGTGCCGCCGATGAAGGAGCCGAAGGTGCCGATGGCCAGCGCCTCTGCCCCGAGTCCCTTTTTGCACATGGGATATCCGTCAAAGGTGGTGGCGATGGCGGCGGCAGTGCCAGGGATGCGCAGCAGAATGGCAGAGACCAGTCCGCCGGAGATACCGCCCATGTAGACGCCCAACAGCAGGGCCATGGCGGGGATGGTGCCCAGCTTATAGGAGAAGGGGAGCAGCAGGGCCACCGCGATGGGGGTGTTCAGCCCGGGAATGGCGCCGAAGATAATGCCCACAAAGGTACCGACAAAGATCAGCGCCAGGACCTCGGGACTGATGACCGAGCCCATAGCTTCCAAAAAATTACTCATTGCGTGCCCTCCTTAAATCCCGAAGATGCCCACGGGCACCATGATGCGCAGGATAGAGCCGAAGAAGTAGTATACCCCATAGGCGGCCGCGCACAGACAGACCGTCCGCAGGGCAATAAAGGCCGGCTTTCCTAGCGTTTCTCTGGTAAAGTAGTACATCAGATTGACAATAACATTCAGGAAAATGATGGTAGCAATCAAGAATCCCAGGGGCTTGATAGCCGCGGCGTACAGGACCAGGGACAGGAGAAATACCCCTCTGTGTCCATAGAATAGATCGAGAAATACAAATTTCTTTTTAAACTGTTCCTGGTTGCGCAGAATGATGAAAATTCGCATCAGACAGCAGATGACCAGTGCGGCCATGACAAGCCGGGGCCAGAAAGCGGCCCCTCCAGAGGTATCATTCTCCATGACCCGCCAGGTGAAGGACTCCCCAAAGCCCAGGCCGCAGAGAAGCATGAAAAACCCTAAAAATACAATCTCTCCCATAGTGCCTCCTATTGATGGTGTTCCAGTCCGCCTCCCCTCCCACAGAGCGGGAGGGGAGGCGGTTTAAGGTCATTTGGAAGGAGCTCAGCCGATATAGGTTTTAGCAAAGTCGGAGAAGGAAGCGTACATGGCCTCCAGGTAGCCAAGGTAGTCCTCGGTGTCCATAAAGCTGGCAGTGTAGCACTGGGCGTTGAGCTTTTCCACTGTCTCGGCGTCATTGGCAGCGGCCTCAAACTGGCCGGCGATGTAGTCGATGGCCTCGGCGGGAGTGCCCTTGGGGGCCCAGATTCCAAACACCTGGCTCATCACAGAGGTCTCGTCCTCGGTAAAGCCGATCTCAAGCATAGTGGGCACGTCGGGATAGGCGGGGTGGCGGCTGTCGGCAAAGACGGCCAGCAGGCGGAAGTCACCAGACTCCACATAGGACTGCATTCCGCCCAGGGAATCAATCATCACATCGACGCGGCCGGCCAGCAGCTCAGTGGCCTTGACGGAGGTGCCGCCGATGTCGACGGTGTTGAACTTCATATCGTCGTGGGCCTCCATAGCGTAGACAGAGAACTGGGGCAGACCGCCAGTGGAGATGCCCATATTGACCTTACCGGGGTTGGCCTTCACACCTTCTACCAGGTCCTGATAGGTCTGATAGGGGGAGTCGGACCGGACTGCCACAGCCAGCACAGAGGTGACATAGAGGCAGACGGGCTCAAAATTCTCATAGGTCCAGTCCAAGCCGCCCTTGGCGTAATTCATGGCGTAGCCAGCAGGGGCCACCAGAATGGTGTAGCCGTCTGGGTTGGAGTTCATGACCTCCTGGGCGCCCACGGCGCCGCCCGCGCCGCCGATGCAGTTGACGTTCATCAGGCGGCCGCCCATGTTCTGGCTGATAAAGTCGGCATAGATGCGGCTGGGGATGTCGCTGGTGCCGCCCGCCTCATAGGGGTTGACCAAGGTGATGTCGCGCTCGGGGACAAAGGCGGGGGTCTGGCTGCCGCTGCCAGAGGTGTCTTGACTGCCGCTGCCGGAGGTAGTCTGGCTGCCGGTGTTGGGGGTTCCGGAGTTGGAAGGCTGCTTGCCGGTATTCCCGCAGGCGGCCATGGTCAACGCCATGGACAGGGCGAGTGCGAGGCTGATCAGCTTTTTCATATTCATATTCTCCTTTATATTGTAATTTCATGCAGGCAGCACTGCCTGCCGGGGCGCAGAGCGTTACAGGAAGGACTTGAAGTAGAGGTTGGGTTCCTCCTCCATGGCGGAGGCGAATCCCCGTTCAAACATGAAGTGGCGCCGGCCTACATCGTTGGGGTAGGTGAACTTACCGCCCACCTGCCAGATGAAGGGGGTGAACTGGTAGTTCAGCCGCTCCTTGCGCATGTCGTAAAGCACATCAATCTCCCGGGTGTCGGCTAAGAAACAGCTCCAGGTCTCGTAATGGACGGGAATGATGGTCTTGACCCCCAGGTTCTCCGCCATACGCAGCACATCTACCGAGGTCATCTTGTCTGTCAAGCCCGGGGGATTCTCCCCGAAGGAGGCAATGGCCACATCAATCTGATGTTGTTTGCCGTGGCGCAGGTAGTAGTTGGAGAAATGGGAGTCGCCGCTGTGGTAAAAACTGCCGCCAGGGGTCTTGACCAGGTAGTTGACAGAGCGTACGTCCATGTCGTCGGGGCAGTAGCCTGCCAGGGGACCGGAGCGGGGGGCGGTGAGGAATACGGTGCGGTCAAAGGAGTCCAGCACCACAATCTCACAGTCCTTTACCGTTACCGTGTCTCCAGGCTTTACCGTGTGGACTACCTCCTGAGGCAGTCCCCACTCCAGCCACTGGTCAGTGACAAACTTGGGGCCATAGAAGGGCACGTCGGGGAACTTGTTGTGGATGGCGGCGGCAGTGTAGGGGTCGATATGGTCCCGGTGGTTGTGGGTTACCAGCACCGCATCCACATGGTTGACCTCAAAGGGGTCCAGGACTACGGGGATCATACGGGTGTTGGGGAATCGCTGACGTCCGCCCACCATGCGGTTAAGCTGAAAGTCAGGGCCGGCCAGGTGGGGGGGATACTGGGACCAATCCTGGGTATATTTGCCCCGTCCTACCCAGAAGTCGATGGCGATGTTGGTGTCATGTTCTGTCTTCAGCCAGATGCCTGTGCAGCCCAGCCACCAGATCGAGAAGGTTCCCGGGCTCACAGTAGTCTGGTCAATCTCCTCGTTAAGCCAGGTGCCCCACTCGGGGAAGATGGCGTTGCGCCAACTCTCTTTTGTAATTTCACTGATATATGACAAAGAATCACCCCTTCTTTTCTGTGCGACACTATGCCTGTGTCAACTCATACAGGATCACCTGATCCATATCACGGGCGGCAGCAATCACATAGGACCGCCCCTGGTAGACAAAACCTCTGGCGTTGCTGGGGGCGACGCCCTCCTCCATCAGGATGGGGGTATACTGGCCGTCTTGGTAGTCCACCAGATACATCCGGCCGTCCCCTTTGCGGTAGCCCACCACAAACATATTTCGGCCCAGCAGCTCTCCGGCCCAGATGGCGTGGGAAAAGTGCATAGGCAGTGTGTAGACAATCTGCCAGACGCCATTGATCCGCTTGTTCACTGCGGCGGTGTCCCCGTGGAACCCCTCGAATGTGACCAACTCGTCCTCTCCATCCCCGTCCAGATCAGCCACAGCGCAGTCGCTGATTTCACGGGTGAGGAGTCGGTCTACCCGCCAGTCCTGTCCGTTCTCAGGGGGAAGGACCCGGAAAAGACCCTCGCTGCCGCCAATTAAGGTGACCTGCTGACCGTCCAGTGTACCTTGCCAGAAGCCGTGATTCTTGGTGATTCCCTCTTGAATGACGCGGAATTGAATTTCCTCGTCCCCCTGGGGGATGGGTGCCACTTGAATATTTCCCGGGTGGGACCAGTCCTCAGCGTTGTCCCGGTGGGTACACAGGATGGAAGCTAACACATAGGGCCCGTTCTGGGTATGGACTACACCGGAACGGTGGAGATAGGGCAGTACTTTCAGTACCTTTGTTCGCCAGCCCTCTGGCTCCCGACTGGCCTGAACCAGCTGGGCCTTGTCTGACTGAAAGCCCTTGTAGAAGTTTTGGATTCCCACAACACTCCCGGCCTCATCCAGCTGGGAGATGTTCATACATCCGCCAGGTCCGGTCCAGACTGTCTCCTCCGCCCGGGTGGCGAAGTCGACCAACTTGCACCAGCCGCCGTGGGTCTCTGAGGCGGCTGCAATCTTTAGTCCTTGGGCCGTATGGAACAGCTCGACGCAGTAGACGCCCTCCAGATTGGTCAGAACGCTCCGCTTCCAAGTAATCAATCGCTTCACTCCTTTCCTTGTTTTTGGTAATTTTCACTGTCTTTTTTGCTTTGCTCACTTCTTATGTCACAATTCTAACAAAATCAGGAGGGCATTTGTCCTCTCTTTTTTTCGAATAATATGTAAAATTTGCTTTTATAGTGGAGCTTGCCGTGCGGATGATGACTTGCGCTATAGAAGCGTGTCTAAAGGAAGCCACTGCGCAGGCACATTTGCGGACTACACGCCGGAACAAATGGACCACAACAAAAGTGGACCCAGTGAGAGCGCAAAGAAACGGCCCCATGGGGGCAACAGGTCCTGCGGAGGATGATTTCGCAGGATGCTGTGCCGTCATAGGGTCGTTTTGTTGGTCTTGACCGATGGCATGGAAGGCGATCCTCCCTTGACAATGGGATATTTCTGCGGTCGGGGGTTGTGCCCGCAGCCATGGAACCAACCGCTCACTTTGCTGCTTTGGACACATAGAGTAAGGTCTGTTCAAGCGGTAAATCGGGAGAACACGAATGCTCCCGATGGGGTCAGATCCTCTTGCTGCCAGCGTTTGTCTGGAGACGTTCCAGGTCGAAGGGCTGCGGAGGTCTCGTTTTTATCACATAGGGACCAATTGGCCCAGCTGATTCCTCGTTGATCCAGAAAGTCCAGCCACACTTCCGCCTCCTTTAGAAATACGCCGCCACTGCCGTCAGCGCGGCTGGTGCCCCACTCGGAGACAAAGACCGGCAGTCCGGCTGCCAGCACGTCGTCAATGCGCCGCCGCAGGTCTGCACCGTGGGTGCCAGCGTAAAAGTGGAGGGTATACATCAGGTTGTCCGCCTCCAGCGGGGAACGGGCGGCTAGGTGGATGTCCTGACTCCAGGTGCCGCTGCCCACCAGAATGACAGACTTGGGGGAGTGGCTCCGGATAGTGCCGATCATTTGCTGGGCATAGGGTTTGATATTGGTGGTCCAGGTTACACCGCCGTTTGGCTCGTTGCAGATCTCGTAGAGTACGGCGGGCTGGTCTCGATAGCGTTCCGCGGCCTCTGCAAAGAAGGAATCTGCCTGGTCCAGATAGGTCATAGGGTCGCCGTCTGAGAGGATATGCCAGTCAAGAATGACGTACATATCACAGGCAATGGCGGTATCCACCGCCTGAAATACCGCTTGTTTCATGGAAGCAGGGTTGCTGATATATCCGTTTTCGCCGGTGTACATGGCGATCCGAAAGAGATTGGCTCCAAATTGGGCGGTATTTTGAATGGACTGGATACCGGCGTATTGCCCATACCACTGCATTCCGTGGGTGCTCATGCCCCGCAAAACTACCGCTTCACCCCGCTGATTACACAGCTGTGTCCCGGAGACCTGGAGCCAGCCGTTCTCCGACACGCCCCCACGGACTGTCACAGCGGGGAGGGGGAGCTCCGGCTGGGGGGGGGGCGGGGGGCGCGGCTGTGCCTCCCGCTTCAGACAGTCGCATGGCCTGAAGAAGAAGGGCGCACGCCTCTGCCCGACTCAGCTCACCCTTGGGGTTGAAATTCCCAGAGTTGCTGCCTGTCACAACGCCCGAGGAGTAAGCGGCCAGCACCGGTTCATAGTAGCGGCCGTCCAGCTGGTCGAAGTCGCGAATTTTTTGAGACTCGGTGGTATAATCCCCCCGGACCTGGGGCAGCAGGGCCCGCATCAAAATTTTTACCGCCAGCTGGCGGGAGATGGGGCGGTTGAACTGTTCGCCCGTGGGTGGGATCTCGTCCCAGTCGTACCAGCCGGCCTGGAGGGCCGCCTGCAGGTCGCCAGCTGCCCAGTGGCCGGTCTGGCCTGGGGCGGGCCGCAGCCCGGCACAGCGGGCGGTTACCGCCACAAACTGGGCTGCGGTGATGGAGTCGCCCGGTCCGAATTTTCCGCTGGGATAGCCGGAGATCAGCCCTTTTGCGGCCATCTCGGTCACAGGCTGGGCATACCAGCTGCCGGAGGGCACATCGGGAAAGTCGACAGGCCGGGCCCCGGCCAGCAACAGGGCGCACAGACAGGCCAATGCCAGCGCACGAAGCGGATGCAGTTGTCTCTTCACCGCTGTCCCTCCCGATCTAGACTGTGAACAATCTCTGCACAGGCCCGGAATTCCCTCTCATCGGTGCGCCAAAGCTGGTACTCCGACAGGGAGGGGAGCCCCATGGAGACGGTATCTTTGCGGTAAATCATACCGCTGTCCACCGGCCCCCGCCGGGCAGAGGTGTGAAAGCTGCGGACGCCGGTGTCTCGAAACAGCGCCTGGATATTTTCCCGGTTCACGCCGGCGCCCGCCATAATGTCGACCCGCCCGCTCGCCCGGGTGTGAAGTGTCCGCAGCAGCTCTCTGCCCTCCGGGGCACTCTGGGCCTGACCGGAGGTGAGGATGGTCTGACAGCCCAGCTGGACTGCGGTTTCCAGAGCGGAGAGGGGGTCCTGGGTCATATCAAAGGCCCGGTGGAGCGTGATGTGGAGCTGGCCGGCGCGACGGATGAGCCTGGACATCCGCTCTTTGTCCAGGGCGCCTTCCGGAGTCAGAACGCCGATTACCACACCATCCGCCCCCAGGTCTCGGAAGCGGGCGATCTCCTCCTCCATCTCCTCCAGTTCCGACGCCGAGTAGAGGAAATCTCCAAAGCGGGGCCGGATCAGGACGTTGATTTGGATGGGACAGTCCCGCCGGACCTGACAGAATAGGGAGGGGGAGGGGGTGGTGCCGCCGATTGGTAAATTTGCGCACAGTTCCAGCCGATCTGCCCCGCCCCGGAAGGCGGCCATAGCGGAGGCGTGAGAATCCACACAGCCCTCGATTATGGGTCTGTTCATGTCCAGTGCTCCTTTCTGTGCAGTGAAGTCCATCAATAGAATACCCCCTGATGCAGTATGTTCATTTGCTTACATCAGGGGGCAAAGATTCTGCGGCGGTCTGACTGGCTGACCATGCCTCCAGGCCCTTACTCCTGTTCCAGTTTGATGGCATTGATCAGCAGAGGGATCATCTGTTTTTTACGGCTGACCACACCGGGCAGAACAGCGATTCCGGCCTCTACACGGACGCCGAACGCCTTGCCGACCAGCTCCTCTGCGCCGCTTCCGGACATGAGCAGCTGGGTGCTGGAATTGCGCACGTCGGTAAACATGTAAAAGATGTAATCCAACTGCTGTTTGGACAGGGCCTCGGGGAGGTAGGGGCCAATAAGTGCCTGGGCAGCCTTTCGGTTTTTCTCCGTCATATAACTGCCCTGCCCCACGCCGAAGCGAATATCTCCGCTGGTGAAGATCTTATAGTCCCCGTTGAACACCTCAGCTGCCGTCTTACCGGATACGTCGCCGCCGTGTTCAAACATGGTGTCGGCGTATTGCTCCAGATCGACTCCGGCCAACTCGGCCAGTTCCCGAGCCGCCCGCTCATCCATGGGCGTACATGTGGGACTGCGAAACATCAGCGTGTCAGACAAGATGGCCGACAGCAGCAGACCGGCAGTGGTGGGGTCGATATCCACTGCATTTTCCCGGTACATCTGGTAGACGATGGTGCAGGTGCAGCCCACTGGGACGTTGCGGAAATATACCGGACCGTCGGTCTCCATACTCCCGATGCGGTGGTGGTCGATAATCTCCAGCACCTCAGCCTGGTCGATCCCCTCTACAGCCTGACTCTTCTCGTTGTGATCCACTAGAATCAGCTGCTTGCGGTGCAGGTTCAGCATGTTTCGGCGGGAGACTACGCCAATATATCTCCCGTCGTCATCCAACACGGGGAAGTAGCGGAAGCGCACGGTAGCCATCACTTTGGTGGCCTCCTCCACAGGGGTGTGGAGGGTAAAGGTAAGTAGGCTGCGTGTGGTCATATAGTGGCGGATGGGTGCGGCTTGACTGAGCATCAGCCCGGTCACATAGGTGCTTTTGGGTGTGCTGATGACAATGCAGCCCTTCTCCTCTGCCAGCATCTGTATGGTGCGGGAGACCTTGCTGCTGGCGCATACCACAATGCACCCCGCGTCCATCTCCAGGGCGGCTAGCTGGCTCTCCGCGCGGTTGCTGACAATGACAATATCGCCGGGGGAGATGGACTTTTCAATCTGCTCGGCGCTTCCGGCGCCGATGATCAGCCGGCCCTCTACCGTCTTTCCCGTTATGTCGCCTACCAGCACTGTGCCGTCTAGGATATCCAAGAGATTTTGGTAGCTGGTTTTGGCAATCTCCAGCACGTGGGGGTCCATTCCGTCCATGTTGGCGGTAGCCACGTCTTTGACGGTGATGACGCCCTTCAAGTTTTGCTCTTCGTCTACAATACACAGGGTATCCAGCTCCTGGTCCCGCATGGTCATCCACGCCCGCCGGAGACTTGTCTCCCCGTCCACACCTGGGGCCGGCCGGATGTCGATGTCCCGGATGTGGGGGCTGACGTCGGTATAGAGCTGAGGGACGGGGACCTTAAAGTAGTTCAGTACAAACTCGGTTTCGCGGTTGAGCAGCCCTGCCCGGCAGGGCTTGCAGGGGTGCTCTGGGTCCAGAATGTTTTTCAAATGGCTGTACGCAATGGCGGAACAGATGGAGTCAGTATCCGGATTCCGGTGGCCGATTACCTTGATGGCGCGGGGATTGGCTGTCTGGCTGTTCATAGTTTCCCTCGTTTCTCCAGCCCAATCTGCTGGTGAATTGGAATGATATATTTTTTCCATTTTACCACGGCAGCGGACCTTTCGCAAGTCATATTGTCCCTGGATGCCCAGAAGGGTGGACAAAATCCCCGCAGTTCCACAGAAACAGAGGCTGATGGAATTGTGCCGATTTTAAGTTGGGGATGAGGCGCCTGTGCTCCGAAAAGAGCAGGGCCCGCCAGCAAAGTGCTGACGGGCCCTGGTGTTAAAACTTGAGGAGAAGTCCCACAGCGGCCGATATGGCAATGTAGACAACCGGATGTTTTTTAAACTTCCGGATTGCGAAAAATGCGGCGGCGCAGTAGAGAATCTTCGGCCAGGAGAAAAGGGCGAGCAGTTCCCCAGTGGCGTTGTAAGCGGACATGTCCAGCAGAGCGGTTTTGATCACGCTCAGGCCGGCGGCTGCGATCAAACCGGTGACTGCCGGCCTGAAACCGCTGAAGACATATTCCACATACTTGCTCTGATGAAACCGTTCCAGAGACTTCGAGACGATGGTGACGATGACAACAGCGGGCAGAACGATACCAAGGGTGGCGACAATGCCGCCGAGAACTCCCTCGATGTTATAGCCCACATAGGTGGCCATATTGATGCCAATGGGGCCTGGGGTAGATTCAGAGATGGCGATCATATCGCTGATCAAGGCTTGGTCGTACCAACCGGTGGTCTCTCCCAGCTTCTGAAGGAAGGGGATGGTCGCCATGCCGCCGCCCACAGAAAAAATACCGATTTTAAAAAACTCGTAAAACAATCTCAGGAGATTCATGGCTGTTCCTCCTCACTGCTCCGCTGTCTCTCCTTCAGGCTGCCGGCTAAGACGCCCAGAATGCCGGAACCGATAATCAGGATCACCGGAGAAAAACCGAGTAGCGCCGACAGGAAGAAGACTGCAAGACACAGCGCAAGGCCAAAAGCGTCCTTAACTCCCTTTTTCCAGAGCGCGATAATTACGTCCAGAATCAGTGCGACAACGCAGGCGGAGACGCCGGCCATGGCGTGGCGCACATAGGGGTTATCCTGTAGATTGCTGAACAGGGCTGCGATCAGTGTGATGATGAGAATACAGGGGGACACGCTTCCCAGGGCGGCGGCGATGCCGCCCCACAGCCGCTTTACATGGTATCCGATGAACACCGATACGTTGATGGTGATGATACCGGGGAGCCCCTGGCTGACTGCATAGAAGTCCATCACTTCCTGCTCGGTGACCCAGTTATACTTCTGCACACAGGTTCTGCGCAGAATGGGCAGCATGGCGTAGCCGCCGCCAAAGGTCACTGCACCCATTTTAAAAAATTCCAGGTAAATTTTCAGTAGCTCTTTCACAAAAACACTCCTTCAAATGCTACCAGGCAGCGACGCAGCCATCTGCACGGGGTTCTGTGGCGCCGCAGAGGATACCCTCCTCATTGCGCCAGATAATTTGGCCGCGGCCAAAACTCCAGGACTCGGGCAGGACTGAGATTTCGTGCCCCCGGCGGACGAGTTCCTCTGTGATGCCGCAGGGGAAGTCACGCTCCACTTGGATTTTCTTTCCGCCCACCCACTGCCAGCGGGGAGCATCCAGTGCTTCTTGGGGATTCATATGGAAGTCAACGGTATTCATAACCACCTGAACGTGGCCCTGGGGCTGCATAAAGCCGCCCATCACACCAAAGGGTCCCACTGCCTTGCCGTCTTTGGTCATAAAGGAGGGGATGATGGTGTGCAGGGACTTCTTGCCCGGGGCAAGGCAGTTTTCCATGGTCTCATCCAGGGTGAAGTTGGCGCCCCGATTTTGCAGAGCGATGCCGGTTCCGGGGATGACGATGCCGGAGCCAAAGCCCTGGTAGTTGCTCTGGATGTAGGAGACCATGTTGCCCTCGCTGTCGGCGGTGCACAGGTAGATTGTGCCGCCGCTCTTGGGTTGGCCTGGTTCGGGCATGATGGCTTGCTCGCCAATCAGGGCGCGCCGCTCGTCGGCATAGCGGGGGTCCAGCAGCTGCTCTGGAGTGACCGTCATGCTGACGGGGTCGGCCACATAGCGTTTGCCGTCCACAAAGGCCAGCTTCATGGCCTCAAGCTGTCTATGGACCGTCTCTGCGCAGTCCCTGTGCTGGAAGGAATAGCCGTTCAGGATATTGAGGGCCATCAGCGCAACAATACCGTCTCCATTGGGGGGCAGCTCCCATATGTCGTATCCCCGGTAATTGGTACGGATGGGATCAACCCAGCTGCACCAGTAGCTCTCCAGATCGCTCTTACGCAGATAACCGCCAGTCTCCCGGGAGAATTGGTCTATCTTATCGGCCAGTTCGCCCTGATAAAATGCTTTGGCCTTGGTCTGGGCGATCAGACGCAGCGTGTCGGCGTGGGCCTGTGAACGCCACACCTCTCCCGCCCTGGGCGCCCGGCCATTGGGGGCGAAGGTCTCAAACCAGGGCTGGAAACAGGGGTCGTGGAAAGTTTTGGAGAACTCGCTGTAGGCGCTCTGCCACAGGCGGGAGATAACGGGGGTCACGGCGTAGCCGTCCTGGGCATAGCTGATGGCGGGGGCAAGTACCTCCTCCAGGGGAAGGCTGCCATATTTTTCTGACAGCTCAGCCCAGGCGGAGGGGGCGCCAGGTACCATGACCGGGATCCAGCCCCGCCGAGGCATATCTGTGTGCCCCAGGTCCTTGACCTGCTGGGCGGTGAGAGACATAGGGGAGCGGCCGCTGGCGTTCAAAGCCTCCATATGGTCCTTGAGCCAGACCAGGGCGAAGGAGTCGCTGCCAATGCCATTGGAGGTGGGCTCCAGAACAGTCATGCAGGCCGCTGTGGCTACGGCGGCGTCGATGGCGTTGCCGCCCCGCTTGAGGATATCAAGACCGGCCTGGGCCGCCAGCGGCTGACTGGTGCATACCATGCCGCGCCGGGCGTAGACCACGCTGCGGCGGGAGGAATAACTATTTTTTAATGCGTCAAAATTCACTTAACATGCCTCCTAACTGATTGCAGATTACAGGAAGTTGACTAGGACGCCTGCCACAATAATGGACAGGGACGTGACGGACACAAAGCCCGACACCACAAAGGCGGGGGTCAGACGGGTGGCGATGTAGGTGCGCTCCCGCTCATCCTCGCCAATCGCGAGGGATACCTCGTCTACCACCAGCTGGGTGGCCGGGAAGCCGAGAAGCTGCGCCATAGCCACACCGACGGCCATGTTTCTGGAACCTACCAGTTTCCACAGCGGCAAAATATACAGGAAGACAAAGGTAAATATCAGTACAGCGCCAAATACCATAAGGGTTTGATAACCCAATACCGCCAAATCGCTCCACTCGATTTCAGCCAAAGAGGGGATGATGCGGGCAAAGGTAGCCATCATGATAACGCCAATCGCCTTGCCGTGGTTCAGAATCCGGGGAGGTACCACCCCGCCCACGTTCAGCAGACAGCCGATGATGAGCGCCCAAATGGCGTAGTTCAGATAGGGAGTATATTGGGCGATGGTGTAGGAACAAAAGGCCACCACGGCGGTAATTCCAAGGCACATATAGTTGGTGTAGTACTTCTTGTGTTTTTTCCAGAAGGGGATCTTTTCCTCGCCGGAAGCGGTCTTGCCATTGCCCTCCAGCTCATCCAGCAGGTCGATGCCTTTGGCTTTGCTCTCGCGATACTCTGCCGCCAGCCTCTCCGCCTCTTTGCGTCCGAAGAAAGAGGCGGGGATGGTGCCGACGAATTTTTGAATGGCAAAAATAAAGGTGCCCAGTGCGGCCGCCGTCGTCATACCCTTTTCAAGCGCGCCTTCAGTCATGATCTGGGTGGCGTTGATGCCGCCGTTGACAATGGGGATGGATACGATGGCTGCACCCTTGCCAATGAATGGAATGATGGTGATACAGGCAATAAAAGCAATCGCCATCGCGATCACTGACATCAGGACGACTCTCCACTCCTTTTTCATCTGAGCCAGATTGATCCCGGTGCCCATATTGAAGACGATGAACACTGAGGCCCACTTGCCAATCTGTGTCAGGGCTGCCTGGTCAATCAGATCCGCAGGGAATACTCCGCTCAAGAATCCGACCAGGAAGAGCATAAACGCTACAAAGACTGAGGATATGCGGGCTTTGGTGATTACGCCCAGAAAATCACCGATGGCAAAGCATCCCAATACGAGCATCAGGCATTTTGTTGTTGTTACCATAATATACCTCTTTTCTGTTCTTTTCAAGTGGATTATTGCAAACAGTTTCTCTCTCTTTCCCGAGGCTCAAATGCGTAAGCGGTCTTTTGCGATGTTCCCCCTCTCTACTTGACTTGTATGAAAATTAGAAGCAGGTTTTGTGCCAGCTTTTTCGGGTGAAAATGGCAGTTATTTGCCAAGAAAATGGGGGATAACAGGCCATTTGTTTTTTATAAAATCTATTTTCAGCCAATTGACTGCCATATAATAGGGCTCTTTTGATGAATGGGCTTGAATTCGACCAATTAATTTGGTAGAATAAAACAGCCCGATGCGAGGACGGAATGGGAGAGATTGCCGCGATGAAAAATATTTACATTCTCTGTACGAGACAAGAGGTGGGTAACACTTACCTGAAAGATCTCCAAAACCTCTTCAGCGGCATGATCCATATGCGATGTCTGTCTGTAAAGGAGCCGCCAGCCGACAGGGCACAGATCCCGCCAGCCGATCTGGTGCTGGTGACCAATCCGGATCAGGTGGGCTTTTTTGCTGATCTGATGGTCTCTTCAACCTATATCATCAGTGTGGATTTTGGCTATTCTTTGAAGAGCATCAGCCAGCTGCGGGCGCTGCCCATGGGGACCCGGGCCATGCTGGGCACCTCCTTTGCTCATATCCAAAAGAGTTTGCTGCGCATATTTTTCGAACAGGGGATCAATCAGGTTGTCTGGGTAGACGGCGAAGACAGCGATTATGATGTGCTGATTGCGGACAATCTCACCATAGTTGATCCGAATGAGACCCATCCGATCCTCTATCTGAGCGGCCGCCGCCTCTCTTTTCAGACGCTGATTCAGATTGCGCAGTCAGCCGACCTGCTGAACCAAAATTTAGAGGGGGAGATCTTCCGCTATACGCAGGCCTACCGCAGTTCCATGTCTGTTATTCCCCTGCTTTACAGTGGGCTGGCGTCCAGCCACTTTCAGCTGGACACAATATTGAATAGTATTACAGACGGCATTGCCATCTTGAACCGGGACTTCTGCATCACCCGGTGCAACACAAAGTTTGTCTCGCTTTTACCCAATTCGGAGCGGGGATTTGATGAGCCGTTGACCCGCCTGCCTGAGGGGCAGGCGCTGGGGCTGGAAAGCGGAGCCCCCGCCCGGGACAAACTGATAACAGTGGGCTGTAACAATTTGATAGTCAGTTTGGAGCCAATCGCCACACATTTTGAGCAGGAGGCCAGCTATGTGCTGATCTTGCAGCGGATGCAGGACCTGGAGCGGCGGGAAAAATCCCTGCAGCAGCAGTTGTCCGCCAAGGGGTATACAGCCAAGTACTCCTTTCAGAGCATCCATGCAGTCAGCGGCGTGATGAGACGGTGTATGGAAAAGGCGGAGCGCATTGCAAAAATTGATAAGACCACACTGGTTGTGGGAGATAGCGGCGTGGGCAAAGAGCTGATGGTGCAGGCGATCCACACAGCTTCTGACCGGCGCGGATATCCCTTTGTCAGTATTAACTGCGCGGCGCTGCCCCAGTCTCTGCTGGAAAGCGAACTGTTTGGCTACGCGGAGGGGGCGTTTACCGGGTCTAGACGAGGGGGAAAGAAGGGACTTTTTGAACAGGCAAAGTTTGGCACCCTGTTTCTTGATGAGATCGGGGAGTTGTCTTTGGAGATGCAGTCTAAACTGCTGCGTGCCATAGAGACAAAAGAGATTATGCGGGTGGGTGGCAATTTCATTGAAAAGGTAGATGTACGCATCATTGCCGCCACCAACCGGAACCTGAAGGAGATGGTACATCAAAAACAGTTTCGCCTGGATCTGTACTACCGACTCAATACAATCGTACTCCGCATTCCAGCACTGCGGGAACGGCGGGAGGATATCCCTGTCCTGACCAACTATTTTATCCGCCACGAGACGGGCAGCAGCCGGCGTATCTCACCGGAGCTGCAAGCCTTCCTGCTGCATGCGCCCTGGGAGGGCAATGTTCGAGAACTGCGCAATGTTATTGAATATATGGTGAACATCACCGATGGGACCTTGGGATTGGAGCACCTGCCGGACTACATCTGTGAGACCTGGGAGGGCGATGCGCCAGACGAGGCGTTCCAGCTGCCCCTGTCTGATCAGTATAGCGCGGGGGAGATTCGGGAGATCACTGCGATTTTGAGACTGGTGCAGCAGGGTTGTACCAATCGGGGGCAGATTGTACAGGAGATGAGGGAGCTTTTTCCCTGTACGCAATACAAAATCCGGAAATACCTGGAAGACCTGCGGGGCCGGGGATGGGTCTGCTTTGGCAGGGGACCGGCCGGCATTCGCATGACCAGCTTAGGGGGCCAGATGTTGGAACATACCGGGCCTCAAAAGGGCCCATAAGAGGGACGGTAGAACAACAAAAAAGAAAGAGAAAATTTTTACAAAAAGTGTTGACAGCTGGCGGAAGTTGTGGTATCATCTCTCTTGCGCTGAAGAGCGCCGCATACAGGGATGCGCGAGTGGTGGAATTGGTAGACTCGCTGGCTTCAGGTGCCAGTGCTCGCAAGGGCGTGCGGGTTCGACTCCCGCCTCGCGCACCAAGCCGGAGCAAAGTTCGCTTTGCTCCGGCGATTTTTTATCAAAATTGCTGTCCACTCCCCCGGCGATTCCTTTCAAAATTGAACCCTCTGCGCGGGGCTTCGATTGGCCTTTGGGTACAAACCTGAAGGGAAATTGGTCTCCATCTCTTCGTGGTAAGTCTGACGATTTTATATTTTTCGCCTCTTGACGAATGGGGTGAACCTGAGTATAATGTTACGTGTTGTGTTTGGCCCGCTGTCGTAGGTGACAAAACGGGGTACAGTAAAAAGCCAACTATTCATAGATGCTGCTGTGGCTCAGTCGGTAGAGCAGCTGATTCGTAATCAGCAGGTCGCCGGTTCAAATCCGGCCAGCAGCTCCACGTCGGAGCAAGCTTCATATCGCTTGCTCCGACTTTTTTCAAAAGTCAGAGCGC
>CAPGBJ010000021.1 GCA_948616425.1 uncultured Oscillospiraceae bacterium
CCAAAATCCTCCGCCAGCTTCTCGGCGGCTCTTTTTGGGGAGAGGCCAAACAGCTTGCCCACAAAGTCGATCACATCCCCGTCCTCCTGACAGCCGAAGCAGTGGAACCGCTTATCCACCTTCATGCTGGGCGTTCTGTCATCGTGGAACGGACAGCAGGCCATACCGTTGCGCTTGACCTCGATTCCATAATGCTCCGCCGCCGCTATCGTTGGTACGGCGTCCTTGACCGCTTCAAATAAATTCATTGCCTTGCCCCCTTTCCTCGGTATGTAGAAAGGGCAAAAAAAGAAGGAGCGGCAGTCGCCGTCCCCTCCTGTGCGCTGGTTATCAAATTGTCCTATCCATAGATGTCCGTCTCACCGTCCTCACGGGAAAGCAGACCGCTCAGAAAATCCGCCGCCTCACTCATGCGGTCATGCTCGTTCCCATAGGTCCACTCGGTCACGGTATCGCCGTACATCTGTTCCCGCATCCAGTCAAGCAGGGCCTGCGCCTCGTTCTTCGGAAAATCCATCTTCGCACATCCTTTCAAAGATTTATGAGTGGAGGAAAGCCCCAAGGCTGCCGGCCCACTCGCCGGCCAGTTCCACCAGGAGCATGGCGGAGAACTGGAGCGCCACACAGACCGCCTCCACGCCGAACAGGATCGCCACATTCAGCCATTCCCGGACGCACACCTGATAGATGCCGCAGGCCAGGATCACCAGCATGAACAGCTCGACAACATAAGCGGAGAGGTTGGATGCCAGCTTACCGATGATATGGAGCGTGTAGAGTACCAACATCAGGGGGAGTGCCAGCAGTTTCAAAGGGAGTTTCAGAAGCCTCATATTTTGTCCCGTCCTTTCCTGTTTCCTGAGTACAGTTTACCGCATCGGCCCGCTGTCCAGCAAGGATGCCGGGTATGTAGCAGGGCAATGTTTCTGTATCGTTGATCTGCTACATCTTGAAGTCTACATCTGGATGCTATATAATTAACTTGACAGGTCAGGATTTATTGCGGACAATCACATAAAGGAAATATGCGTATTATCAGCTTTGTTATATCTAACAAAAAGGAATTCTTAGGGGTAATATAATGGATTTCAAATCGGTTATTCTTGAGTTTGAAAGTTGCTTTCCACAAATTAGAGAATATGGTGAAAATCGTGTTGCATGGTATGCCGGGAACGGAAAAAAGAAAGAATATGAAAAAATCAAAGCAGCAGGACCATACGCATATTTCTATGATTTTGTAAACCACTATGCAGTTGATTTGTTGTCTGAAAAGCAGTTATCACCATGCCTCCCAAGGCTGTTTCTTTTTATTGAAAAGATGGCCGAAAGTGATGATTGCTCTGTGACCGATTTATTAAAAGTCGAATTATTAGAACATATCCGAGACCAATCTTATAGCATATATCAGTTGGCTTTAAGTCTAATGGGGCCAAAAACTCGTGAATTAGAAAAGGCCTTGGATGATTACATGGGGAAACCGACACCAGAAAATATTTCCCTCAAGAGTGACAAGAAAACTCACAAAAGGAGGGCTTTCCGCCTGTGATGCACGATATTGTTCTGCTACATAAGATCGGCCATGACACACTGCACCGCAACGAGACGGTCAGCGCAGGGGCTTTTAGGAGTTCAAAACTTGTGGGAAGTATGTAGCGGGCGCGGACTGCTCCGCGCCCCTTTGCAAAACTTTTGAAGCCCTCAGCCGCTATCGGATGCTGGCAAGATGGGCAAGGGACTGTCTGGACAGTTCCCATATCTCCTCCAGCCGGGAGCGCAAGTCCTCAATGTCCGCCGCATAGACGCTGCCTGTCTCATTCGCCCTCTTTGCGTATTGGTTTAGGTTGTTGCTGCACCGCTGGAGCAGAACAATAAGCTGGCGCACCTCCGCCAAATCCAGCCTCACACAGATACCGTCCAATGCCATCTTGCGGACATAGGCGCTCATGTTCAGGATGCCGGCCTCCTCCATCTTGGAGCGGATACGCGCCTTATCTTCGGGGGAGATACGCACCTTCAGTTCTTCCTCTTTCTTCATCCGCGCTCCGGCTCCTTTCCGGCCTTTTTGTCCGGGGGTATCTCCGCCGCCCGTTTTTTCAAGTCTTCCAGAACGGAGGGCCGCTCACCCTCGCCAACTTCTCGCGCAGGACGGTCCTGCTCACTGACCTCTGCCTCATCCTGGGAGATACTTTCGTCCATACTGAGGGCGGCATCCAGCTCCGCAAGTCTGGCGCTCTTTTCGGCAAGCTCCGCCTCCTGGGGGAAGGGCTTTGTCAATTCCACCTGTGCGGCGGACTGCTGGTTCCGAAGGTTCTCCAACTGTTCCTGTCCCCGCTCCAGCCGTCCGGGGATACCGGCCAGGGCGTTGTCCAGACGTGTCAGGTTGCCCCTTGCGTCCGTCCCCAGGCTGACCCGGTGGCTCATCTCACCCTTCAAGGTGATCTGGAACTGCTTCTCAAAGGTGTTGTAGGAAAGCTCCATCTGAAAGCCCCGGTAGCTGCCGATGGGGATGCCATCGGTGCTTTTGATCTCCTTGCAGAGGGCAAGGAGCGCCTCGCCAGCGTCCGCCTTTTCCGCATAATGCTTTCCGGCCAGTTCTATCCCTACAAAGCCCTCCTCCGGGAGCGGGTGGGCCTCCACCGTCTGGATGTCAGCCTCAAAGCCCTTGTTGCGGCTCTGCTGTGCCTCGATCTCGGCGGGGAAGTATTTCAAAAGCTGGTCCTCCAGCCGGAAGTGCTTGCTCTGGTAGTCGGCCCGGAGGACTTTCAGCTTCGCCACATCCACATCAAGGTCCATCTTCTCACGGATCAGCGGATTGCCGGCGCACAGGGCCTTGATCTCCGCATAGGAGAGCGCCTGCTCATCCACATCGTCACAGCTTCGGACGGGCGATTTGCTCGTCATGATCTGCGAGATGAATTTCTGTTTGTTTTCCAGCGTCTGATAGAGGTAGGCGTCAAAGGTCCCCTCGGTCACATACTGGAAAATCTGCACCTGTTTGTTGCGGTTGCCCTGCCGGATAATGCGCCCGTTGCGCTGGGTCATGTCAGCGGGACGCCAGCCCACATCCAGGTGGTGGACCGCCACAAGACGGTCCTGAACATTGGTCCCGGCGCCCATCTTCTGGGTGGAGCCGAGCAGGACGCGCACCTCCCCGGTCCGCACCTTGCCGAACAGCTCCTTCTTCTTCGCCTCGGTGTCGGCGTCATGGATAAAGGCGATCTCCTCACGGGGGACGCCAGCCGCTACCAGTTTGTCCCGGATGTCCTCATAGACATTGAACGTGCCGTCCCCCTTGGGCGTGGAGAGGTCGCAGAACAATAACTGGGTCAGCTTGTCCGCCTGCCCCTCCTCCCAGATGCGGAGGACATTCTGGACGCAGGCGTTCAGCTTGCTGCTGGGGTCATCGGGCAGGAGCGGGTTCATCAGCCGCTGGTCGAGGCCGATCTTACGTCCGTCCGAGGTGATCTTGAGCATATTGTCAACCGAGGGATCTATATTCCCACTGTGGACAGCGGCGGCCCGTTCGGACAGGTCCGCCACCATCTCCTTCTGTATCTCCGAGGGCTGCACCACCACGGTCTCAAACTTTGCCTCCGGCACAGGGAGGTGGAGCTGGTCGGCGGTCTTGATGTCGGCCACCTCCTTGAACATACTCATCAGCTCCGGGAGGTTGAAGAACTTGGCGAACCTCGTCCGCGCCCGGTAGCCCGTCCCCTCCGGGGCCAGCTCTATGGCCGTGGTGGTCTCGCCGAAGGTGGAGGCCCACTGGTCGAAATGGGTCAGCCCCTTCTGCCGGAGCGTACCATGCTGCAGGTAGCGCATCATGGTGTAAAGCTCTGTCATACTGTTCGACACCGGGGTCCCCGTGGCAAAGACCGTACCCTTCCCGCCAGTCAGTTCATCCATATACTGGCACTTCATGAACATATCCGAGGACTTCTGCGCCTCGGAGGTGGA
>CAPGBJ010000022.1 GCA_948616425.1 uncultured Oscillospiraceae bacterium
GCCCCTTCCAGGATCTGCCCTGGACCGTCACCCTGCGGTACACCCTCAACGGCGTGCCGGTAAAAGCGGAGGAGCTGGCGGGGGAACGGGGCGTGGTAGAAATTCTGCTGGATATTGTACCCAATCCCAACGCCGGCGACTACGCCCGATACAACTACACCCTGGAGGCTATGGCCCTGTTCAACCAGGACGATATCCTGTCGCTGGAGGCCCCCGGCGCCCAGGTGCAGCTGGTGGGAAACCTGCGCTCCGTGCTGTTTATGGCCCTGCCCGGGGAGGAGCAACATTTCACCATCCGAGTGGGCAGCGACGATTTTTCCTTCAGCGGGATGACCATTTTGATGGTGCCCGCCACCCTGGCCCAGTTGGAGCAGATTGCCAAGCTGAGTCAGCGCAAAAACGACCTGGAGGAGGACTACCGGGCCCTCTCCGGCAGTCTGGACACCCTGCTGGACGCGCTGAACGACATCCAAGGCGGGTTGTACGCCTCGGCTGACGGACTGGACCGGCTGGACACCGCCAGAGGCACCATCTCTGGCGGCAAGGGCCTGATCTACGACGAGGCCGGGGTGCTGCGGGGCGACCTGACCAACATCGCCTCTCTGCTGGAACCGGTGGAACAACGGACCCAGGCATTGAGCCAGACCGTGACCGGAACCAAAACCATATTGAACGAGATGACCGACACGGCGCTGGCCCTCCAGGATCAGCTGAAGGCGCTGGAGGAGTCGTTGTCCGCCCTGGAGCGCGGAACCGGCAGCGTAAAGGACCTGCTGGAGCGGGCCGCGGACCTGGAGGACAGCCTAAAGCGGCTGGAGCGGGCGCTGGACGGGACCGGGGTCTCGGGGGGCGGCAGTTCCTCCTCCATGACCGCCACGGTGGACCAGGTGAAGAAGGTCCACGGCGTCTATGACAGCGCCGGCGAGACCGCCACCTTTATCACCGGGATGCTCGTGCTGAGCGGCAAGAGCCCAAGCGAGGCTGCGGCCAGCGTTCCCGGTGTCATCGCCTTGCAGGCAATTCCAGACCTGGAGACCTTCCGGGCGGCCCAGGCGGCGGGGGCTGTGGGCGCCGCCACCGAGGCAGACTGGAAGCGCGCCCAGGAACTGAAGCAGCTCCAGGCGGGCGTTCAGGGAGGGATGAGCTTTCAGCGGTTTTGTTCCAGCCTTCCCGGCGTCAGCTCCTCCACCGCCAAGCAGATGAATGACCTGTGGATCATCTACAGCAGCGGCCAGGGGACAGACGGCACCGCCCTGGAGGGGGACCCGGTGTCGGCGGAACCGGAGGCCTCCTCCGCCCAGCCTGCCGGGGGCGCGCCGGCAGGGGTCGTGTCCGGCGCCCTGGCCAGCAGCATGCTGATTGCTACAGCATCGGAATCCCTGCCCGCCCCGGAGCAGCTCCCGGAGAGCGAGGGTGAGGCCGCGCCCCAGGAGGAGCCCCGCGCCCCGCAGAAGGACGCCGGCAAGCCCGGCGAGAACGACAGCGTTGGCAGTGCGGCGGTGGATCTGATCGCCGGAGGGCTGGACAGCGCCAACAACAAGATCAATCAGATTCAGCGGGACTTGAACGACACCCTGGAGCGCATCACCAGACCGACTGCCCAAGTGGTGGGGGAGCTGGCCGACCTGTGCCGGCAGATTGACGAGCTGGTGGACCTGGTGGATGACGCGGCGGATCTGTCCGCCGCCCTGCGCCAGTCCTCCCAGGAGGTCCGGGCCATTCTGGACAGCACCCACCAGCTGCGGTCGCTGCTCAACGACTATGAGCCCACCCTTCAGCAGTCCCTGACCAATGTGGGGGCCATGAGCACCGCCGCCGCCACTACGGTCCGGGATTTAGAGCGGCTGTTGTCTGACACCGAGGCCCTGATGAAATCCTCTGGCAGCCAGCTGGATTCCGGGACCAAGGAGACCCTCCGCGGACTGTCTGACGCCCTCCGACAGACCGCCAAGGCTATGGCCGCCACCAACGACGTAAGGGCGGCCAAGGCCGCCATCACCGACATTGTGGAGGACACCTGGCACGAATATACCGGCGATGTAAACAACATCCTGTTGATGGACGCGGGGGCCCAGCCGGTCTCCCTCACCGATCACCGCAACCCCGCCCCCTCCAGCGTCCAGGTGCTGATCCGCACCCAGGAGATCAAGACAGAGGAGCCCACGGCGGAACAGCTGGCCGCAGCAGCGCCGGAGAGGACCACCTTCTGGGGCCGAGTGGCCCAGATGTTCCGGGATTTCTGGAACGCCGTCACTGGAATCTTCCGCTGAAAGGAGTACGCGCTCTATGGTGGAAAAAATTGCCCATAAACTGACTCGAAGGCCCAGGCTGGTGGCGCTGGTCGCCCTGCTGATGCTGATCCCCTCCGCCCTGGGCTATGTGGCCACCCGGGTGAATTACGACATCCTGACCTACCTCCCCCAAGATCTGGAGTCTTCCCAGGGGGAGCGGCTGCTAGAGGAGCCCTTTCACATGGCGGCCACCAGTATGCTCATTGTGGAAGGGATGCCCGCCGCCTACACCAACAGCCTGATTCAAGACATTCAAAAGGTGCCCAACGTCTCAAACGCCGTGTGGCTGTCCAACGCAGTGGGCATTCAAATCCCTGTGGACTTTATCCCCGCGGGCCTGCGGGACATGTTCTACGCCGGTGACGCCACCATGCTGATTATCCAGTACGGCAAATCTGGCGCCGACGAAGAGACCATGGAGGCCATCCAGGCGGTTCGGGATCTCTGCAACGAGAAGTGCTTCCTGGCGGGCTTCTCGGTGGTCATCAAGGACACCAAGGACCTGGTGGACCGGGAACTTCCCGTCTACGTGGGGCTGGCGGTGCTGCTGTCTCTGGTGGCCATGGCCCTCACCATGGAGTCCACCGTGCTGCCCCTGGTCTTTCTAGGCAGCATCGGCATGGCCATCGTCTATAACTTCGGTTCCAATGTCTTTTTGGGACAGATCTCCTACATCACCCAGGCCATCGCCGCCGTCCTGCAGCTGGGGGTGACCATGGACTACTCCATCTTCCTCTACCACCGGTATCAGGAGGAGAAGACCCGCTATACGGACAAACGGGACGCCATGACCCAGGCCATTGTGGCCGCCTTTGTCTCCCTGTCCGGCTCCAGTCTGACCACCATCGCCGGATTTTTGGCCCTGTGCTTCATGCGGCTGACCCTGGGTCGGGACATCGGCATTGTCATGGCAAAGGGCGTGGTGTTGGGCGTGGCCACCGTGGTGCTGGTTCTGCCCGCCTTCCTCCTCCTGTTTGACAAGCAGATTGAGAAGCACCGCCACAGGAGCCTGCTGCCCGAATTCACCGGGGTCAACGCCTGGATCGTCCGCCACCGAAAGGGGCTGGTGGCCCTGTTCCTTCTCCTCTTCCCCCCGGCGCTGTACGCCCAGTCCCATGCGGAGGTCTACTATAAGCTGGACGAGGCCCTGCCCCAAGATATGGCGTCTATTGTGGCAAACAACAAGCTGAAGGACGAATTTGACATGGCCACCTCCCACTTCGCCCTGCTGCGGGACGACCTGCCCGCCACCGATATGAACCAGATGGAGAATGCCGTCCGAGAAGTGGAGGGCGTAACCTCCGTCCTCTCCTATCACGCTATGCTGGGCACCGGCATCCCCGACTTCTTTATTCCAGAACAGGTGCGGGACATGCTGAAGCAGGAGGGGTATCAGCTGGTTATGATCAACTCCGAGTACGCCACCGCCTCCCATCAGGTGTCCGCCCAGTTAGAGGAACTGAACGCCATTTTAAAGCAGTACGACCCGGGCGCCCTGATTACCGGCGAGGCCGCCCTGACTAACGATCTGATTGACACCTCAGCGGTGGACTTTCAGGTGACCAACTATATCTCCATCGCCGCCATTCTCCTCATCGTGGCCTGGGTGTTCCGCTCTCTGACCATGCCGGTGGTGCTGGTGGCGGCCATTGAACTGGCCATCTTCATCAACCAGGGCATCCCCTACTTCACCGGGACGGTCATCCCCTTTGTGTCCCCCACCATCATCGGCTGTGTGCAGCTGGGGGCCACGGTGGACTACGCCATCTTGCTGGCCACCCGGTTCCGGGAGGAGTTAAGAAACGGCAAGGACCGGCTGGAGGCCATTCAGATCGCCGGCCGGGCCTCAGACGGGGCCATCATTACCAGTTCCCTGGTGATGTTCTGCGCCACCCTGGGGGTGGGCCTGATCTCAGAGATCGAAATTATCAGCTCCATCTGCACCATGCTGGCCCGGGGCGCGCTGATCTCCGCCCTGGTGAGCATCTTCCTGATGCCGGCAGTGCTGTGCGCCTGTGAACCGCTGTTTCAGAGGACCAGCTTCCAATGGAGACAGCCCCCCGCGAAGCAGGAGACAGACCAGGAGCAGCCGCAGACGGCAGAGATATCATAAAAACGAGGTCCGCACCCACTTGGAGGGCGCGGACCTCAAACCGTTTTAAGACTGCGGGGACGACGTTCCCCCTAAACCTTTCTCCCAACCCCGCTTCAACTCGTAGACCCGGTGGAAATAGGCGGAGATATCCTCTTCCATACCGCCATTCAGCCAGTCGATGATATTCCCAAAGCACTCGCAGCGGTGGTAGCGGATCAGCAGTTCTCGATCTTCCGGGGCAAGCTGCTGTCCGGAAAAATCCGCCTCAACATAGGCGGTCACCACATAGCGGCACATCTCCATCAGATACTGCTCAAACAGATCCCGGCTTACCGAGTTGTAAATATGCAGGACAGAGCGTCTATTCTGCCGGAGGAAATCCACAGCCGCGTCAAAGCCCTGCTCCAAAGAATCCACAGTGGGGTGGCGCCGGATCAGCTCAGCCACCTGTTCGGACACAATCTCCTCCACCAGGGCGGGCAGGTCCTCAAAGTGGTAATAAAAGGAATTGCGGTTGACGCCGCAGCCCTCCACAATGTCCTTGACCGTAATTCGGCTCAGGGGACGCTGCTCTAAAAGGGTCAAAAAAACATCTTTTATGGTCTGTCTGGTGGAATTGGGCATGGCCAGCACCTCCCTTGTCACTGCCGCCACAGTGGGGCTGAACGGGATTATACCATATTTCCAGCAGGATTTGAAGATAGAAACGAAAAAAAACGGCTGCCCCCTTAAAATCACAGGGCGGGCCACAGCGGCTTCGGCGGTCCAGGGTGAGAAAAATTTTCTTGGGACACAGGGCGCGCCGGAGGGGAATCTGTGATAAAATAGAAAAAATATCGGCGCCATTCAGGGTCCAGCCCATCCCCTGAGTCAGATGCCGGCACAGGGGATGGCGGGGCAGCCTCGACGCACTTTGACGGTAAAGGAGTATCCTCTTATGATCGACACCTTTCTCCAACAGGCAGCAGAAAACCGCCCTGTCTACATATGTGATGTCCGGAATGGGTTTCAGGCCCGGGGGACTCGGCCTCTCCATCTCTATGTCACCCTCTACGACCGGTCCATTCGGGTATTTCCCCTGTCTCTGCCCGAGACGACAGGGGAGGAGCAGGCCCATTTTGTAGCCAGCTACGTTCACGCCAGCCTCTACAACATCCTCTCCACCCTGGGCGCAGTCCGGGTGGACGTCTATCTGGACAAGGCCGACCCCTCCCTGTGGAGCCTGGCCTGCAACCTCCCCCGGGTATTCCAGGTGGACGAGGCCAAGGAGAGACGAACTGGCTACGGCAAGTGCCTCAATGTCAACGAGCGGGTACTAAACGCCCTGTTCCGGGGGGAGGTACGTTTTTCTCTCCAACCGCATGACCTGAGCCAGGCGCCAGTTCTGCCAGAGCGGCCCTCCGCCCCGGCCGCCGTGCCAGTGTTCCACCGGCTGCCCGCGCTGACAAAGGGAAAGATGCTGCTGGGCATGGACGTGGGGGGCACGGATGTGAAGCTGTCGGTCAGTGTGGACGGGGCGCTGGTACTGTGCAAGGAGTTTGACTGGTTTCCCTCCGCCTATACCCGGGCGGAGGAGTTAACCGCCCCCCTGCTGCTCCTTGTCCGCCTGCTTCGGGCGGCGGGCAGCCTGTGTCGGGCCGGCCGGGCAGAACAGATAGACCAGAGGGCGCTGGACCGCAGCGCCACCCTGGAGGAGATGAGACGGGGGGCCGAGGCCATGGAGAGGGACGCCGGGACCGACCTATGTCTCTTTGACGGCATCGGCCTGTCCTTCCCCGACGTGGTGATTCAAAACCGCGTGGTGGGAGGCGAAACCCATAAGACCCAGGGGCTGCGGAACAATTCCCAACTGAACTACGAGGCGCAGTTCGCCCAGATTACCGCCCTGAACGAGGCGTTGGCCGCCTATGTCGTCCCTGGCGGGCCTGTGAGGGTCATCAACGACGGCCCTATGGCCGCCTTTGCCGCCGCGGTGGAGCAGGGGGCCGGGGGGGCGGACCTGTCCAGAGGATTTTTTGCCCACACTTTGGGGACCGATCTGGGAACCGGCTGGGTCCGCCCTGACGGCTCCATCCCAGATATCCCTTTAGAGCTCTACAATATGATCATCGACCTGGGCAGCTGGGGGCAGCGGAAATTTGAGCCGGAGGACGCCCGCAGCATCCGCAATTTCAACACGCAGCTGCCCGGCAGTCTACAGCGATACGCCAGCCAGTCGGGCGCCTTTCGCCTGGCGGCAGACCGCCTCCCCCGCCAGGCACCGGAGGTATTTCAAGCGGCCCTGGACCGGGGGCTGTTCCGGTGGGAGGGGGCGCGGCTGGCCGTCCCGGCAGAACCGGAGGACATGCGCAAACCCTGCCTGGAATTTTTGATGGAGCAGGCCGCCCAGCCGGGCGATGGGATCTGTCAGGAGATCTTCCGAGAGATCGGCGAGTACCTGGCCGTCGTCTGGCGGGAGACGAACTTTATTCTCCGGCCAGAGGCCCAGACGCGCAGTCTCTTCGGCCGACTGGTGATGCATCCGGCCTGCTTCCAGTTGATCTGTCAGGGGGCGGCCCGGCGGGAGCCGGAGCTGCGTCTGCTGGCCGCAGACGGAAATCTGGCCAACACCGCCCTGATGCGCCAGCTGGACCAGCGGCCCGGCTGCACAGTGGCCCAGTTCGCCCAGGCGGTGGGCGCACTCTATTACAGCGTTTCTAGGTGAAGATAAGGACAGCGGGAGGTCTGGTCGGACCTCCCGCTGTCTTTGGACCTTCTCAGGCCAACCTTTCCTCCGCTGACAGGCGGCACGCGCGACAGCGGGGGAAGGGAAAGATTCCAGCCGGGGGAAGAAAAAAATTTTTTCCGTCCCCCCTTGACCTTCCCGCTGCTGGAAGGTATACAATGAGGAAAATCTCTCCCCCTTGCTTCGTCAAACCCTTCGCCTTCACAGGGCATTACGATCCGCACAGGGCCCCGCCCGAACCAGCTCCCATCTCCGCTCCAGAAAAATTTTAATGAAACTTTTATCTTTTCTTTGGAAAAATGTAAGGTTTGCCCAGTACAATATCCCGTACGAGAATCACCGGAAGTCCGGTGCATATAAAGGGGCTCGCCCCTGGCAAAACAGGAACAAGGAGAATGACCATGGAAACAACTCAACTACCCGTTCAGGAGGCGCCTCAGTCGCCCAAGGAGAAGAAAAAGCTCCCCTCTTTCCATCTGCCCAAAAGCAAAAAAGGGAGGAAGTGGGTGCGCCGGATCGCCATTTTAACCCTTGTGGCGCTGGGGGCATATTGGCTTTTGTTTCGGCCCAAACAAGGCGGTGTGCCCGCCGTGGGGCAGTACACCCCCGACACCGTCCAGCGCCGGGACCTGACGGTGGCCGTCTCGGGCACGGGGACCGTCACCCCCATCGACTCCTACTACTTAAAGCCCCTGGTCACCGGCGAGGTGCTGGAGGCCCCCTTCGAGGTGGGCGACCGGGTGGAGAAGGGGGACGTCCTCTACCGCCTGGACGCCAAGGACGCCGAAATGAGCATCCAGCAGGCAGAACTTTCGGTCCGCCAGGCCCAAAAGGGCTATGACGATCTGGCCGCCAACCTCACCGTTCGGGCTGGCGGGGCCGGCGTGGTGCAAGAGGTATTAGTCCAAAAAGGGGATCTGGTCTCCCCCGGCACCCCCATTGCCGAGATAGCGGACACCTCTACCTTGACGGTGGTACTCCCCTTCCACTCCGCCGACGCTCAGCAGCTCTCCCCGGGCCAGAGTGCCCTGGTCACCATAGCCGGCACCATGGAGACCCTGCCCGGTACGGTGGAGTCGGTCTCCTCTGCCGACCTGGTCGGGGCGGGAGGCGCCCTGGTACGCCAGGTGAAGATTCGGGTGGACAATCCCGGCGCCCTTACCGCTGCCAACTCCGCCACCGCCACGGTGGGAGACATCGCCTGCGCCGGCAGCGCCGCCTTTGAGGAGGCCCTGCGCCAGACGGTGGTGGCCCAGGCCAGCGGCGAGGTGACCGAGGTCCATGTCACCGCCGGCAGCCGGGTGTCCGCCGGGTCCGCCCTGGCCACTCTGGGCGGGACGGCCGCCCAGAGCGCCCTGGAGGACATGGCCATCGCCCTGGAGAACGCCCGGCTGGCCCTCCAGCGGTCTCAGGACGCCCTGGAGAACTACACCATCACCGCCCCCATCTCGGGCACCGTCATCGAGAAGAACGTGAAGGCGGGGGACAACGTAAACAACATCGAGTCGGGGGCGCTGGCCGTCATCTACGATCTGAGCTATTTAAAGCTGGAAATGAACATCAGCGAGCTGGACCTGAGCAAGGTGGCGGCGGACCAGCGGGTGGACATCACCGCCGACGCCATCCCCGGCGAGGTCTTTGAGGGCCGGGTGGACCGGGTGAGCATCAACGGCACCACCACCAACGGCTTTACCACCTACCCCGCCACCATCCTGCTGGAGGACTACGGCGGACTGAATCCGGGCATGAACGTCTCCGCCGACATCGTGGTGGAGCAGGTGAAAAACGCCCTGTCCATCCCGGCGGCCGCCGTCCAGCGGGGGGACACCGTGCTGGTGCCCCTGGAGGGCTGTCTGTCCCCTGACGGGGCCTCTGTGGTCGATCCCACGAAGGTGGAGGCGCGGACCGTCACCCTGGGGGGCGGCGACGGGGAGTATGTGGAGATCACCTCCGGTCTGAGCGAGGGGGAGACGATTCTGCTGCCCCTCCAGGCCCAGGGCGGCATGGGCGCCGGGGCCATGGGCGTGACCGTTGCCGTCTCCTAGGGAGGTAGATAGACCGTGGAACACCTCATCGAATTGAAAAACGTCTATAAAATATACCAGATGGGCTCGGAGACGGTCCACGCCCTGGACGGGGTGGACCTGACCATCGACCAGGGGGAGTTTGTGGCCATTGTGGGCTCCTCCGGGTCGGGCAAGTCCACCGCCATGAACATCATCGGCTGCCTGGACGTACCCACCTCCGGGACCTACCACCTGGGGGGCGTGGACGTGTCCACCATGGACGATGACCAGCAGGCGGAGATCCGAAACAAGATGCTGGGCTTCATCTTCCAGCAGTACAACCTGATCCCCAAGCTGTCCGTGCTGGAGAACGTGGAGCTCCCCCTCCTCTACGCCGGAGTGCCCGGCGACGAGCGGCGGGAGCGGGCCCTGCGCTCGCTGGAGCGGGTGGGGCTGGCGGACAAGGGCAAAAATCTGCCCTCCCAGCTGTCCGGCGGCCAGCAGCAGCGGGTGTCCATCGCCCGGGCCCTGGCCGGAGACCCCAGCCTGATCCTGGCCGACGAGCCCACCGGCGCCCTGGACTCCCGCACCGGCCGGGAGGTGCTGAGATTCCTCAAGCAGCTGCACCGGGAGGGAAATACGGTGGTCCTCATCACCCACGACAACTCCATCGCCGTGAAGGCCGACCGCATTGTCCGCCTTCAGGACGGCAAAATCATCTACGACGGCGACTCCCGCGACCCCCGGGCGGTGGTCCAGCCCCACGGTGAGGGCGAGGAAGACGAGGAGGTGGGCGCATGAACTTCGGACAGTCCTTCCGCCTTGCGATAAAGTCCCTCACCACCAGCAAGATGCGGGCCCTGCTCACCATGCTGGGCATCATCATCGGCGTGGGGGCGGTGATTGTGATTCTCTCCCTGGGCAACGGCCTCACCGGCATGATCCAGCAGCAGGTGGACAAGATGGGCATCAACATGATTCAGGCCCAGCTCTGGTCTGTGGGAGACGGTATGATGCCCGACCCGGAGGAGCTGTATGACCTGGTGGACGAAAACCCCCACGTCCTCACCGGCGTATCCCCCTACATCAACCTGGGTGGCGTGGTCCGCCACGGGGACGAGAAATATGAAAAGACCCATGTATATGGGGTCAGCGAGATCATGTACAACGCTGCCACCAACTACACCATGGACGGCGAACAGCTGGCCAAGGGCCGCTTCCTCAGCTACATGGATGTGGAGCGCCGGGAGGCGGTCTGCGTCATCGGGGCCTATCTGGAGCAGGAGGCCTTCGGCGGCGACGCTCTGGGAAAAACGCTGTCCATTGACGGCCGGGCCCTCACGGTAGTGGGTGTGCTCAAGCGCAACGCCGAATTCGAAATGCTCCCCGGCAGTCAGGACGACCAGATCTACATGCCCTACAGCACCGTCATGGAGATCATCGGCGACCGGTGGGTGAGCATGTACATCTTCACCAGCACTTCCGGCGAGACCGCCGACGCCGCCAAACAGATCATTGAGGCCTACCTCAACAAATTCTACCGGACGGACGACGGTATGTGGAACTATTTCTACATCACCACCATGGCCGAGCAGGCCAACCAGATCAACGGCATGATGGGGGTGGCTATGGGGGTGCTGGTGGCCATCGCCGCCATCTCCCTGCTGGTGGGCGGCATCGGCATCATGAATATCATGCTGGTGTCCGTCACCGAGCGCACCCGAGAGATCGGCGTGCGCAAGTCCCTGGGGGCCAAGCGCCGGGATATCCGCAGCCAGTTCGTCATCGAGGCGGGCACCACCTCCGCCATCGGCGGGCTGCTGGGCATCGCCTTCGGCTGGCTGCTGGCCAAGGGCCTGGGGATGCTCCTGGGCGGCATGCTGGTGGAGAGCATGGGCACCAGCGGCATCACCTTCGACGCCACCCCCACCATGGGGGCCATCCTCCTCAGCTTCGGCGTGTCGGTGGGCATCGGCGTCCTGTTCGGCTACCTGCCCGCCAACAAGGCGGCGAAATTGAACCCCATCGACGCGCTGCGGTACGACTGAGCAGCCTTCATTTCGCCACGGCAAACCATACGCGGTAAATCCGGTCTGCAAAAACCTTATGTGCTCCGCACCTTTCGCCCGCGGCGAAATACACTCCCCACCGCCCGGGGCAGGGCGGGACGAAACGTGACGTAGGGACGCATCACCATGCGTCCGCGATTTTCCCATATCGGACGCTTCATGAAGCGCCCCTACACTCCTCATACAGAAAGGAACATGTCTCATGAAAACAAAACGCCTTTTCTCGGCTCTTTTAGCGGCCTGCCTGACTCTGGCCCTGGTCCTGCCCGCCTCGGCGGCGGGGAGCGCAGTCTCGCTGGAGGATGCCGTCCAGGCGGTGTCCGCCCTCGGTATTCTGCCCGGGACGGAGGACCTGTCTGGTGCAGCAACCCGGGCTGAGTTTATCGCCATGGCCATCAGGGCCACCCCTGGCGGGGACGGAGTGGGCCAGGCGGCCACCTCCCCCTACCCCGACGTCCCCCGCAGCCACTGGGCCAGCGGCTATGTGGAGGCCGCTGTAAGTCGCGGTCTCGTGACCGCCTTTAGCGACGGCACCTTCCGCCCCGGCCGGGAGATCAAACTGGCAGAGGGGGCGGACATTGCCCTGGCCCTGCTGGGTTACAGCCGCGAGGACTTCTCTGGGGCCTATCCCACCGGGCAGCTGTCCATGTTCCGCAGTCTAAAGCTGGATCGGGGGATATCGGCTGTCAACGCCGCCGACACCCTCAGCCGGAGGGACGCGGTCTACCTCTTCTACAATCTGCTCTCCGCCCGGACCCGAGAGGGCGCACCCTATATTCAGTCCCTGGGCCATAGCCTGGACGCCTCGGGCAAGCCCGACCTGGTCTCCCTAATTAACGGGGAGATGGAGGGTCCCGTCGTGGCCCAGAGCGGCTGGCAATCCTCTCTGCCCTTCTCCCCCAGCAAGGTATATCGCAACGGCAGCCCAGCCTCCCTGTCCACCGTCCAGAATTACGACGTGCTCTACTGGAACGCCTCCATGGGGACGGTGTGGGCCTACGCCAAGAAAGCCACCGGCACCATCCAGGCTATCGCCCCCTCTGGCGCCGCCCCCGACACCGTGACGGTGGCGGGCCGGACCTATCCCATTGAGAGTTCCACCGCGGCCTATGCCCTGTCCGACTTGGGGCAGTATCACCTGGGCGATACCGTCACCCTCCTGTTGGGCCGAAGCGGCGGCGTGGCCGCCGTGGCCGATGTATCCGCCAGCGCCGGCGAGCGGGTGGGCGTAGTGGTGGAGGTGGCCAAGTCCAGCTACCCAGACGGGAACGGCGGCACCTACGCCGCTCAGACGGTCACTCTGCTTGCCACTGACGGCCAGACCTACCAATACCAGACCCGGGGCAGCTACCGCGTGGGCAGCGTGGTCCGGGCAATCGTCGCCGCCCAGGGGGGCGAGGTCACCCTTCGGGGCCTGTCCAACGCCTCTCTCACCGGCAAGGTGAGCGCTGACGGCACCAAAATCGACAAATACACCTTTGCCCCTGGGGCGGAAGTTCTGGATGTGGGCGACAACCGAGGGGCGGTCATCTATCCCAGCCGCCTGGCCGGGCTGAAGCTGGACAGCGGCAAGGTGCGCTGGTATGCGCTCAACCCCCAGGGGGAAATTGAGGCCATGATTCTCAACAACGTCACCGGCGACGCGTACCAGTACGGCGTCCTCACCCGTTTGGACGAGCAGGGAGACGGGATGTCCAAATTCTACAGCTATGAATACGACCTGGGCGGCGTGTCCTACAGCCTGCCCGGCACCACCACCCGCTTCCGGGTGAACGTCGGCCCCATCCAGATTGTGGGGGACCCCTCCAATCCTGAGCGGATGTATTCCCTCACCTCCACCAAGGCGGGGCAGCTGGCGGGCGGCCAGTTTATAGCGGGCAACCAGAAGTTCACCCTGTCTGACAATGTGCTGGTCTATGAACAGCGGGATAACCGGTACTACCTGTCCAGCCTGAACCGGGCGGAGGAGTCGGGAAAAACCCTTACCGCCTGGTATGACAAGGCGGAGTCCGAGGGCGGGCGCATCCGTGTCATTGTAGTCAAATAAAACAAGAGCGATCCCCATCCGGGGATCGCTTTCTTTATTATGCCGGGAACCCACTCTTGCATTTCTCGGGAGTGGTATTATATAATACTCCCGATAGGGCGTTCAGCCGATTTTATATTCAGGAGGGCAGTTTTATGGACCTGTACAGTATTGGAGAGATGCTCATCGATTTTACCCCCGGAAATGAGCCGGCCAGCTACATCCGCAACCCCGGCGGAGCGCCGGCCAACGCGGCCATCGCCGCCGCCCGCAGCGGTCTTTTGGCGGGACTGTGTACCAGCGTGGGAGACGACGACTTCGGCCGTTTTTTGGTCAAGACCCTGGAGGAGAACGGGGTGCGGGCAATCAACCCCCGGCTGTGTAAACGGGCCGTCACAACCCTGGCCTTTGTCACCCTGGCTCCTGACGGCAACCGCAGCTTTACCTTTGCCCGCAAGCCCGGGGCTGATATGTTCTTGGAGGAGGGGGACGTGCGGGAGGAGGATATTCAAAACAGCGCCATCATCCACGCCGGGTCCTTCTCCCTGGCCGCCCCCACCGCAGACGCGGCCACCGTGAAGGCCCTGCGTCTGGGCCACGAGCTGGGCAGACTGGTCAGCTTTGACGTCAACTACCGGAACGTGGTGTGGAATGACGACCAGTCGTCCTGTATCGCCCGGGTGCGGGAGATCCTGCCCTACGTGGACTTGCTGAAGGTCTCTGACGAAGAAGTTGACATGGTGGGGGGAGAGGATGCCCTGCCCGGCCTGATGACGGAATTTGACATCGCTGTCACTGTGGAGACCCTGGGCGGCGCTGGGGCCCGGGTCTTCTTCTCCGGAGAACGGTGGGATGTGCCCAGCCGAAAGGTGACCTGTGTAGACGCCACCGGGGCGGGGGACGCCTTCTGGGGCGGCTTCCTGTCCAGCCTGCGCATCCAGGGAATCGACCGGGCGGATCAGCTCACCCGGGAGACGGTGAATCGAGCGGTGCAGTACGGCAACGCTTCTGGCGGGCTGTGCGTCCAGAAGAAGGGGGCCATCCCCGCTCTGCCCACCCGAGCAGAGATCGAGGCCTTTCTGACTCAGGATTGAGAGGAGAAGGACACTATGGACAGATTTCTGAATGTACTGATCTGTCCCCACCAGCGGCGCAAACACGTTCAGGCGGAGTTGGAACGGCTGACCCCCGGCGTCATCTACATGGGGCAGCTGGACATGTCCGAGCTGCCCCTGTACCAAATGGAGTGGGCGGAGCGCCGGGAGGGGGTATTTGTCCGGTGGCCGCGGAGCATTTTGGACACCAGTATGCCGCGTATCCTGTCTGGACGGCTGAACTGCGCCATTTTGCTGGCCTATGTCTGTGATGAGACCACCTGGGGCTACGCCCTGTACTACAAGGGCAGCCCGGTGGACAATTTCCGGGCAGTCCCCGGATATTTACAGGACGGCTTTGCTGACGACACCCCGCCAGAGCGGCGGGCGGCCCGGCTGGCCCAATATTTTCCAGCCAACAAAGAGGATATCCAGGCGTATCTCATTCCCTGGACGCAGTCGGATCTGGAGGGAAGCGGCGCACCAGCCCATTCCACCGACACCCACCCCCGGGGAGACTGCTGGCAACTGGAGAACTTTCTGAACACTTTGGTCCCCTGGACCCACGGTATGCTCACCTCAAACCAGTTGTCCCCCACGGCAGCCGCCCCAGTTCCAGATCCCTCCTCCCCCCGGGAGAACGCGCCCGACCGGGGGCGGGGACAGCGCCCGCCGGAACGAGAGCCCGCTCCAGACAACTGCCTGCCCCTGCTTACCGAGGTCAAAGCCCTGCGCCGGGGCTGGCCCTTCCCCCTATCCCTGCTGTATGCCCTGCTGCCTAAGAAGCGCCCCGCTCCAGAGGTCATCCCCCACCAGGGCTGGACAGCCCGGGAACTGGAACATATTTTGGATCGGTTTTGCGGCGGCGCTTTGGACCGGTTAGAACTGCACTTCACCGTCCAGGAGGAGGGCGCTTACATCCGCCGGCTGAGGAAAACGGTGTGCCAGTCCTTCCGGCTGACCATTGTGCTGATCCGGGAGGGGAGGCGGTGCATGTGTCTGGTGCTGGACGATCAGAACTCCGGCGTCTACCGGTTGATCGCCGACCGCAAGACCTATATGACCGTGGACAGCAAAGACCTGGAGCAGACCCTCTTTCACGGCCAAAGGGTGGAGCAGTATGTGGTCTTTCAGCGTCCACGCCCAGACGTCATCCACCAGGAAGTAAATTTTCTCCTGGCCCGTCTGGACTGCCGGGACGACGCGCTCAGCCCCACCACCCGAATGGGGGTGTGGAGCAGCCAGGTGCCCATGGCCAATACGCAGGCCGCCCGGAAGCAGCACCAGGAGCTTCGACAGCTGTGGTGTATGGAATAAAGAACGCCTGGACTCTTTGAGTCCAGGCGCTTTTTTACTCCAGATTCAGTTTGTTCTCTAAAATCCAGCACACGGCGGCCAGAAGGGCCAAAGCGGGTACCAGCACAAAGGCGGAGCACTTGAACATTGCGCCGGCGCCGGTAGTATTCAGATCCATCAGCCACCGGACCAGGGCTATGGAAGAAATCCGGGCATAGAAATTGAGGAGCACAATATACAACCCAATAAAGGCGGCGGTGCAAATCAGTTTCCGGTGGCGGGAAACCAGGTGTCCAATGGCTATAGACAGGTACATGACCGAAATAAACAGGGCGATGGAAGATATCACCAGCAGACAGAACCCCATCATCAGCAAAATGGTATCAGGGTGCTTCAGGATACCGAGCAAGAGCTTTACCCAGGGAAACTGGAGCAGGTCGGGCAGGTTCAGGGGTATCATAAGGACTGGGGAGAGGAGGGCCACCATGCCGCTGAGGACCCAGGTGACAATTCCGCAGATCAGTTTAGAGGCCACCAGTTCCCAGGGGCGGACAGGGAGGGTGTGCATCAGATACCCCTCGTCCCCCAGCAGCCCTTTGGAAAAACGTTGGATGACAAAGATGACCGAGATGACGAACATGGCAATCAAGGCCGCTGTAAAGGCAAATACAGGAACCGCTGAGAGAGAGGCGCTCCGGAAATGGGTCTCGTGGCCGTCCGCATTCAGAAAAATGCTGAATCGGTTGACCAGCGCCAGAGCCAGCGCGGCCCCCCAGATCAGAGCAAACTGCTTCCACATAGCCCGGAAGTCGTATTTCAGCAGCTTAAACAACATCAAAACTCCCCTCCTTCCATGGGCTGGGCCCGGAAGACCTCTCGGAAGAGCGCGTCCACGCTTTTCCCCGACTGTTCCCGGATGTTATCCACCGTGTTGTGGAGCACAATCTCCCCCTGTTTGAGGAAGACGGCCTCGTCCAGCACCCGTTCAACATCAGAGATCAGGTGGGTGGAGATGAGCACCGTGCCCTCCTCGTTGTAGTTCGTAAGGATGGTGCGCAGAATGAAATCCCGGGCTGCCGGGTCCACCCCGGCAATGGGTTCGTCCAGCAGATACAGCCTGGCCCTCCGGGCCATGACCAGCACCAGCTGCACCTTCTCCTTGGTGCCCTTGGACATGGACTTCAGCCGGTCCCCCGGCTCCACCCCCAGGGAGCGGCACATATCAATCGCCTTCTCATACTGAAAGTCGGCATAGAAGTCCTGAAACAGGTCGAACAGGTCCACCGCCCGCATCCAATCGGCAAAGTACATCCGGTCGGGCAGATAACTCACTACCGACTTGGTGTAGGGCCCGATGACGGAGCCATCCACTGCCAGAACACCCCGGGTAGGCTGGATCAGGCCACACAGCAGCTTAATCAAGGTGGTCTTGCCGCTGCCGTTGGGGCCCAGCAGCCCCACAATACGGCCCGGTCCCACCTCCAGGTCCACCCCTCGCAGGGCGGGCCGCAGGCCGTAGGATTTATACAGCCCCCGGCATTCGATCAGATTTTCACTCATAACAGTTCCTCCTCCTGTAAGAGGGCCGCCGCTTGCTCCCGGCTGTAGCCCAGGGCGGCCATGGCGTCCAGATACTGCCGCACCACAACCTTGGCCTCGCCGGAGCGCACCCGGTCCAGCACTCCGGTGTCCTGGGTCACCAGCCGCCCGGCGGTGCGGTCGGCTTTAGCCAGGCCGTCCTGTTCCAGCTGCGCCAGGGCCCGCTGCATGGTGTTGGGATTCACCCCCGCCTCTGCTGCCAGCTCCCGCACCGGAGGCAGCCTGCTCCCCGGTGGATAGATCCCGGTGATGATCCGACGGGTGAGCTGCTGACTGAGCTGGAGCCAGATAGGCCGGTCATCCTCCAGTTTCCAATCCATAGGCGTCCCCCTTTTGTATTATTGTATTATGTGATTAATACAATAATACATATGACGTTCTTTGTCAACCCCTTCCCGCAAAAATTTTAGGGGACAGCAAAGGGCCGCCCCAGTCGGGGCAGCCCTGTCTTCAAACTCAAAGTAATATCTGATTCTCCGCCCGGCGGGTATAGTTCCGCTCCAGCATAGCCACATGGGAGAGGAAGTCGGCGTCCTCAAAGTACTTGGCCTGGCGGGTACATTTGTGTACACAGGCCTGACACTTGACACACAGACCAACGGCGTCCATGGTCTCCGGGTCGATGCTGCCCATGGGACAGGCCCGGGCGCAGGCGCCGCAGCGGGAGCACTTCTTCCAGTGGGTGAGGGGCTTGGCCTTTAGGAACTTGGCGGGGGTCCCATCCCTCTTGAGGGGGGTGTAGTAGGGCCCGATCTCTCCCCGGTCCACCTCCAGGGGGGGCAGTGCCTCCCCTGCCAGCTTGTCCGCAATCCGGGCGGCAAAATCCGCCATCTGAACAAAGTCCTCCTCATCGGGCCGACCCTCTCCCACCTCGTCAGAGAAAGCGTGCCGCCCGGCGAAGGCGCCCCCTCCCACCGGTCGGAAACCGTTGTCCTCCAGCAGCAGCACCAACTCCCGCAGGGCCTCGTCAGGGCTGCGGTTGCCAAAGACGCACAGGGGAAGGGCGGGGGTGCTGTCCCCAATGATTTTGGCCCTATACTCGGGCATGATCTTGTTGGGCAGCCGTCCGGCGTACACCGGCGAGGCCATCACCAGCAGGTCAGCCGGACCAAAACGGCGTTCCTTCTCCCGCTCCCCCGGCTTGGTGAACGGGATATACTCCGGTTCCAGGCCCAGCCTTTTGGCCAGCTCCCCGGCCACATATCGGGCAATCCGCTCTGTCCCTCCGGTTGGGCTGAAATACAAGACGCAGATGCGTTTGATCTCCATAACAATTCCTCCTTACAGCTCATTGCCCCCATTGTACCCCGGGCGGGAGAAAAAAGCAATGGGAGAACACCCTTAGGCGCTGTTTGAAAAAGGGAACTATGCACAGCGGCGAGGGATTTTTCTGCCAGACAAGCACAATTTTTCCCAGGCATACTGGATGTATTGCAAGAAAAATTGGGGCAGTATGGCGAAAAAAGCCCCCCCCTCTTGGGCCTACTGACATGTTTCAAACAAATCCTAATGAAAGTTTAATTTGTTTTCCCAGGAAATTGTGGTATACTGTAAGAAAAATCTGCCCTGTGGGGCACGGGAAAGGATGGACTGATTTTGGAGCAATTTGACATATGGATTGCCGGGGCGGGCTACGCCGGGGCGGTGACAGCCCGGGTCCTGGCGGAGAAGGGCAAAAAAGTGCTGGTCTTTGAGCGCCGAAACCACATCGGCGGCAACGCCTACGACTGCCTGGACGAGCACGGGGTCCTCATCCACAAATACGGCCCTCACATCTTCCACACCAACGATAAAAAGGTCTTCGACTTCCTGTCCCGGTTTACCCAATGGCGGGACTATCAACACCGGGTCGTGGCCAACATCCCCGACCCGGAGGGCGGCGGAAAACCGGGCTGGCGGCTGCAATACCCTGTCCCCTTTAACCTCACCTCCCTGGAGGAGGCTTTCGGCAAGGAGGAGGGCAGGGCCCTGGGGGACAAACTCATCGCCGCTTATGGGGCCGAAAAGAAGGTCACCATCCTGAAACTGCGGCAGAATCCAGACCCCGAGATTGCCGCCCTGGCCGACTATGTCTACCAGCACGTCTTCGTCCACTACACCATGAAGCAGTGGGGCCAGAAACCGGAGGACATCGACCCCAACACCACCGCCCGAGTGCCCGTCTTCCTCTCCCGGGACGACCGCTACTTTCAGGACACCTACCAGGGTATGCCCCTGGAGGGCTACACCAAAATGTTTGAGAACATGTTGGACCACCCCAACATCAAGGTCTTGTTGAACACCGATGTGCGGCAGTATCTGTCCCTGGAGGAATTCGACATCTTCCTCCGAGGCGCCGGGGCCCCTCTGTCCGTTCCCCTGATCTACACCGGTCCTCTGGACGAGTTCTTCGGCCTGTGTTACGGCCGCCTGCCCTACCGGACCCTGGACTTCGTCTTTGAGACCTGGCAGGACCGGGATTACAGCGCCCCCGGCATGCCCTACCCCGACCCGGACCACCCCCTCCGGGGCGGCGGCTTCTACCAGACCCACGGCACGGTCAACTACACCGTGGACCGGGACTACACCCGGATTACCGAGTTCAAGCGCCTCACCGGTCAGGAGCTGCCCGGGGTGACCACCATTGTGAAAGAGTACTCCCGCCCCTACACCGGCGACCCACGGGAGATTCCCTACTACGCCATCATCAACCCGGAAAATAACGCCCTGTACGCCAAATACAGGTCCGAAGCGGACAAAAAAGCCAATCTTTACCTGCTGGGCCGGCTGGCCGAGTACAAATACTACAACATGGACGCCATCGCCGGGAGAGCCCTGGACCTGGCGGAAACGCTGTAAAGCGCGGCTTTGCCGCGCCCCAAACCGGAGCCCAGCGCAGCGGGTCCGGTTTGGAAAGGAGGAGCAGCGGAGTGAGTGAGCATTCGGCGTGAGCCGGATGCGAGAGATACAGAGCCCGCGACGACGCGGACGCCATCGCCGGGAGGGCGCTGGACTTGGCGGAAACGCTGTAAAGCGCGGCGCTGTATCATTATATAATGACAGGAGAATCAAAGATATGGACAAGCTGATCACCTTCGCCGTCCCCTGTTACAACTCGGCGGCCTATATGGAGCACTGTGTGGACACCCTGCTCCAGGGCGGGGACGACATTGAAATTATTTTGGTGGACGACGGCTCCACCAAGGACGACACCCCAGCCATCTGCGACCGGTACGCAGAGCAGTACCCCCACATTGTCCGGGCCATCCATCAGGAGAACGGCGGCCACGGCGAGGGGGTGAACCAGGGCATCCGCAACGCCCAGGGTCTTTATTATAAGGTGGTGGACTCCGACGACTGGGTAGATGTGGACGCCCTCCATCAGGTGTTGGACAAGCTGCGCCAGTTTGTCCGGGACAACAAGCTGGTGGACCTGATGATTGCCAACTACGTCTATGAACATGTGGAGGACAACACCCAGCGGGCGGTGGACTACCGCAATGTGTTCCCGGTGGGCCGGGTCTTTAACTGGAAGCATATCGGCCGCTTCAAGCCGGGGCAGTACCTGCTGATGCACAGCGTGATCTACCGCACCCAGATCTTGCGGGACTGCGGGCTGGAGCTGCCCAAGCACACCTTCTATGTGGACAACATTTTTGTGTATGAACCTCTGCCCCACGTGCGCAACCTCTACTATATGGACGTGGACCTGTACCGCTACTTCATCGGTCGGGCAGACCAGAGTGTCAACGAGAGCGTGATGATAGGCCGGGTGGACCAGCAGCTGCGGGTGAACTACCACATGATCGACTGCTGGGATCTGCGTCAAGTGACCAAAAAGGACAAAAAGCTGGCCCGGTATATGTACAACTATCTGGCCATCATGATGACCATTTCTTCCATCTTCCTCACCATGGAGGGCAGTCCCCAGTCTTTGGGCAAGCGGACTCAGCTGTGGGAGTATCTGCGCAAGGTGGATGCCGGCCTCTACGCTCGGATGCGCTACTTCTCCATCCCCGCCGCCACCAATCTGCCCACCGCCCCAGGGCGGAAACTCTCGGTGGCCCTGTACCGACTGGCCCGAAAAATATACAAGTTCAACTAGGCGCTGTTTGAAAAATGGAACTATGCCCAACGGCGAGAAATTTTTTCGCCAGAGGAAGCCAATCTGACGCAGGAATACTGGATGTATTTCAAGGAAAATTGGCAAAGCATGGCGGAAAAAGAGCCGACGTTGGGGCATGTTGACATTTTTCAAACAAGCCCTAGACAGTTAACCGGGGCGCCGTCCAGACGGCGCCCCCACTTGTTATCGCCAAAAAAATAAGAAATGGTACCGTTTCCGGCCCTTGATTTGGCAGCCCCCTGGTGCTACACTAGGAAAGCGGCGGCTGGAAAAACGTGCTGTCCAAAGGAGTTGAGTGTAAGATTATGGATCAGGGAGGAAAAACAGGTTTTCGTCTGAAGTGGCCCTGGAATTGGCTGCTCTGCGGTGTGTTTGTGGTGGTGGCCGGATATTTTATCGGCTACTTGTGGAGCGTGCTGCTGGCCGTTTTATTTTTGTGGTGGCAGAAGAAGCGCCACCCGGACGCGGTCCCTCAGGGTGGGTACTGTCTGGACCGGACCCGAAAACGGCTGGCCCGACTGCTGTGGTCGCTGCTCTATCTGTTTTTTGGCTTTGCGGGCGGCGTGTGCTTTTACATGCAAATGCAGGAGGACCGGTCACTCTGGGAGTTTAAGGACTGGGCCTTTACTATTTTTACGGTGATACTCTGCCTGGGCGGCGTCATCCTGTGCGTAATTGAGACCTATATGGACCTTCGCGACGCGCTCTTCCCCGCCAAAAGCCGACTGGCCAACTCCATCCGCTCCCAGCTCCCCTACCCCGAGGAGGCCCCGGCTGTGGCGGAGCTTTTTGCCATGGTGGACCAGGACATTCAGGAACATGGCCAGTGGTTCGACCGCATCGCCATCGGCAAGGAGTGGGTCTTCGGCGACGACGTCTCCTCCATTGCCCGCATCCGGGGCGTCTTCCCCCGAGACGAGATGAAATCGCGCTACACCAACGGCCGCTACCAGAGCTACCGAATCATTGAGCTCCACATTGTGGACGACCGGCGGCAGGTCCAGACCACCGGCCTGCGCAACCCCGCCGAGCTTCAGGCGGCGGTGAACTGTCTGCGCCTGTGGGCCCCCGAGGCCTATTTCGGGAACTACGTCAGCGGCTGGTCCGACTTCATCCACCAGACCGACGAGGAGTGGCAGGCCCTGGAGCGTTCCTATCTCCGCCGCCGGGACCAGCGGCTGGCCCGGGAGGGGGAACAGGCTCAGCAGAGCGGCCGGAGCAACACCGACTTTGTCCTCATTGATCTCCAGGGCCGGCGCACCTCCCGCTTTGATCGCAAGACGGTGGAGGACCAGCTCACCGCCCTGAACAGCCAGGGGGACCACTTTGCCCTGGAGCCGGTGGAGCTGATCCCTATGCCGGGACTGAAGGGCGCAAATTTCTCCCGGTTAGAGTGCGGAATGACCAACGCGGGCCTCACCCTGGTGGCCGTGATGAAGATGGCGGGAGGCCAGTATCAGTCCGTCGCCAGACCAGTGGGCGAGCAAGAGGCGTGGCAGGCCTTTGCCGACCTGCTGGAGCGGAAACAGCTCCCCAACACCTCCGGTTGGCAACTGCTCCAGGCGGTGAACCGGCCGCAGCAGCAGTCCCGGGCCCGACTGTCCCTCTGCGACCGCACCGGCGCCACCCGGGAGTACGACTCCTTTACCTGCCGGGACGTGGAGCTGGCGGGCGAGGGGCTGTCCAGCGGCAAGTATACAGCGGTAGCCCTCTTTGCCGGGCCACGGTACATCTATTTGAAGGCGGGAAACCAGTCTGACGGCCGAGTCACGGTCAACGCCAGCCGTCCTGAGCCGAACATACTGCGGGTATTCGAGACCAAGTGCACCGACCGCCAGGCTCAGGAGTGGCTGCTGCAAATGTCTGAGGGCACCTTCGACCCCGATTTCTCCCAGTGGAAGGATATTACTAAAAAATTAGAGCGGGAGACAAAGTAACTTTTCCGTCCCGCCGCAGGCGGTCAAGCCCCCATTGGACCTGCATGGGACGAAAGAAATATAACACAAAAAAGGAGCGGATCACCATGGGCAAGTATTTCAGCGATGCGGTAGACAACGCCATTGAGGCCATCTACTACACTTACGACCGGGAGAGGGCGGCGGCGGCCATTCAGCCGCTGGCCGACGCGGCCAACGGCGGGGACGGGGACGCAGCCTATATTTTGTCCCGCTGCACCTCCGGGCCCCAGTACAGCTGGGACTACCACCCTTTCCAGGCCGACGACAACGTCACCGAACAGCTCATCCGGCAGAGCATTGTACAGGGCAGCGCCATGGGGGTGCTGGGGGCCATGCGGTGCGGCATGCTCACCCCCGAGATGGAAGAGGCCATGAAGGCCCACTACCCCACCCTGAAGGACGCCTGGAACGCCGTCTATGACAAGGCCCAGGCGGGCTGTCTGTTCGCCATGAATATGATCGGCAACACCTACTTCTGGCTGGATATTGTGCGCATCGAGGGCAAGGGGCCCGAAGATTTTCCCAGCAAGGCGGCCTTCGGCCAGTGGCTGCGGGAAAACGAGCTGAAGTGCCTGTCCTGGTTTGAGAGAGCTTTCGAGGGGGGCATGGGCTTTGCCGGCCGAAACATGTACAACCTCTACCACGATGGCGAGGAGGGGATTATAGAGCCCGACAAGCCCAAGGCAGAGGCCATTGCCCGCCTGGGAGCCGAGAAGGGCTACCCCGACTGGCAGGAGCGGTACGCCGGCTTCCTGCTGAACCAGGAGGGCCGGGCCCAGGAAGCCCTGGATCTCTACTTCGCCGCCGCCAAGCAGGGGCAGCTGTCCAGCTGGTTCTACATCGGCAAAGCCTTCCATGAGGGCAAGCTGGTACCCAAGGACTGCCAGCAGGCCATGAAGTGCTATGAGCTGGGTCTCCAGGACCCGAGACAGATCGGCTGCGCCAATCGGGCCGGGGAGCTGTTTTTCCTGGGCAAGGACGGGATTCCTCAGGACTACGCCCGGGCTGTCCAGCTCTTTGAGCAGGCCCACGCCCAGAAGAACACCTGGGGCAACGACATGTTGGGCATCTGCTACCTCTTTGGGCACGGCTGTCAGAAGGACCCCGCCCGGGCCCTCCAGCTCTTCCAGGAGGTGGACTACAGCACCAACCTCCTCAATTATGGCCTGGGCACCCTCTACACCGAGGGACTGGCCGTCCCCCAGGACATCAAAAAAGGTGTGGAGTACTTTCAGAAATGCAAGAACTACGCCCCCGCCCAAGAGGCCATGCTCAAATTCAAGAAGACCCTCTTTGGCAAGTGGGTCCGCAGATAGCTCCCATCAATTTCAACGGCCCGCCCCTCAGGGGGCGGGCCGTCAGCTTGCGGAGATCCCTCTCTCATTTTCCCACACAGAATTTGGAAAAGATTCGGTCGGTGACATCCTCCCGTACCGATTGGCCTGTGAGTTCTCCCAGGGCCTGGAGCGCCTCCTCCACATCGGTGAGGAGGGCGTCGGGGGTGACGCCCGACGCCAGAGCCCCCCGGGCCTGGCGGACAGCCCCCCGGGCCCGGCTGGCAGCCTCCTCCTGCCGGGCGTTGGTAAGGATCTGCCCGTAGTCCCGCCGGAGGTCCTGGGGGAAGGCGCAGGAGATCGCCTGACACAGCTCGTCCAAATCTTCAGCTTTGGCGCTCACCGTCACCGTTGCCGGCAGCTCCATATTCACAACGGGGATGGGCGCAGGGGGCAGATCCCCCTTACTCCACACCAAAATGGTAGGGGCCAGAGCCATCGCCTCCTGAAGCAGGGCGAAATCCTCCTCTTCAGCGGGCTGAGAGGCGTCAATCAGCACCAGAATCAGACCCGCTTCCTCCATGGCCTTTCGGGACCGCTCCACCCCCAGCTTTTCCACTGGGTCGTCCGTGTCCCGCAGGCCGGCCGTGTCGATCAGCCTCAGGGGCACCCCGCCCAGTTCGCACCGCTCCTCCACTGTGTCCCGGGTGGTGCCGGGGATGTCAGTGACAATGGCCCGGTCCCAGCCCAGCATGGCGTTGAGCAGAGAGGACTTGCCCGCGTTGGGCCTGCCCACAATGGCGCAGGGGACCCCCTCTCGCAGCAGCTTTCCCCGGCCGCAGGTAGACAGCAAGGCGTTCAGCTCCCCTTCCTGGTCGGACAGAGTCCGGTCCAGCTCCTCCAGCCGGAAGGGGTCGATGTCCTCGTCCGGATAGTCTAAAACGGCGTGGAAATGGGCCATCACATCCACCAGGGCGGAGTAAATCCCCCCAATCTTCCGGGACAGAGCTCCGGCCAGCTGGCCCGCCGCGTGGCGGGCCCCCTCTCGGCTCTGAGCCTCCAGCAGATCTCCCACCGCTTCCGCCTGCGCCAGGTCCAGCCGGCCATGGAGGAAGGCCCTCCGAGTGAATTCCCCCGCCCCCGCCTGTCGCGCCCCGGCAGCAAAGAGCGCCTCCAGCCCCAGAGAGAGCACCATCGGGGAACCGTGGCACTGAAACTCCGCCGTGTCCTCCCCAGTGTAGCTGCTGGGGCCCAGGCTGTAGGCGCACAACACCCGGTCGATGGGCTGGCCGCCGCTGTCCAACAGGTCGCCGTAGACCAGTTCCCGCGGCCTGTGTTCCCGGAGGCCCTTGCCCCCCAGGGACTTAAAGCATTTCTCCGCAATGGGCACGGCCTCCGGCCCGGACAGGCGCAGGATGCCGATGGCCCCCGGTCCGGTCGGTGTAGAGATGGCGGCAATGGTGTCAGTCTGGAGAGACATTGAGGCGCACTCCTTTCCCAATGCGGTGGAAAATTCACTTTTCCCTGCAAAAATGGCGCGGGAAAAATTTTGTACAAAATTCAGCCTTGACAGACATTATGGAAACCGGTAAATGAATATTTACGGCCATAGGGTTGACATAACCGATGTGGAAAACTCTGTGGACAATGTGGAGAAGTCTTCTGTTCCAAGCAAAATGCCTGTGGAAAGAGCGGTGGAAAGAGTGGATAAAAAACTGTATAGGGGATGACAAAATAATGTGATATTTTTATGGGCTGCCGCTCAGCCCGGGATCGCTGGTCCTCCATTTTGCAGGAAAGCCTGTAAAACACGGGCGGCAGCGGCAAAGGTGAGGACGCCCTTGTCCTCATATGCCTGCGCTGGACGCAGCTCCAGACACTGCTTTGCGGCGTAACCAGCGGCCAGAAGCAGCCCACAGGCCAAGGGGATCGCCCAGTGGTGCCAAACCCATTGTAAAAGCCGAATTATTGCTCCAGTCTCTTACAGACAGCCCTTGCCGCCTGTACTCCCGACGCCCCCGCCTGGGCCAGTCCCCGGGTCACGCCCGCCCCATCGCCCGCGGCGAAGAAGTTGGGCAGGGCGGTCTCCAGTTCCGGGGTGAGCTGGAGACGGGCGGAGTAGAACTTCACCTCCGCGCCATAGAGCAGGGTGTCGTAGTTGGCGGTACCGGGGGCGATTTTATCCAGCTGATAGATCATCTCAATCAGATCGTCCAGCTGCCGCTTGGGCAGGGTAAGTGACAAATCCCCCGGGACGGCGGCGGTCAGGGTAGGCCGTACGGTGGACTTGCTCATCCGGTGCTCGTTGGTGCGCCGCCCCCCCACCAGGTCGCCGAAGCGCTGCACCAGCACCCCCCCGGCCAGCATGTTGGACAGCGAGGCCACATGCTTGCCGTAACGGTAGGGTTCGTTAAAGGGTTTCGTAAACCGGTTAGAGACCAGCAGCGCGAAGTTGGTGTTCTCAGAGCGCAGCGCGGGGTCCGCATAGGAATGGCCGTTGACGGTATTGATGCCCTCCACATTCTCGGCCACCACATGGCCGTAGGGGTTCATGCAGAAGGTGCGCACACTGTCGCCGTACTGTTTGGTCCGGTAAACCAACTTGGACTCGTACACCACATCGGTGATGTGCTCGAAGATGGTAGCGGGCAGCTCCACCCGCACGCCGATATCCACCTGATTGTTGAGAAGCTCCAGCCCCAGGTCTTTACACTGGTTGGAGAACCACTCCGCCCCCGACCGGCCCGGCGCGGCGATCAGATACTGACAGGCCACCTCGCCGCCTTTGGCCAGAATCAGGCGGTAACCATCCTCAGCCCTGGCAATAGAGGCCACCTCCGTGTGAAAGGAGAACTCCAGTTTGTCCTGAAGGCCCTCATAGATGTTGGTGAGAATACGCAGGTTGTTCTCGGTGCCAAGGTGCTTGCACCGGGCCTGGAGCAGATGGAGGTCATAGGCCAGCGCCTGGCGGGCCAGCTGGCGGGCGGCCTCGCTCTCGGTGGAGAACACCTCGGTGGTGGCCCCATGGGCCACGTTGACGCGGTCCACATAGTCGATCAGCTCCATCACCTGGGCGGGCTCCATAAAGTCGGTGAGCCAGCCGCCAAACTGGGTGGTAAAGTTAAACTTCCCGTCGGAAAAGGCCCCGGCCCCGCCGAAGCCGCACATGGTGTGGCACACAGGGCAGCGGACGCACTCCTTCACCTTGCCCGCCACAATGGGGCAGCTGCGGTGGTAGATGTCAGCCCCCTGGTCCAGGGCCAGTACCTTCAGTTCAGGGTGGAGATGGGTCAGCTCATAGGCGGCAAAAATGCCCGCCTCTCCGCAGCCCAGAATGACAACGTCGTATTTGGCGTTCATGGTTGGACTCCTTTCTTGTATGAGGGGCGATTGAGGCCGCGCGGCAGGGCGGATCATACTCGTCCCCGACAGGCCGATGTATAATTGCAGGGCGGGACGCCCCCGTCCCTCCACTTTCTACAGTATACCACAGCCCGAAATAAAACACAACGGCCCGCCGGAAGCCGGCAGGCCGAAAACAGCAGGATATTCAACTCTTTTCCTCAAAACTGGCCCCACAGCCCCGGCAAGTGACGGTGATTTTACCCTTGCCCCGGGGGACACGCAACTGCTGGCCGCAGCTGGGGCATTTGAAATAGACGTGTTCTTTATCCCGGCGGATGGTGCGGCGCAGTCGCAGCCAACTGAGAACGGGGCCAGCCAGCCGCATAAATCTCGCATTTTCCATCCGCCGCCGCTCCATGTTGCGGGAGAGGGTACGGAACAGACTCCAGATCAACAGGACAAAACTCACCCAGTACAGAAGCGTCACTCTGGTGAGGGCGAACACCAGGTAGAGCAGCAGATAGACCCCCATCAGGAACAGGTTCAGCTGGTCGGTTCCATAGCGGCCATACATCAACCGCTGAATTGCGTTTCGGATCATGAGCGTGCCTCCTTGGCTGACAGAAGACGGCAGGCGATGACGCCTGCCATTGATACACATATATCATAGCTCTTCCTGCATGACTCGTCAAGAAGCCATTCGTAAACAAAATGTAAATTTCCCGCCCATCTCCTCTCTTCCCTCTCCCAATTTGCTTTTGTGTTCCTCCGGGAGAGGATAGCCTTGCGGTCCCCGCCCCCGCAGGGGGCGGGAACACGAAAAAAGAATGGAAACTCTTTCTTCAGCGGCCAGGTCGATTTTTGCCAAAAAGGCTTGCAGCGCAGAAAAATCTAGTCTATACTGTCCATACTAGGGCTTGTTTGAAAAATGGAACTATGCCCAAACGCCGGCTCTTTTTCCGCCATGCTTTGCCAATTTTCCTTGAAATACATCCAGTATTCCTGCGTCAAATTGGCTTCCTCTGGCGAAAAAATTTCTCGCCGTTGGGCATAGTTCCATTTTTCAAACAGCGCCTA
>CAPGBJ010000023.1 GCA_948616425.1 uncultured Oscillospiraceae bacterium
GGACTGGATGGAGTAGATCAGGGACTGGCCCAGGCCCAGCAGCTTGGCCACCTCGGCGTCATCGCCTACGTCGATGCCGGTGGTGTCCTGAATCCAGACCATGGGCAGGCGGTCACGGGCGCAGAGGGTAACGAACTCATTCATCTTAATCAGGCCCTGGCGGTACAGCTTGCCGCCCGCGCCCATAGCCTGGCCGTACTTGGCCATCTTATACTCGGGGTAGTTGGGGAAAATGCCCTGCTGGTTGGCCACAACGCCCACCAGCAGGCCGTCCACCTTGGCGATGCCGGTGATCATCTCGGGACCATAGCCCTTCTTATACTCCATGAACTGGCTGCCGTCGAAGAGGCGGCCCAGGACGGAGTACATGTCGTAGGGGCGGTTCTTGTTGTTCAGCACCAGGTCGTACAGCTCCACGTCGGACATGGCGGGAGACTGGGGGGTGTCCACCCGGAAGAACTCCAGGTCGAAGGTGGGCAGCATGTCAACATACTTCTTGATGCCGGCGATGACCCCCTCCTGCTCGGTGTACACCTCGCGGAAGAAGCCGGTCTCGCCGTAGTGGATGGAGACACTTCCGGGAGGATCGGCCCGCAGACCCTTAGTGGCCTCGATCTGGGCCAGGGCGGCCTCCATGTCGATGTGGGGCTTGGGGTTCATACCGCCCACGATGCCCGCGCCGCCCACGGCCATGTTGGCCTTCTGGTGGGCCACCAGCACGGTGGGAGAGATGGAGTGGTAGCCGCCGCCGGCGGGGTTGGTGCCGTGGATGCCCACGATGACGGGGATGCCCATCTGGTTCAGCTCGGAGTTGCGGTAGAAGGGGGTGCCGCCGCCTCGGCGGTTGGGGTACACCTTCTCCTGCTTGTCCAGCTCCACGCCGGCGCACTCCAGCAGGTAGATCAGGGGGATGCGCAGCCGCTTGGCGGTGTCGCTGCCCCGGAGCAGATTGTCGGCCTGGCCGGGCACCCAGGTGCCGGCGTGCTTCTTGTTGTCGGAGGCGATGATGCAGCACCACTTGCCGTTGACCCGGCCCAGGCCCTTCACGATGGAGGTGGAGCCGTTCTTGTTGTGCTCGGGGTTGTACAGGCTGTTCAGGGGACACCAGGTTCCCTCGTCCACCAGCAGGGCCACCCGCTGCATGGCGGTGAGCTGGCCCTTGGCGTTCATGTCCTCGTCGGCCTTGCCGCTGGACAGAGCGTCCACGATGTGGGCGTGGATGTCGTCCTCAATGGCCCGCAGTTCGCTGACGTTCTCGGCGTTGGCCTTGACGGCCTTGCCCACCACGGGCATGTTCTGGAAATATCGGGGCATGGAATAATTACCCAATGTAAACTCCTCCTAATGTTTGTTTTGACCCCTCTCGGGGGACTCTCTCGTCCCCCGCAGGGCCAGGCTCCCCCTTTGGGGGAGCTGTCAGCCGCAGGCTGACTGAAGATTGCGTTCGCGAAGGAAACAAGGTTTTGCAGACTTAGGTTTGCTCCGCACATTTCGGCTTCGCCGAAACACAATCCTCCGTCCCAGTGTACCCACTGGGGCACCTCCTTTCAAAAGGAGGTTTTTCCGCATTCCTGCGGCGTTTTCTTACTCCTTGGGAATCTTGATAAAGGCCTGGCCGGGGTCGATCTCCTCACGGATGATGCGCAGGATCTCCTGGTCGGGGTCGGGGAAGACCTCGGCCTTGGAGCAGTCGATCTCGAAGCCGGTGTTCTCCTGGACGATCTCGGGGGTGACGCCGGGGAACATGTAGGCGCAGTACATGCGCTTGGTCTGCTCGTCGAACTTCATAATGCCCAGGTCGGTGACCACCATCTGGGGGCCCCGGTTGCCGGGCAGGCCCACCTTCTCACGGCCGCCGGGACCGTCCATCCAGCCGCAGGAGGTGATATAGTCGATGTGCTCCATAAAGCGGCGCTTCTGGTGCTGCATCATGATGATGGTGTTGCAGTAGGTGGCAATACCGTTGGCGCCGCCGGAGCCGGTGAAGCGGGTCATGGGCTTGACATAGTCGCCCTTGCCGTAGATACAGGTGGAGTTCACGTTTCCGTAGGGGTCGATCTGGGCGCCGCCGATGAAGGCGATGAGGCGGTCCTCGTCGTGGAGCCACTCGTTGGCCTCAAAACCGATGAACCGGACGTTGGGCCACTGGACGGCGCAGTGGGCCATAAAGCGGTTGTCGCCCACGGAGCGGGGGACCTCCACGGGGGAGCAGTCCATTAGACCGCTCTCCACGATGGGATGGCAGGAGGGGCACACCACCCGCTTGGCCAGGGAAGCGCCAATGAGGGGAAGTCCGGTGCCCACGATGACGATCTGATTTTCCTTGATATTCTTGGCAATCGCGTAAGCCTGCCGCTCTTGTTTTGTAATCTTATACTCAGCCATTTTTATGTACCTCCCTTTACTTTAGTGGCGGGTGGAGTAGCCCAGGTGGGGCTCGTTCTTCAGCCGCATCAGGCGGGAACCGCCCACCTTGTCCAACAACTCGTCGTGGTCCTTCACACTGTAGACCCACTTTTCCAGGTAGTCCTGGAAGGTCTCGGGGACGGCAATGCCGGCAGCGGCGTCGTCAGCGGCCTTCTTGGCTTTGGCAGCGGCCTCGGCCAGCTTGGCATCCTCGGGCTTGGCATCGGCGGCCTTCTGAGCTTTGGCAGCGGCCTTGGCCAGCTGGGCGGCGGCGTCGGCGGCGTCCTGATACTTACTGGCCTTATCATACTCCTTCAGGGCGTGGGAGTCGTTGTCGTAGTAGTTGTAGCACTGGGAGGGCCACGCGCCGTAGGGGGCGTGGACAACGGCGGAGACACACTCGCCAAAGACTTTGTTTAGGGTGGGATCACGGCGGATGTACTCGTCACTCACCAGCTCTTCGCAGGTGACAATCACCTTGCGGGCAGCCACGGCGATATCAACGTCGTGGAACTCGTCGCCTTCGATGATGCAGGTACCGTCTGGACTGGCCTTCTGCACGTGAATGACGGCCAGGTCCAGTCTGGGACAGGGGACGGCCACCACCTTCTCGCCGGGGTTAAAGGGGTTTTCAATTTCCACACACTTCAGGTCGTCTACCTTCTCCAGCGCCTTGCGCTGCTCCTCACTGATCCCCCAATATTTCATCAGGCCAGAGCCCTGCATCAGCCGGACGGGCAGGAAAGGCAGGCCCAGAGAGGCGGCGTGGAGCTGCAGCATCAGCACATCCTGGGAGTAGTCCTCATAGACCAATTCCCCCTTCTCGATGGCGGCACGGAAGCGGCGGGAGACGTTGGTGTAACCGGAGTTGGCGGTGTAGCAGTTGATATACGCCTTCACCCGGCCTTCGCCGATCATCATGTCCCAGTCGCCGCCGGCAGGACCGGCCCAGACGGTGAAATCCTTCTGGCCCTGGCGCAAGATCTCATTGACCACAGCATAGGGCTTCCGGTTCGTGGTGAAGCCGCCAAAGCAGACACAGTCTCCACTCTCGACGAACTTTGCCACGGCATCGTGCATGGAATATACTTTGTTCATAGTAATACCCCCATTACAAAATAATTTTGGGTTTTCTCTTTCTTCGCTGGTTGTCAAGGTGCTGCAATACGCTTTTTTACGGTAGTCATTTTACCATAAATCTTACAATTGGTCTAGCCTGTAATTTAGCATAAAGTTTGCATATCTTGTTCTGGCGTGGTATAATAGGAATCCCCCTTAGAGGCACTTCATCCGGGGTCTGTCCATCCCGCAGCAAAAACTGAACGCGTTGTGATCCATCCTTACAACGCTCCGAAATGAAAAGAGGCGATTCCCCATGACCAATGTGGAATTTCACCTACAATTGAACCACAACGAGACCTGGAACATGAGCCGGCTGCACTTCCATGACCACTGTGAACTGCTGCTTCCTCTGGTCAGTCCAGGGAATATTTTTGTCAGCGACCAAGTCTATCCGCTGCGGCGCGGAACCCTGTACCTGATCGGGGAAAACACCCTGCACCGCACCATGGCCGATGGCTTCCACGCCCGATATGTGCTCCACATCAGCAAAAAATCCCTGACCCAACTGTCCACCCCACAAACTGATCTGACCCAGTTCTGCGGCGCCTCCTTTCGCCGGGCCGACCTGTCTGGCGGGGAGATGACCGAGGTCATTGAGCTGTTTCAGTCCCTGGAGCGCAACAAAAACGACGGCTCATTCGGCAGTGATGTGCGCCAGACAGTGGCTCTGCTCAATCTGCTCATCCGTCTGGCTCCCACCCTCAACGTGGCCACAGCCGGCGAATCCATTCATAACAAGGACTTCCTTCGGGTGGCCCCAATCCTGGACTATATTCGGGACAATCTGTCTGAATCTCTCACCCTGGACCAGATTGCCGGACAGTTTTACATCAGCAAGCACTACCTGTGCCGAATCTTCAAGGCGGCCACCGGCTTCTCCGTCATGGAATATATCATCTACAGTCGGGTACTTCGAGCCCGCCAGCTGCTTCAGGAGGGAGTCAGTGTCCAGCAGGCCGGAGAGCTGTCCGGCTTTTCGGACAACTCCCACTTTATCCGCACCTTTGGCCACCTCACCGGTCTCACCCCTGGGCGATATGCTAAGGAATATCAGTCCGGAGATCAGGTGCTAATTCAAGGAAACTGAGGTGTCTCAACGGCATATTTACGTCAAGATCCGCAAACTGCTCTCTTGTCTATCTGTTTGGATATCTTGGCGCAAAAGAGACCTCCACCCACTTAGATGGGCGTCTGTAAAATCGGTATTTATTAAGAAAATCACAGCATCTGTCGGACAGGATTGGAAAAGCACGGTATTCCACCTTAGGAATACCGTGCTTTGGAGTTGAAGCTTTCATGTTTTGTACCTTGTGGGTTGGTAGACTATTGCGCTAAAGATTGATTGGCCTCGACGCTCCTACAGACATATGTAAAGCGTATTGAAACGGAGTTTACAGAGCAATTCCTAAATTCTTGCTAAAGTAGTTAGCCGCCCGAATCCCCTCCGAGCGGCTAACCTTTTTAATTCTACTGAAAAGTTACCCTTTTCTCCATCGCTTCAGGGTGGGGAACCAACCCCGCATCATCTTCTCCGCCTCCTCCTGGGGCCCGAAGGGGTGGCCGTTCTCGGCGTTGAACTTCAGATTGAAAGCGATAATATCGTCCATAGTGGCGTCGGGGGCGGTAAAGGCCCCGTTCTGGTAGCAGTAGTGGCAGTAGTCCTCACTGAAGGCGCCGCCGGCCTCGGTACCCTTGTCCTCGGGCCTGTCCAGGGGCATGCCGCAGCATTGACAAAATTTTCTCTCTTCCATTTGGAAAACCTCCTTATGTTGGGCGGAGTCTGTCTCCCCGTCTCTGACACAAGGATACGCCTTATAACCTGACAAGGTCTGTCCAGTTTGATAAACACTCAAAGATTTTTTTAGCTCTTCCTTTAAAATATCCCGCCAGTAGTCCGGTGAGAGCACCTCCAACTGCCCGCCGAAGGACAGTAGAAAGGACAGCAGCCACTGGTCCTCCGGAAAGGTACACGCCACCATCAGCCGCCCGCCAGGCTGGATAGACACCTCTCTGGGGTGGAAGTAGTCCCGCACCCGCCAGGCGGCGGAGGGGGCGAACAGCAGCCGCAGCTCTACCCCCTGGTAGTCCTTGGGCATGGGGGCCTCCAGCTGCTCTGGGGGCGTGCGCGGCGGACAGCTCCCATCCTCCAGGCAAAGGTCCTCCATCCGTACCAGCCGGAAGATACGCCAATCCTGCCGTTCCCGGCAGAAGGCGGATAGATACCAGCACCCCGCTTTAAACACCAGCCGGGCAGGCTCCACCGTCCGGCAGCTTGTCTCCCCGGCGGAGCTGTAGTAGGTGAAGCTCAAAGGCCGGCGCTCCAAAATCGACTGCTTCACCTGGGAAAAATTTTCCCGCTCCGCCGCCCCGCTGCCCCAGTCGGAAAAATCCACCTCCAGCCAGTCGCCCCCCTCCCGGTGGAACAGGGCGGACAGCCGGGACAGGGCCTCCTCTCCCCCGCCCGTGGCCCGGATGGCCTGGAGGGCAAAGAGAATTTCGTCCTGCTGGCTCTGGGACAGCAGGGCACGGTCCAGCACAAACTGATCCATCAGCCGGATGCCGCCCCCCTTCCCCTTCTGGGCGTAGACGGGGATACCGGCGGCGGACAGGGCGTCCACATCCCGGTAGATGGTGCGCTCCGACACCTCCAGCTTCCGGGCCAGCTCCCCGGCTGTCACGGCCCGCTTTTCCACCAGCAGATAGAGGAGCTCAAAGAGACGGCCGTTTTTCATCGGGCCTCGATCTGCCCCAACACCTCCCCAATGGGCAGGTTGATGGCCAAGCTGGCCCGGTCGTCGTAGGGGGTGGGGCTCTTGTTGATAAGCACCAGCCGGGAGCCCCGGTAATAGTTGATAAGCCCGGCAGCGGGGTAGACCGCCAGGGAGGTCCCTCCGATAACCAGCAGGTCGGCCGCCTGGATATCGGCCACCGCCCCCTCGATGGTGGCGCTGTCCAGTCCCTCCTCGTAGAGGACCACATCGGGCTTGACCACGCCGCCGCAGGAACACCTGGGCACCCCGGTCCCCTCCTTGATGTCCATCACTCCATAGGGCTTGCGGCATTTCATACAGTAGTTGCGGTGGACGGAGCCGTGGAGCTCCCAAACCCGCTTAGACCCCGCCAGCTGGTGAAGCCCGTCGATGTTCTGGGTGACCACGCTCCGCAGCCTGCCCGCCGCCTCCAGCTCGGCCAGCTTCTTGTGGGCGGCGTTGGGCCGGGCGTTCAGGCAGAGCATCTTGTCCCGGTAGAAGCGGTAAAACTCCTCGGGCCGGGCATCGAAGAAGGTACGGCTAAGGATTTGCTCTGGGGGCCAGGCATACTTCTGGTTGTATAGCCCGTCCACACTGCGGAAATCCGGGATGCCGCTCTCGGTAGATACCCCCGCCCCGCCGAAAAAGACGATTCTTTGGCTCTCGTCAATCCACTGCTGTAAGGTTTTGATTTTCTCATCCATGGGGACCCCTCCTTCACATTTGATTATATCACCATCGGTCCCCAGCGTCAACGAACGTGGAATCTCCCTCTTGACTTAAACCCGGCTTCAAGTGGTAAGCTGTACCATAGAAAACATAAGGAGGAATCCCATGAACTACCGTACATTGGGCCGCACCGGCCTGAAGGTCAGCGAGATCGGCATGGGCTGCGAGGGCCTTGAGGGCAAGAGCCTTGATCAGGTGCAGGAATTCGTGGACAAAATGGAGGCGCTGGGGATCAACTGTATCGACCTGTACTCCCCCAACCCAGAGATGCGCTCCAACCTGGGCAAGGCCCTGGCGGGCCGGCGGGACAAATTCGTCCTGCAATCCCACCTGTGCTCCATCTGGGAGAACGGCCAATATCTGCGCACCCGGGACATCGCCAAGGTAAAGGCCGCCTTTGCCGACATGCTCTCCCGGCTGAACACCGACTTTATTGACATCGGCATGATCCACTACTCCGACGCCCTGGCTGACTGGCAGAAAATCGCGAACGGTCCGGTAATGGCCTACGCCCAGGAGTTGAAGGCAGCTGGGAAAATCGGCTGCATCGGTCTGTCTAGCCACAACCCGGAGGTTGCCCAGGCGGCAGTGGACAGCGGACTCATTGACGTACTCATGTTCAGCGTCAACCCCTGCTACGACCTCCAGCCCGCCGGGGAGAACGTGGAACAGCTGTGGGCTGAGAACGCCTATGAGAACCCCCTTGTGAACATGGACCCCCAGCGCCAAACCCTCTACGAGAGCTGCCAGCGCCAAGGGGTGGGGATCACGGTAATGAAGGCCTTCGGCGGCGGCAACCTGCTCAGCCAGTACTCTCCCGCCGGGGTGGCGCTCACCCCCTTCCAGTGCCTGCACTACGCCCTCACTCGGCCCGGGGTGGCCAGTGTCATGGCAGGGGCCCGGACGGTGGAGGAGCTGGTCCAGTGCGCCGCTTACGAGCAGGCCCCGGACTATGAAAAGGACTACGCCGACGCCTTCGCCGCCATGCCCAAAATCAGCTGGAAAGGCCACTGCATGTACTGCGGCCACTGCGCCCCCTGTCCCCAGGGTATCGACGTGGCTTCCGTGACCAAATTCCTGAACCTGGCCCGCGCCCAGGGCCAGGTTCCCGAGACAGTGCGGGAGCACTACGCCCTCTTCCCCCGCCACGCCGGAGCGTGCGTGGCCTGCGGCTCCTGTGAGAAACGCTGCCCCTTCTCGGTGTCCGTCATCGAGAATATGAGGCAGGCTGCTGAAATCTTTGGAAGATAAGTGAAAACCGCCGGCATCGCCGGCGGTTTTCTTACAGCTTCGTCTCCATGGGGACCGCTACCATGTAGTGACTGCTGCCGAGCTGGCGCAGCAGGGTAGGCAGTACTCGAATCGTGCCGCTGCTGCCCTCAAAGGTGAGATAGACGGTGCGGCGACGCGTACCTAGCCGGTTCAAAACGCTGTTGGCAAAGGCTGTAGATCCTACTGTATCGCCGGGAGTCAGCAAAAGGGTCTCCTCCCAGCACACCCATCCCTCTTGCTTCAGTGCCCCTCGCTGCCCCGCTGGAGCATAGACCAAGGTCGTTCTGGTGTGCGCCGCCGCCTCCAAAGCCAGATTGCCCTGGGCCAGCTGAAGGGATATCTCCTCTCCCTCATCCACCAGTATTCCCACACTGTGACCGGTCCCCAGCGCACGGCGGACCAGATCTCCTTCCATCTCCAGCGCCCGGGGGGAGAGGAAAAAGATTCCATACCTGCCGCTGCCATCCAGCACGTCCAGTATCCCCTGTAGATTCTCTCCATTCTCACATCGAAAAGCCAAATAGGTCGCCGTATCACTCTCATTCCCCTCTTGAGATGGGGGGGTGGGCACGGCAGGTGTAGGGGGACTCACCGTCTGGTCGGTGCTCTCCGCAGGGCTGAGACTTTGCGTATACTCCCGCAGACGGCTGTTGATCAGATCCCGTGCCCGTTCAATGAACAGTGCGTCGTCCAAAACTGCGTCCGCACTCTTAATGCGTACCAGGTAGCCCTGGGGAATATTGGGCAGCTGATTGTAGCTGTACTCCAGGCCGAAGAAAGAGCAGACCATACTCAGCGACAGGTAGGGCCGGCCATTGCGCATAATTGCCCGGGAGGAGTAAACCGTTCCCGTCATATCATCCCGGCAGGTGCCGTTGCTCAGATCAAACACCAGCATCTGTCTCAGGTTAAAAATAGTAATTGTGCCAGCCAGCCGATTAAAACTGGTGTAAAGTCCTAGACTCACATTAATGCCATTCAAGTTGGAGTCAAAAACCGTGTATGGCACATAGATATTTCCCCCGGACCAAAATGGCATAGTATCTGAGGTCAATGGAGGCACGCTGTCGTTGATCGCGGTAAAATATAAGTTGGCCGCATGGGCAGGCATAGGCAGGGACAGGCCCAAGAACAGTACCAACGCCACAGCAAACGACAAAACGCCACGTTTCTTCCTCATGGGACCTCCCCTCTCTCGCCCTCTTCTTTGGTGCGAAACATATCGCGATCTGTATATATCGCTCCTTTAGGCGCCGGTTGAAAAATGGAAATATGCACAATGGTGAGGAATTTTTCCGCCAGACAAACACAATTTTTTGTAGGAATCCTGGATGTATTGCAAAAAAATTGGGGTAGTATGGCAGAAAAAGGACCACCGCTTGGGTGTATTGATATTTATCAAACAGGCTAAAGTTGCGTTTCTAATTATATCATAGTATAATTAGATGGGCAAGTATTCAAAAGTTGATCTTATCTCTTTTGATTTTTCTGTCCTGTGTGCTGGAAGCATTGAGGTTATTAGGAAAATAGGAAACAGATAGAGAAAAATTTAAAGAATTTTTAATGTTCGCTAAACGGTCTTTCAACCCGGCCGTGGTATGATATTGTCGCAATAAAGGAATTTGGCCCGGGAAAGGAGCCGTTCATAATGGAAATTACACTGGAAATGGTAGAACATCTGAAGGAAAAGGCCAATGTCAGCTATAAACAGGCCAAACAGGCACTGGAATATAGTGGAGGAAATCTTCTGGACGCGCTGATTTACCTAGAGGAAAAGGGGGAAATTCCCCGGTCAGAGTCCACTTATTTTTCTACCAAAGGCGAGACCCCCCCTCCTCCGCCTTCCTCATCCCCTCTGCCAGTCCAGCTGCCCGAAAAGGATAAGCCTCCCAAGACTTTCCGCAAAAAGAAGATGGGTTCCTTTCAACAGTTTTTATCTACCCTGCGCCGCTGGCTGGTAGATAACGAGCTTGAGATCTGGCGGAAGGATCAGCCCATTACCGCCCTGCCAGTCTTAATTTTAGTCTTGCTGCTGTGTTGTGCCCCCTGGATCACAATTCCCGTACTTCTTGGCTGCTTGTTTTTAGGGTTTCGGTATCGGTTCTCCGGCCCGGACCTGGACAGAGAGTCGATCAACAACGGATTGGGCGGCTTAGCTGATACTGCCGCCGACCTGGGGCACAAGGTCATGGAGGAGCTAAAGCACGATTGGCACTCTGATGAATAGGGCTGGGGCATTGTCTTGGATGGCGGGGGCGGTTCGTCTGGAATCCCCTCTTGCCCCTAACATTTTTTCAGGTAAAAACAGCGTTTTTGCCCTATACTGTGCCCTAACACAATGACGAGGTGAAACACATGTCGGAACGCATCCTTCTGGTAGAGGACGAGGAAAAACTAGCCCGGATGGTGGAACTGGAGCTAAAATATGAGGGCTATCAGGTGGAAAAAGCCCTGGACGGACGGCGGGGTTTGGAACTTGCACTGGGCGACGGGTTCGATCTGGTCTTGTTGGACATCATGTTGCCCCAACTGTCCGGGATGGAGGTGCTGCGCCGCCTGCGTCGGGAAAGCCAGGTTCCAGTAATTATGTTAACTGCTCGTGACAGTGTGATCGATAAGGTCGCCGGTTTGGACTCCGGGGCTGACGACTATATCACCAAGCCCTTTGCCATCGAAGAGCTTTTGGCCCGGATTCGGGCCGCCCTGCGCAATAGGAACGGCCAAAGCGTCCAAAATATCCCCCTGGCAGCAGGCCCGCTGGTGATGGACGTGGAAAAGCATCAGGTCACGGTCCGAGGTCAGAGTGTGGAACTGACTAAGAAGGAATTTGATCTGCTGCGCCACCTGCTTGAAAACAAGGGCCGAGTTCTTACGCGGGAGGCCCTTCTAGACGCGGTGTGGGGTTTCGACTTTGTGGGGGAAACCAACTCAGTAGATGTTTACATCCGCTTTTTGCGCTCCAAACTGGATGACGCTTTCGGTCTGAAACTTATTCACACCGTTCGGGGCGTTGGGTATGTCATCAAGGAGGAGTGACGATGGTTATTATATACCGCTCCAACACCGGTTTTACCAAAAAATATGCCGAAATGCTGGGCAAATCGGAAAAAATAAAGGTCTACAGCATCTCCGATGTGGAGGATAAGTTGGACGAACCTATTTTCTATATGGGCCCACTGATGGCAGGCCACATCACGGGCATTGACCATGCGGTAAAGAAATTTTCCGTCAAAGGGGTATGTGGTGTGGGCATGTCCCCCACCTCTCAGCAGGTGCTAGAAACCCTGTCCAAAGCAAACTATGTCCCCGATGTTCCCATTTTCTACCTCCAGGGCGGCTGGGCCCCCAAAAAAGTAGGCTGGCTCAAACGCCGGATGGTGGGCATGGCTACCAGGTCCATACGCGAATCCCTTCAAGATAAGGGCGGCCGCCGCACCGCTGAAGAGGATCAATACCTGGATTTTCTAATCCATGGCGGCAGCTTTGTTGCGTTTGAGAATTTGGAAGCCATTCAGAATTGGATGAGAGCACAATAAGGCATGACCATCTGTCACGTTGTTCCCAAGAGGGCACACCGAGGCCGGTGCCCCCTGTGCGCAAGGAGGTGAAGCCCTATGCCCCGCAAACGGCACAGATTTCAAACACCCCCACCAGCGGACCCCATCGCCGCTGCCCGTGATTCCTCCCTGGCCCTGCGGCTGAATATCGGGTTCTTTCTGCGGCAAATGGGCATCTTTCTGGTGATGGATCTGCTCCTTCTGGCGCTGGCCGCCTTTGGCCTGTTCGCCTATGCAGAAAATCGCTGTGCTGATGTAGTCAGCCTGGTCAACCAGCGGGGCGTCCCTACAGAAGACGCGCTTCCCTGGATGGAAGCCAGTGACTACACAATTACCCCACTGGATCGGGACCCCTGGGGGGAGGACTTCGTCGCTTCCCCGCTGTTTCCTCGGCGCTGGGAGACGGCAGACGGTCTGCGTTCCTGGAATCTCAGCAAATTTTATACTGTAGAGATGCCAAACAGCGGTCACCCCTACGCCGTCACGGTAGACCTATCCGGCATCTTTACAGGACTATACTGGGCCGGCGTCGTAATCTTGATCTGTCAGGGACTCTCTCTGGTGACAAATCTCTTCCGCAGCAACCGCTCCATCCGTAAGGTGCTGCGGCCCATCCAGGATCTGGCTGCTACTGCAGCCCGGCTCAACTCTATGACCCACATGTCTAAGCGGGAAATTGAGAGTCTGGCCGGGGAACTGGACAAAATCGACGCCGCCCACCTAGACAGCCGCATTGACCTGCCCCCCACACAAAAAGAATTGCGTTCCCTGGCCCAGGCCATCAACGAGTTAATGGACCGGGTCAATCAGGCTTACAGCGCCCAAATGCGCTTTGTCTCCGACGCCAGCCATGAGCTACGCACGCCTATCGCAGTCATTCAGGGTTACGCTGCCCTGCTGGACCGGTGGGGAAAGGGCGATCCGGAGGCCCTACAGGAGTCCATCGACGCCATCCGGGGAGAGGCAGCCTCTATGGAGCGGTTGGTGGAACAGCTGCTCTTCCTGGCTCGGGGCGATAATGACTCTCAGCCGGTGAAGATGGAGACCATTGACCTCACCGACCTAGCTGGAGAGGTACTGCGGGAAGAGGAGATGATCCATCCCGAACGCACATTCCTCCCCCGCTGGGGGGAGGACCCCGTCAGCATATATGCTGACCCCGGGCTGATGAAACAGGTGCTGCGCATTTTGATGGATAACAGCCTGAAATACAGTCCGGAGGAGGGAAAAATCTACCTCCGGGTGACACACCAGCAAGGCTATGTCCGCCTTACTGTTCAGGACGAGGGGATGGGCATTTCCCCCGATGGAATTCCTCACATTTTCGAGCGATTTTATCGCACCGACCAGTCTCGAGACCGAAAGACGGGAGGCACCGGGTTGGGGCTTTCTATTGCTAAGTGGATTGTGGAACGTCACGGCGGCTGGTTTGAAGTGGTATCCCGTATTCATGTTGGCACTCGAATCACCGTGGTGCTGCCCGCCGCCCCACAGACCGAGGAGGTACCGGTATTATGAAGCTGCGCCTTGCTGCCCAAAAGGATGTCCCTACTCTCCTGGACATCTATGGGCACTACATTTCAAGCGAAATTACCTTTGAATACGTCCTTCCCACCCTGGAAGAATTTTCTCAGCGGGTATCCTCTATTTCAGCATATTACCCCTACCTAGTATTAGAGGAAGAGGGCAAAGTTTTGGGATATGCCTACGCACACCCCATTGCGGAGCGAGCGGCCTATGCCTGGGGTGCAGAGCTATCCATCTACCTTTCCTTTGACGTCACTGGACTTGGACTGGGTAAGCGTTTATATGTTGCACTAATAGAATTGCTACGTCTCCAGGGTGTACGGACAGTTTATGGGCTGGTGGCCAGTCCCAACCCCGCCAGTGAAGCACTCCACAAAAGTTTGGGATTTGAAGTTATGGGGATTCAGCATAGGGCAGGCTACAAAAATGGACGTTGGATTGATCTACTTTGGTTTGAAAAAGGGATTGCTTTTTATGATCCAGAGCCTGCGCCACTGATCCCCTTCCCGCACCTGCCAGAGCAGCAGGTACAACGCCTTTTGAATCACTTCTAGCCCCGCCTTTTCAAGTATAACGGACTAATTCGGGACACACTTTTTTCTGCTGTCACGCTCTCCCTTTTTTCTGTAATCTTCTTTCATAAGACTAAAAAGTTTCTAAAAACCGGCTTCTGCCCTACTGTTTAATATGTCACAAGTGGATTTCTCCTCTATTGTCCAGTATGTTCTGGCACGGAGGATTATCCACTTTTTTATTTCTAAATCTATTGCTCTACTAAGGAGGTTATTTTGTGCAATATAGTTATAATTTTCGTAACATTTCCCCGTCTCCAGTCAAACAGACCGGTCAGCTGACCGGTCTGTTTGACTCAAATCTTGAAGTAGGAGCGAGTTAGCTCAAATTTGACATACCATCAGCCACCAATTTGCGGGGGTTATTGCACAAAATTAAGAACATATTTTTGTGCGACACGATATAATTTTCGTTTTTTTGCAATGTGGTATAAAAAATGCTCCAATATAATAGCAGCGTTACACATTTAGCCCTAGTGATCGAATCCGGCGATACAATGTACTGTCGCTAATCCCCAACAGCTGAGCAGCCAATTTATGGCTGCCGCCACATGAAGCTAACGCAGATTTAATTTTCTCTGCCGAATCCTCACGATTCCTGTCCCGACGAAGATGTACAGCCTTTGTCGGGATTGACAAAGATGCAATTCGTCCATAGGACCGACGAATCAACGTTTCATCAATGCATGTCTTATCAGATAGGATCATAGCTCGCTCCAAAAGATTGAATAGCTGCCGGGTATTCCCCTCTAGATGCAGACCGCAAAGAAAATCCACAGCTTCTGGAGCAATTGAGTTTACTTTCGAGGCCAAGGCCTTCTGATTCCGAAAAATGAAGTATTCCGACAAGGTACGGATATCCTCCGGGCGATCTCGAAGAGGAGGCAACTGGATACTAAGTACATTGATCCGGTAGTACAGATCGGCACGGAATTTCCCCTCGGCTACCATTTCCCCTAAGTCACGATTTGTAGCCGCGATAATGCGAATATCGACCGGAATTACTTTTGTGCTTCCCACAGGTGTAAATTCTCTTTCCTGTAAAACCCGCAGGAAACGGGCCTGCATCAATAAAGGCATCTCTCCAATCTCATCCAAAAAAAGTGTTCCAGTATGCGCCGCTTCAAAAAGCCCCTTTTTCCCGCTTTGACTTGCTCCAGTGAAAGAACCCTTTTCGTAGCCAAACAGGATGCTTTCCAACAGACTTTCTGGCAGTGCGCCGCAGTTGATGGCGACAAAAGGAGCGTTCGCGCGCCTGCTCGCATTATGGATGCTCTGAGCAAACATCTCTTTGCCAGTTCCGGTTTCACCATAAATTAGAACAGAACTATCTGCATGGGCGTACAGCTTTGCATCCTGGAGTGTCTGTTGAAGAAGTGCGCTGTTCCCTACAATATCCGTAAAATATGTAGTAGCTACATTCCCGTTATTGTGTTGCTTTCGGCGGATCTTCTCCTCATTTTTTTGTACCTGTTGTACTGGCTCCAAGGAAACCACCAGTGATTGCAGCTGTTCCTCAATTATGATCGGGTGATAACTGGCGACCACCTCCGTCCCTTGCAGATCAACAACCTCGCTACCTTGCGCAAAGGAGCGCAGATAGAGGTCAGCATCCAATTTATGCAGAGGGGTGTTCCGGTAGTCCCGCCCCATTAACGCCTTCCGCTCACAGTGCAGCAGAGGCGGGACCTTGTCGTTAGCACTGATAACCAGCCCCGATTTATCCAAGGCCAAGATACCAAAAGGGACACTGTTCCATGCGGCATGAATCAACTGGTTGCTTCGAACCTGCTGTTCCCAAATTTTCACATTTTGCTCTGCATTCTCTATCGCGTTTAGGACATCGTCATCTTCAAAGGGAATGTCATAGGCGGGCAAATGCCGGTCTGTGGTAACGGCAAACAGAGATGCATTTCCGACAAATGCCTGTGCCCCTTTGCTTAAGGCATCGTTAACAATGCCTGGTATTTCTTCGACATGGGCAAAGTTATAGGTCAGGACACAGCCGCCGTAGGAGGCACTGACCTCATGGGCCACATCGAAGTAATTGCCCTTGCGCAGCACCAAGGCGATGCAGTCATATTTTTCCAGCGCGAGGTCAATGGAGCGGCGAAAAGTTAGCCGGCTCCTGCTGAAATGAGTCAATAAAATCTGACGGTCCTCTGCTAATTTTTCCGGAAAATGCCGCCCAGTGATGACAATGTGAATGTCCAGCTCTGCAAGCTTTTTCCCTACTTCTTCTGCAAACTCCTCCTCCGCACCGATACAGAGAACGGGGTATCCGTATCCGTACCGCTGCAAAATATTAGAAATGTTATGGCATTGATAGGGCAGACGCATTACAATTGCGATTTTATGTTTCATAGCATTCATACCGTTCAAATTTGATGGATGACAGGTCACTCTGACGGCTTGGATTATAGCATCAATTTGAGATAAAATCAATGAGAAGAGAAAGGAAGTCATTCGGATGGAAAAGAAAACCAAGTTTACCTACTATGGCGGGATGTGCGTTCTGGTAGAACGCTCCGACGGCTTTAAAATGCTGTTTGACCCGTACATCAAAAAAAACAAGCAGACCGACGCCCAACTCAGCGACTTTTTTGATGTGGATCTGATCTTTGTTACTCATCACGCCGGCGACCACTATGGCGACGTAGTGGAGATCCTGGACAACAGCAAAGCCCACCTGGTTGCCCCCAGCGACTGCATCTACTATGTCAAAAAAGAGGTGCAAAAGCCCCTGGAGGAGGCGAAGAAGGACCCGGAAAACGGGCGGCTCTGTGCCAGCGCCTACGGTGACGAGCGCGTTTTTGGCGTGACTAAAACCCACACTGTCAATGCTGTCCACCTCTCCAAGGGTAGCGTCAACGGCGTACCGGTCTACGGATTGCCAAGCGGCTTTGTTGTGGAGATTGAAAACGGTGTCACCTACTACCATCCTGGCGACACGGCCCTGCACTATGACATCAAGCTGGTCCGCGAACTGTTCAAGCCCAACATCATGTGCGTGGGCATCTCCAACATCAAACCCCTAGCCTCCCGGGAAATGGGGCCAAGAGAGGCGGCCATCTCCTGTTCCTGGGTGGGTGCAGATGTGGTCATCCCCACCCACTACTTCGAGGGCAGCGGCGCAATGGAGGAGTTCGAACGCCACATGGAATCCATCTACCCCCAAGCTCAGATCAAGAAGGACATTGGAAAACCCTTCTACATGATCCCTGCCCACACGGAAGATGTGTAAGAGGTGGACCGATGATTATTGATAAGATTGAAAACCGCGCTCTGTACAGTCTGCCTGGCGGTTTACAGGAGGCGCTGGAATACTTTGCGGTTCATGACCTCAATACAATGGAAATCGGCAAGTACACTCTGCCCAATGGACTGACCATGAAAATCGACGAGTACGTCCCGGAAAAAGAAGGGGGCCTGTACGAGGGACATGAACACACTACCCATCTGCGCTATCTAGCAAGCGGTTCAGAGCGGCTGGGCTATGCAAACAAAAACGAGATGTGCTTCCACAATATCGTGGAGGGGAAGGAGGACAAAGCCCTGTATAAAGGCGAGGGAAGCGTCGTCCGCATACCGACAGGTACGTTTGTAGTTCTTTTTCCCCAGGACTGTCACCTTTTGAAGCTGAAGGACACTGACAATGTAACCGTACGCAAAGTATCCGTTTCTATTAAGCTTTAAAATGACCACAAGAGAAAGGAGTCTTTGCCTTGCAAAAGAGCAAGCTGCAATCAAATGCCAGAGCTCAGTTCGTCTTGATCTGTGCGTTGTTCCTGATTATGTTCCACTTTACCTCTGCAATTTGGGTCAAGCCTAACAGCACTCTGTTCAAGTATGTCCACTTGGGCATGATGATAATTATTGTCATTATGCGCAGGCCCTTCCTGAAAGGAAAACCGGACAATCTGGTCTGCCTGATCGACTTTATTGAGGCAGCATTCATTCTGTTTTCCTGCTGGTATGTGGGACACGATGTCAGTGCTTTTGCACTGCGTGCCGGAAACATCTCAGAAACCGATGTGATCGTCGGTACCATCTTCTTGCTGATCCTGGTGGACGCCGGCAGACGGACCGTGGGGTGGATCATGATCGGGCTGGCCTCCTTCTTCGCAATACAGAATGTTATTTCCGACCATCTGTTCAGTATTTTCAAAGGGCCTTCTATTTCCTGGAAGTTATTGGTGGACTGCCTTTGGGTCCGCCCTGATGGTGTGTTCTCCAGCCCGGTGAACACTATTTCCTCCTACGTGATTTTCTTTATGGTCTTCGCTGCTGTGCTGAACGCCAGCGGCGCGGGCAAGTTCTTCATCGAATTGGCCCAGGCGGTGGCCGGCCGCAGCCGTGGCGGCCCGGCCAAGACGGCAGTCATCGCCAGCGGCTGCTTCGGCAGTATCTCCGGCAGTCCCATCTCCAACGTAGCCGGTACTGGCGCCATCACCATTCCCCTGATGAAAAAGATGGGTTACCCCAACGCCTTTGCCGGTGCAGTAGAGGCGGTGGCCTCAACTGGCGGAGCCATTATGCCGCCACTGATGGGCTCCTCTACCTTCATTATCGCCGCTACGCTGAGTATGTCCTATGGCGAAGTAATTCTCTGCGCACTGATCCCGGCGTTGCTGTACTATATCGCAGTGTATTTCATGGTGGACTACCGGGCAGCCAAATTGAATCTGGAACCGCTGAAACCTGAGGAGGTCCCTAATCTGAAAGAAACCTGGAAAAAGGGCGGGCAGCTGGTCTTCCCCCTACTCCTTATCGTTGTCCTGCTGCTGGTGGGTTTCAGTGCCCAGTTCAGTGCCATGGTGTCCACGCTGGTGTTAATCGGCATCACCTATACCCGCTCCTGGACCCGGATGGACGGCGCACAGTTGATGAACGCTGTCATCAAGGGCGCACTGGACACCTCTAAGGTGGCGGTGGTTGCCGGTATCGCAGGCATCATCATCGGCGGTGTCTCCCTGTCCGGCCTGGCTCTGGTCTTTGCACAGAGCATTGTCAAATTCAACGGCGGTCAGCTATGGCTGACACTGATCTTGGTGGCTATTGCCGCTCTCGTGCTTGGTATGGGGATGACCAGTGCGGCGGTCTATATCACAGTTGCCACCTTGATGGCCCCCACGCTGACAAAAATGGGTGTTGTACCTATCGCAGCCCACATGTTCGTGTTCTACTACGGAGTAATTGGTACGATCACTCCCCCTGTCGCCATGACGGCCTATACAGCAGCGGGACTGGCCGACGCCAGCCCCAGTAAGACGGGATGGATTGCTTTCCGTCTGGGCGCTGCGGGCTATATTGTCCCATTCATGTTCGTCTATGGCCCCAGCTTATTGATCCAGGGCAGTCCAGTGGAAATTATCATCTCTTTCATCACCGCGCTGATCGGCGTGTGGGCGCTGGCTTCTGCGCTGGAGGGCTGGGTCCTGTCCAAAGCAAGTGTAGTTGAGCGGCTGCTCTTGGGAGCCGCGGCTTTGCTGATGATCGATACCGGTACAGTGACCGATTTTGCGGGTGTGGCGGTAATTGCGTTGGTGGTTGCTTTCCAGTGGTTCAAGAAAAAACGGGCTGTCAGCCCAACGGTTTGAGAAGGGAGTGCAGCAAAGATGAAAGGTATTTTGGACAAGAAAAACCTTCCATATCTGTATATTTTGATCATCATTGCCATTTGTGTCGCTTTTGGCACAACACGGGCGCTTCCTATCATCGGCTTCAATGCGGTAGCCGTCATGTTCGGCATTGCCATTGTACTGTCCCTCTTGATACGCGGATCACTCAATGCCTCCCCTGATCGGGGTGAGGACAGCGAAGAAGACGATTGATCCTGCTATACAGCAGTAATCTAAAATATGATGAAAAGCGAGGAAAGAATTATGAAAAAGCGTTTAACCAGAGCCATTTCCCTCACCCTTGCCCTGTGCATGTCTCTATCTCTGGCCGCCTGTGGAAACGGAAACCAGAACGGCAATTCTCCTTCCGGTTCCACCCCTGCCACTGGCGGCTCCCAGGGCAGCGGAACTTCCTACGAAGGCCAGTGGATCCGCAATACCTCCAGCTCTATGGGTGGTATCTGGTACCCTATGGCCGTGGCTATGAATCTGATTTGGGAGGAAAACCTCAGCGGCATTTCCTGCAAGGTAGTCACCGGTTCCTCCACAGAGAATGTCCGTCTGGTTGCGAAGGGTGAGACCGAGGTAGGCTGGGCCCACTCGGTTGCCATTGCAGACGCCTTTGACGGTATCGCTCCCTATGACGACGGCGGGGACTATTCTAATATTGGCCACCTTGCTGCTATCCACCCAGCACCCATCCATGTCTTCGCATCCAAGAGCAGCGGCATTACCTCTCTGGCCGACCTTAATGGTAAAAATGTCGGCTTTGGCAGTGCCGGCTCCACCTCTACCGTTGTCGCTATGCAGCTTCTGGAGCAAGAGTACGGCATCACCGAGGCATCCATCGTGGCCGCCGGCGGTACGGTAGCTTACTCCTCCAACAGTGATGCCATCACTATGCTCCAGGACCGCCAGCTGGACGTCTACTTCTCTCAGTCCACCTATCCCTCCACCGATATCGCTGAGCTGGAATCCGAATTGACCCTGGTTCCCATTGACCAGGACAAGCTGGAGGATTTTCTGGCCAGCAATGATAAGTGGCTGCCCTGCACCATTCCCGGAGGCACCTACACCAACCAGCCCAATGACTATCAGACTCTGACCAGTTATGTTGTTTGTGCGGTTCCTCTGTCTATGAACGAGCAGCAGGCCTATGACATGACCAAGAGCATGTGGGAAAATGTTCAGCAGATTTGGGATGCCTCCGCGGATGCCAAAGCTTTCATGAGCCTGGACATGGCCACTGTCTGTAAGGACGACGTCCCGCTCCACCCCGGTGCGCAGCGGTATTACAAAGAAATCGGTGTACTTTGAGTCGATGGCTGAGAAAGGACTTATCTATATGGAAACGGTAGATGTGCGCCGCAGGGCGCTGGAACAGAAACCCAGCTATGGTATGGTCATGTCCATGACCGATCCCTTTGTCCTAGAGCTGGCCTACCACGCGGGATTTCACTTTGTGCGCATCGACTGTGAGCATGTTTTTTATGACAATACCTCTCTCCGCACTCTGCTCGATGCAGCGAGAAACATTGGTATTGCAGCCCAAATACGCATTCCAGACCTGAACCGAATCGACGCATTACTGGCTCTGGAACCTGCTGGAATCTGCATCCCGGATATGAACCGTGCAGAAAAAGCGATTCAGGTCATTGAGGCTGTCAAATTCCCTCCAGTTGGGAAGCGAGGCCGTTCTGTTACCCGCCGGGTACGTTTGGGAGAAATCAGCCGGGTGGAGTATGCCGCCACCGGAAATGAGCGGCTGAACCTGATTGTACAGATCGAAAATCAGGAGGGGCTGGACCATATTGATGAGATTCTCTCTCTGGAAGGTATCGACATGGTGGCCTCTGGTCGGTCCGACTTAGCGGAATCGCTGGGGGTTGCTGGCCAGCGGGACAATCCTATTGTAATGGAGGCAGAGGAGCTGATCATCCGTAAGGCCCAGGAATACGGAAAGTTGCTGACCCTTTCGGTGTCTAATCGGGAGCGGCTTCAAAAACTGTATAAGAAGGGTGTGTACTGTTATTCCATTGGCAGAGATGAGGAGCTGTTGAATAAGGCTCTGAAAAATCAGGTAAAGGAAATGTCTGTTTCAGGGTAAAGCAAACCACCATGCGGTGAGCCATCGAATGTATGAGCCAAGCCCTAAACTCAAATAACTCGAAACCGAGAAAGCCAAAGCCCAACAGCAGCTTGCGAGGGAACGCACCACAAGGGCGCATCGCCTGATCCACCCGCGGCGCGGCTATCGCGAGTGTGTCCCCGCTTGGTGAAGGCGCTGGGGGAGATCGAGTTCTTCCCTCTTGCAGAATCCAGTACGATGGTATGGGTTTCATCCCTCTGGATGAACTGATGAAAAGGGAAACGGCGTGACCGAAGTCACGCCGCCCCTTGAAAACACAAGGTTTTCAGAATTTCAAGCCAATACTGTTTTACGACCACCGTCCATCGGGCAGAGGTTCTTTTTCAATCTCTGGGCCTTCGGTAAAATTTACCCACCACACGTTCAGTGCGCAGGACATTGACAAACGCCTTGGGGTCAGACTGACGAATCTTCCGGGCCAAAGCACGCACCTCTCCGTCAGACACCACAGAGTAGATCATTACGCAGGGGTCGCCGTTATAGAGTCCTACCCCCTCAATAAGGGTGGCGGTGTGGTTGGTATCCTGAATTTGAGCGCACACCCCGCCGGCGGTCTCCCGACCAGTGATAATCAACAGGGTCGCTCGCCGACCATCCGGGTCCAGCATCTTAATCACTTGGGTGGTAGCATATTGAAACAGCATCGAGTACAGCGCCTTGTCCCAGCCGAAGAGAGAGCCGGCAATGCCAAGCAGAACCACGTTACCGCACAAGATATAGTTCCAGGCATCCACATTTTTTCGTTCTGACAGGGCAATCGCGATAAAATCAGTGCCGCCGCTCGTCACCCGTACCCACAGGCACAGGCAACCAGCAAACCCATTGATAATCCCGCCAAAAATACAGATAAGCAGAGTATCCTCCGTAATTTCAAGGGCGGGCACCAGGTCGGTGAAGATGCTGGTAAAGAGGATAGTCAGGCAGGAGTACAGAGTAAAGCGTTTGCCCACCAGCTTATAGCTGACGGCAGCTGGGATTGCATTGAGCGCCAGATTAATGGGTCCAAAAGGCAGCTCCACCCCGGCAAATTCCAGGGCACACCGCTGGATCAAGCGGGTAATGCCGGTAAAACCGCCGGGAAACAGATCCCCTGCCGCCACAAAGCTCTTCAGGTTGACGGCCACAATCAGGGAGGATAGAAGGATCACCC
>CAPGBJ010000024.1 GCA_948616425.1 uncultured Oscillospiraceae bacterium
CCAAGGTGGGGATGGACAGCCGGGCCCGCCACCGGCCCAGCGAGATGTCCGGCGGCCAGCAGCAGCGGGTGGCCATCGCCCGGGCCATCGCCACCACCCCCCCTATCATCATGGCCGACGAGCCCACCGGCGCCCTGGACTCCAAAACGGGCAAGCACGTGCTGGAGATCCTCCGGGACCTGTACCGGGGGGGGACCACCATCCTCCTCATCACCCATGACGACGGCATTGCCGCCACCGCCAAGCGGGTGGTGCGGCTGTCTGACGGAAAAATTATCTCCGACAAACCCCAGGAGGTGGATTGGGAATGAATCTGTGGCAGGCATTTAAAATGGCGTTCAAGTCCATCGCCATGAAGAAGACCCGGTCCTTCCTCACCATGCTGGGCATCATCATCGGCGTGGCGTCGGTGGTCATCATGGTGTCCGTCATGCAGGGCAAGGCCAAAAAGAGCATGGAGATGTTCGACAAGCTGGGGGACAACAAGATCACCGTCCAGGCCTTCAACTACTACGACATGGACAACGAGACGGGGCAGATGCTCTTCGACTACTGCCTGTCCCTGGGGGATTTGGTCTTGGGCATTACTCCAGACCTGGAGATCAACGAGACTTCCACCATCCAGTACGGCTCCAAGACCGTGAAGACCAACGACTGGGAGAACATTGACTGGTCCATCCCCAACCAGGACCCCTGGGCCACCATGCTCCACCTGAAGCTGGGCTCGGAGCAGTACGGGCTGTGCAACAACCTGAATCTGGCCGGGGGGCGGGAGATCAGCTACCTGGAGGTGGAGAAGACCCTGCCGGTGTGCGTCCTGGGTTCCGGAGCCAAGGAGCAGCTCTTCGGCTTCACCGACCCGGTGGGGGAGACCATCACCATCAACAGCAACCCCTTCCAGGTGGTGGGCTACTATGAGCCCATGAATTTGGAGTGGAGCCCGGATTTTGACAATGTCATCGTGGTCCCCTACACCTTCAACCGCACCATGAACAACAACTACAGCATGGACAGCTATATCGTCAAGGGCCGGGACGCCAAGGCCACCGTGGAGGTCAAGACCCGGATTGAGGCCTTCCTCAACGGCGTGATGCCCCTGGACGAAAACGGAAACCGGCAGAACGGCTACGCCTACGTGGGCAGCAACGACAGCTACGCCCAGGAGCAGGAGAAGGCCAACCTATTGGAATCCCTGAGCATGGCGGCCATCGCCGGCATCTCCCTGCTGGTGGGCGGCATCGGCATTATGAACATCATGCTGGTCACCGTCACTGAGCGCACCCGAGAGATCGGCATCCGCAAGGCCATCGGCGCGGAGCGGACCAGCATCATCACCCAGTTCCTCATCGAGGCGGCGGTGATCTGCTCCATCGGCGGGCTGATGGGCATCTCTATCGGCTATGTGGGCACCATGATCGCCGGAAAGCTGATGTCCGACGTGTTTGAGGGGATCATCCTCATGCCCGAGCCCTTTGTGGCCGTCGGGGCCTTCCTGTTCTCGGTGGTGCTGGGCATCATCTTCGGCATGTACCCCGCTATCAAGGCCTCCGGCCTCCAGCCGGTGGAGGCGCTGCGGGCGGACTAGCGCAGATATACCGCGAACGCCCGCTGGTCGGCCCGCCGCGCGGAGCGGGCGCCATACGCAGGCGGAGCGACGTAAAACGGCGGGCAGGAGAGCTGCCGCGTGCCGCATGTACTGCCCCCCATGGGGGGCGGTCTGCGGGCCGCCGTGTCAAGTCCTAGAAGACGGGGCGGCGCAGAGGCCGCACCCTACAAACGCATGTAAGGAGCGTGAACAAGATGAGAATATTGAAACGACTGGCCGCGGCCCTGCTGACAACGGCGCTGCTCGCCTCGCTGATTGTGGTTCCCACCTCGGCGGTGCAGTCCTCCTTCAGCGACATCTCTGACCAGACTACCGCTGTCAATGCAGATATCCTGCGGCTGATGGGGGTGGTCAGCGGCACAGGGGGCAACCGGTTTAATCCAGACGCCACCCTGACACGGGCCCAGTTCTGCACCATGGTGGTAAACTTTCTCCAGCGGCAGGACGAGGCGGCCCGGTATGCCACCCGCACCATTTTCTCCGATGTGAAGAGCGACCATTGGGCCAGAAGCTATGTGAATCTGGCCGCCTCCATCACCTTTAAGGATGGGGAGAACAACGTGCACATGGTCTCCGGCGTAGGCAACGGCAAGTTTCTGCCTGACAGCAAGATTACCATGGCCGAGGCGGTCACCATCCTGATCCGGGCCCTGCAGTACACCAGCCAGCAGGCCGGCGCGGTGTGGCCCCAGAGTTATATGGATCTGGCGGCCTCTATCGGTCTGACAGACAACCTGCCCGCCACCCCCGGCGCCCATCTCAACCGGGGTCAGGCCGCCCAGCTCTTTGTCAATGCCCTGAAGTGCAAAACAGGGGAGGGCAAGCCCTACTACACCACGCTGGGGAATGTGCCCCAGGATAAGACGATCATTCTGGCAGTCAATGTAGAGACGGACGACGGCAGCGCCAGAGGGGCCATCCGTACCACCGCCAACAAGGACTCCGAGGCGTATCTCCCCGCCAACGGGGACGGAAACCCCGTCTCCCTCCAGGGCAAGCGGGGAAATTTGGTGCTGAATGATAAAGACGAGATCATCACCTTCATCCCTGACGACAGCACAGCCACCACCATCACCCTGGCTGGCGACGCCCAGGCCGCCTATGTGAAGGCGTCTGGCGGCCAACAGTACACCATTTCCTCCAAGACGCCGGTGTACACCTCTGCCGCGGGACAGAGCAAGGACTATCTGGACGCGTATACCTCGCTGGTGTCCGGGACTCAGATCACCATGTACACAGAGAAGGGCAAAATTGTGGCCATCTATTCCACCAGCGGCGCCACAACTGCCAGCACCCAGTCTGTGGTGGTTCTGGACCGGGCCACCGCCGAGACCTTCTACCAGCTCACTGGGGGAGTGTCTAACTTTAATATCGTCAAGAACCGGCAGTCCATCCGCCTGTCTGACATCAAGCCCTATGATGTGGTGACCTACGACCAGATGACCAACACTTTGGTGGTGTCTGACCTGCGCATAACCGCGGTCTACACCGATCCCAAGCCCACCCCCAAAAACCCGGAGACCATCACGGTGGTAGGCAACGAGTTTAAGGTGCTGGAGAGCGCCTGGAGCACCATTGGAGAGACCAGGCCGGGGGACAGCGTCTCCCTGCTCCTCACTGCTGACGGCAAGGTGGCCGGTATTGTCAAGTCCACGCCCCAGACCCGCTCCACCGCCGTGGGAATTGTGGATGGCGGCAAGGCCCGGATGTTCCTGCCCAACGGCACCACGATGGACCTGAGCGGCGAGCTGTCCGGCGGTTCCGGTCTGGATGGCCAGCTGGTCATTCTCTCCGGGATGAAGAATTCCTTCAGCGCCAGCCGCCTGCCGGAGAACCGGGCCCCCGGCGCCTTCAATGTGACCGGCATGAAGCTGGGCAACTACACCGTCTCTACCGGCGTGCGGCTGTATGAACGGGTGAGCAGCGGAGCGATGGTGTCTGTCAGCCTGGGTGACCTGGCCATGCAGGAGATTACCGCTGACAATATTGTCTCTTACCGGCTGAATAGCTCCAATGTGGTGGATTACATCGTGCTGCGGGATACCACCGGAAACGCCTATATCTACGGTATGATGGTGGGCGGATATGAATCGGAAACAGAGAAAATTCCCGTCACAGGGCCGGATGGACAGCCCATAGATGACGAGTATACGACTGAAGTTCATGAGTGGTACAACTGGAATTTCCGCAATGGAACCCGAAAAGAGGTCAAGTTCGTCCGTGCCGCCACTTACAGCGGCAAGAGCGGCGACATGGTGGGCGTGGTCATTGGTACGCCCATTGGTGACGCCAACGGGGAGCACACCTTGCGCAGTGTGATCAAACTGACTGAGATCAAGGGGGTCAAGCCCAGCGACTTCTTTGATAGTCAGGGGATACAGTATGTCACCGCCCAGGGCCAGACCTATCGGATTGCCGACAATGTGGAGTGCTACTACAACCGCTCCGGCAACAAGGTGGCCCAAGAGAACTGGCTGACGGGCGATTCCGGCGCCTCCCGCCTGACCGCTATTAAAGCTTACTCCGACGAGCTGACTGTCTATGTGGACCCCATTGGGAAACAGGTGCGAGTCGTCGCAGCGAAATAAAAACAGCATAGCGCGGCCCCCGGCAAAGCCGGGGGCCGCGTTGTCCTCAGAGGTAGAAGCGCCAGGGGAAGTTGACCGCCTCCTGGGCGTAGTCGATGCCAATCCGTCTGCCGGTTTTGACGGCCTTTGAGGCGGGGGGCGACCCGGTACACACATACAGTCCGCCAGCCGAGGCGGTGAGGTCGAGGCCGTTTTGCGCCCTGGTGAGGTCCAGACCGCGGCACAGCTTGCCAGGTCCGTTGAGAAAATTTTTTTGTTGATAGGCGCTCATCGCTTCCTGCTTGCAGCCGAAGCGTTTTTTTGCTATAATATCTCCGTTTTTGACTGGAACCGCCCCTCGAATCAGGACGGCGGCAGGCTCTCCCTCCCCCTCGGTGACGAAGTTGAGACAGTGGTACATCCCATAAATCAGGTAGATGTAGGCCGTCCCCGGCGGGGCAAAGAGGGTCTGGGTGCGGGCGGTGCGCCGATACCCGTAGGCGTGGCAGGCCTTGTCCAGCCGCCCAATATAGGCCTCCGTCTCTGTAATCCGGCACTCCAGCTGGGTTCCGTCCTCCAGTACCCGGACAATGTCGCGGCCCAGCAGGTCCCGGGCCACCGTGAGGGTGTTGCGGTCGTAAAATTCCTTTGTGAGGATGCTCATGGCAGTCCTCCTCTCCTCGGTTTTGCAGGGGGGCGCTCCCTCTGGTATTTTACCCGCTACCATCCTAACATGTTGCCCACATTTTTGCAATGGAGTTGATGTCAATGTCCCCCAAGACGATGCGTTTTTTGGCCAAACCGATGCTTTTTGCCGCCGCTTTCATCTGGGGCACCTCGTTCTTCATCATGAAGAACGCCCTGGATGTGATGCCCGTGTTTTTTCTTCTGGCGATCCGGTTCACTGCCGGGGCGGTGCTGCTGTCTGCGGTTGCCTGGAAGAAGTGGAAGGAATTTACTGTGGACTACCTGTGGCGGGGGGCTGTTGTGGGCGGCTTTTTGTTTCTGGCCTACTCGGTACAGACCTTTGGGTTGGCCCTCACCACACCGTCCAAGAACGCATTTTTGACGGCGGTGTACTGTGTGATCGTCCCGTTTCTCACCTGGGCGGTGGTGAAACGGAGGCCAGACCGGTATCATGTGGCCTCAGCCCTGCTGTGTGTGACGGGGGTGGGACTGGTCTCTCTGACTGAGGAACTGACCATGAACGCCGGCGACCTGCTCACCCTACTGTGCGCCCTGTTTTACGCCAGCCACATCGTGGCGGTGGAGAAGGTTTCTCCGGGAAAAGATATTACCCTGCTCACCATATTTCAGTTTGCCTTTGCCGCTGTGTATGCGTGGATTTGCGGGGCCTGTACAGAGATGTTCCCCGCCGCCGCGCTGGCTGACCCGGCTGTCCTCATGCCGATGGCCTACCTGTGCGTTATGGCCACCACTGTGGCCCTGCTGTTCCAGAATGTGGGACAGGTCTGGTCCGATCCCGCCTCCGCCTCGGTGATCTTATCTTTGGAGTCGGTGTTTGGGGTGCTGTCCTCTGTGATTTTTTATGGGGACCTGGTCACCGCTCAACTGCTGGCAGGCTTTGTGCTCATCTTTGTGGCTGTGGTGTGTTCTGAGACCAAGTTCTCTTTCCTACATAAAAAATAAAACTGACTTCCCCGCCGCAAGGTGGGGAATTTTAAATAAAATAAAAAATAAAATTAAATATTGACTTTAATAAAATTTAGGTTTAGAATGAGATAAACACAGAGAAGGCCCAATCTTAGGGGATAGGAGGGGAGAAACGTGGCGGTTGAACTGCTGCCTGAGTGGATGGCTGGGCTGGAGGAAGAGGACGTGTCCTTCATCAAAAAATTTATTTTGGCATCGGGATCGCTGAAGGAAATGGCCGCCCAGTATGGGGTGACCTACCCCACCGTACGTCTGCGGCTGGACCGGCTGATTCAGAAGATCAGGCTGGTGGAGGACACCGCGGCCGACCCCTATATTGCCACTATTAAACGTCTGGCAATGAATGAAAAGCTGGATCTGGACACCGCCAAAATATTGATCGCAGAGTACAAAAAATCCAGGGGACAGTTGGCCCCATGACAGAAAGGAAGGATATGGATGAGTATGTTTTTGGGAGCAGGGATGCTTATGCTGCCAATTGTGCTGTTTGTGGGTCTGGCCCCCATCGCACTGCTGGTGGCACTACAGGTTTGGCTGTGCAGAAAGGGGAGGTGGCTGGGTCTGATTCTGCCGGGGATTTCCCTGGCGATGTCCCTGCTGCTGGTGCTGAGTGTGGCGTCCTTTGGGGCGCTGCGTACCACAACAATCAGCGGTGGAGTAAACGTTCTGTCCCCCAATGGGGAGGAGGTTGTGGCGCAGACAGAGCCGGAGGAGAAACAAGAGATAGCCTTCCACCCCAGGGTGCTGGCCGCAACTGGAATCCTGTTTCTGGTGAGCAATATCCCCACCGTGGTCTTTGGAGGAATCTGGCTCCACTACAAGGGAGATCGGAAGAGCGTCGTGTAGGGAAAGAGTGTAGATCTCGGTGGTCGCCGTATCATTAAAAAAACAGG
>CAPGBJ010000025.1 GCA_948616425.1 uncultured Oscillospiraceae bacterium
CTGAAAAGTTCTTTGTTTCTTTTTTCCGCCCTCGGCGGGCAATATAATTCATTCATAATCAGTGCGCGGTCAGGGAGTGCTTTTGTGGCGGTATTGCAAATATGCAGTTGAACTCTCTCGTTGGAATAATAATAACCGTTGGCATTTTGGACAAGATTAAGTGCTGTATCTCGGAAATGTATATCTATCCAATATTCGGAGTCAATGGCGTACCCAAAGCAATCAATTTCATCACAAGAATTGAATACATTTAACGCATCAGGACATGGAACACTAAACCCCCATATATAGCATATATCAATCTTTTGTTCTATGCTCTGAAAAAGAAACTTAATATCTGTTGGTGTTGCAAAAAAATATAATTTCACATCGTTCTCCTCAAATTGCTTGATTTTTGGAAGCAAAACAAGTGTGATTTGTCGGTTAGTTTTCTGACCCAAGTATAGCACATCTCCCCACTGAAAACAATCCCTGTTCTATGTCCGTTCCGACTATCCAGACCGTCAAGGCCGAGTAGCATTTTTTGCTCTGCAAAAAATTTCCACTCTGCCCCCTTGACCGTCTGGATTTTTGCCGTTGCCATTTCGCCGCCGAAAACGGGGAACAGGATTTGACAATCCTGCCCCCGCTTTCGTTCGCTCCATTTTAACGGCAAAACCGTCTGCACTACTGCGGCGGCTGACTGTAGGTTTTGCGGTGGCTCTGCCCCCGCGCCCCCAGCCTCTCCCAAAGAACAGGATAAGGGCAAATGCGTAACCGGCAGGCGTGGACATTTAGGCTTGCGGCACAGCCCCCAAATCCCCATGAATACGGGCTTCCTGGGGCGCTCCAAGCCCCGGCGCGGGGCGGGGTAAGGGTTTTATACTACCCGCCCCCAAAAACGGCTTTTAACCGTCCACGGGGCTTTTCCCGCCTGATTTTTCCCATCCCTTGAAAAGTTCCTCTTGACAAAAAGCCTAAAGGATTGTTCAGGGAACTACCGGCCCGGCATGAGCTTTGCCGCCAAGCGGGATTACCAACGTGCTTCTAACATAGCCGGAGGATGATATTAGCCCTATGGCTTTGACGACAACCTCCTCGTGACGGCAGAAAGCAGAGCACAGGCAGAAAAATATAACGCCGAAGGCCACAGATTTACTGCTCAGATATTGCGTAACCGAAAACAAAGAATGAAACCCTTTCCGTTGACCCGCGCAAGATTCAGGCCGACTCTTGGCAAAACAATATAGGATGTGGTAAAATAGTATATCATTATCTGGAGCGCATGCATTATGAATAACGACAAAGTGTTTCAAATGAATTTCGGGAAAGTTTACGGGCTTCTGCTGGACAAGGCCACCAGGAAGGGCAGGACGAAGGCCGAGGTGGATGAAGTCATCTGCTGGCTGACGGGGTACAGCCCGGAGCAGCTGGAGGCGTTCCGCCCCGCCGGCCTCTGCTACGGGGACTTTTTCCGCAAGGCACCCCAGCCCAATCCGAACCGGGTGCTGATCAAGGGCGTGGTCTGCGGCGTCCGGGTGGAGGAGGTAGAGGACCCGCTCATGCGGGAAATTCGTTACCTGGATAAGCTGATCGACGAGTTGGCGAAGGGAAAGACGATGGAGAAGATTCTGCGGAAATAGGAGGAAGCAGCCATGTGGGTATGTCCCAAGTGCGGGCGATCATTCAAAAATGTGGACCAGAGCCACTACTGCGGGAAACCTCCGGCGACGATTGAGGAGTATATCGCCGCCCAGCCGGAGGAGGCGCAGGACTATCTGCGGCAGATCAACGCCGCCGTCAAGGCCAGCATCCCGGAGGCCAGGGAGAAAATCTCCTGGAGTATGCCCACCTACTGGAAGGGCAGGAACCTGATCCAGTTCGCAGCCTCCAAGCGGCACATCGGCCTGTACCCCGGCCCGGAGGCTGTGGAGGCGTTCGCTGGGCGGCTGACGGAGTACAAGACCAGCAAGGGTGCCATCCAGCTCCCCTACAGCAAGCCCCTCCCGCTGGAGCTGATTGGGGAGATTGCGAGGTGGTGCGAGGATAACATCTGAGTACAGACGAATCATTGTGAAGCCTGAAAGAACGCCTGCCCGCCTTCCCCAGAGCGCGGGCAGGCGTTTGTTGTGCTCATAATTTCTAAAAAATATTTTGTGGGATTTTGCCGTCTCCGGTGTATAGTAGGACATACGAAGAGAGATGAGCAAAACAAGACCGAAGCAAGAAAGCCACAAGGGTGCGGTAGAGCGGAATAGTCGGTAGGTATGCAAAAAGGTACAAAAACCAGGCCCGGCGGGAAACCGAGCAAACATAAGGGGTATTTGCGTATCGGTCAAGCGGAACGTTGAAGCAGTTTGGCAGAGCGGTAGGAGTGAGCGCCAGAAAGGACAGCGGCCAGAGCAACAGCCAAAGCGGAGATATGAGCCAGGGAATTCAAATTGGCTGCACTGTTGGCATTGCGAACCCAAAGCCGTTCCTGCCCAGACGCCTTAAAGCGGGAGTAGTAGCGTTCACATTCGGTGCGCAAGGCATAAGTCCGCTCGAAAGGGAGAGATTCCCTATCAATAAAAAGGCGGTAGTCAGAAGGCAGAGTGAGATACTTGGTACAACCCCGGCGATTTTTGCCATTGTTCCAGTTTTTGTGGCCGCAAGGACAGCACCCGGATTTAGATGAACGCAGAGGACAGCAGAATTTTTGGCGGACTCGGCCATTGTCAAACGTCTTCCCATCTTTGTGCATGGCCAGGCCAGCGGAACAAAGGAGTCTTCCAGCGGGCAATTTATCTGGGTTCTTTGTATTGCGTTTATTCAGCGGAATAACAGCTTCTCCATTGTAAATGTCTTTCACCAGATCATAGACCGCTTTGACGTCATAGCCCTTATCTCCCAGGAAGGTACACTCCTGAAGAGGCAGGGTGCTGTTGGTAGCGGCGAGAATTTCCTCAACAACGGTGGAATCCACCACATTGGCGGGGGTAGTCAATTCGTAGAGGGGCAGCCCTGAGATGCAGTCCACCAGCACATGGTTTTTGTATCCCCAGTAATACTCATAACGCCGCTCGTTATGCTGATTGGACGCAGAATGAACGCCCAGAGCACAATCCGGGTCGGATTTGGGATGGTTTTCAGGTTTGAACTTGTCTGTGGCAAAGGATTTAGGATTGTTCTGCTTTGTGTTGGCTGCAACGGGGGTAGAGTCCAGACCGATAAAGGATGCGTCCACAACGCCCAGGTCGTAGAGCTTTTTCACTTGCTGTGCCATGACTTCCTTCAAGTCCTCATTGTTCAGCCGTTTGAGAAAACGGTCATACGTCCAGTACGATGGAAGAGGTTCCATGATGTTAAAGCCGCAGTAATGGGCGATGAGCCGGTTGTTATCCAAGTAATCCGCCAAATCGGTGACCTGTGAGAAGCCCTCGCATTTCATGACGATAAAAGCGCACACCATGGCTTCTTTAGGGAAGCCACGCCGCCCGGTTGCTGCTCTGGGCAGCGTGAAGTCCAGATGAGTGAACAGCTTGTCGTAGAATATAGCGGCGCTTTGGGATGTGAACAGTGTTATATCCTGAATAATTTCCTGTCGGTAGATAGCGGCCAGCCCCTTTCCGGTTGAGTTTTTTCCCAAATCAATTTTACCAAAAGTGGGCCCTGCTTTCTACATTTTTGGAGTGATTCCCGGTTTCAGCCATGGCCGGAATCCATTGAATTTACTCCATTTTTAGAGTTTTGCTCATGGCTACATACGAACAAAAAGGAGGGAGTCATCGTGGCGGATACGGAGCTGGTTCACGCCCTGCAAAACCGGCAGAATGGGGCGATGGAGCAATTCCAGACGGCGTACACCCCTCTGCTCCGGTACATCATCGCCCCCATCCTCCCTGACGAGCGTGACCGGGAGGAGTGCCTGTCCGATGTGCTGCTCCGGGTGTGGGACTCCATCGGCACCTTCGACCCGGGCCGGGCCCTGTGGGCGGCGGTGGAGCGGCTGGGCCGCAGGGACCGGGAGCTGTTCCTGCGCAAATATTACTACTACCAGCCCACCGTCCAGATCGCAGCCGAATCCGGCCTGACCGTCCGGGCGGTGGAGGGGAAGCTGTACCGTATCCGCAAGCATTTACAGTCGGAACTGGGAGGTGTATTCCATGGATGAATTTGACCGTCTGCTCTATGAGGGCTCCGCCCAGCTGCCGCCGGAGCTGTCCGAGCTGAAGCCGCCCTGTCCGTGGAAAAAGCCCATCAGCCAGATTTGCTGGGGACTGGCTCTCGTTACCATCACCCTCAACTTTTTGGGCCTGGACACCATTCTGCCGGCGGTGGGTACGGCGCTGCTGTGGCTGGGCCTGTCCCCCTTGCGGCGGGAGAACAGCGGGTTCCGGTTCGCCTATGCCTGTGCCACTCTGTACGCCGTGCTGCGCCTGACCGCTGTGTTGTTCCAGGCGACACCTTTGGATCATTGGCTTGCGGGCCTAATTGGTCAGGAGTGGAATACTACCACCGGCCCAGTGCCTATCTACTATGCGCTGTGGACAGTCCTGATCCAGCTGGTTCTGGTCTTTGCGGTCGGCGGACTGTGGCAGGGATTGAAGGGAGTATTCCATCAAGCCGGACAGAAGCCCCGCACCGCCGCTGCCGGAGGACTGGTCATGCTGGAGGTTCTGCTGCTTCCGATGGCCCTCGTTGGGCTGGAGGGATGGCTGCTGGTGGGACC
>CAPGBJ010000026.1 GCA_948616425.1 uncultured Oscillospiraceae bacterium
GCGGCGAATTTCTCCATTTTCCCCAAAATTTTTGAGGCAATTCGACATTTTTGCCCCGTTAAGGCGGTGTCACACTCCTTGCATGGGGTTAAAAAATCAGACAAACAGAGGAAGCGAAAAGAAAATCGGCACTTTCGGTGTAAAAAAGTGAGGTTGGTAGACATCTGGTAGACCGGCCCAAATTCCCGCATCTCCACACCCCTTGTCCCCCAAGGCTTTCACCCGCTTTTTTGGTAGACATTTGGTAGACCGGTGGTAAAAAACAGATATCAAAAGGCCGCCCCGGAGGGGCGGACCAGTAGCAGGGGGAGATAGACGACAGAAGGCCCTGACAAAATGTCAGGGCCTTCTGCCTGTGTGTGTTGTAAAAGGAGAGGGAGAAATGGGAGATACATGTTGTAGCTTGGCTACAATGACATCATAGAGGATAAATGCGGCAATTTCATGACTTTGTCGTGAACTTTTTGTAAACACCAAATTTCTTTTCAGGACGACAGAAAGCCCCGGACTTCCGGGGCTTTCTGTCTGTGTGTTGTAAAGGAGAGAGAAAGGAGATACATCTTGTTCACTTGGTATGATGTCATCATAAACTAAGAATAAGGCCAAATCGTGACACGCCAGTGAACTTTTTGTGAACATTTCACTGCGTGCCTGACCTCTCTTTTGAGGGGCATTTCCGGATTTTAACTTGATATCCAACTTCTGTCGTGCTACAATAAAAAATTACTAGATATAGACATTTTGTTGTTCTGAACTGTGAGGTGTGTTCAATCTGTGGACTTTATTCTGCGTTTTTGTTTGGGAAGCGAAGACGTTCCATCGCCTGACGCGCGCCGCCGCTGCGGTGTACGTTCCGGGGGCATTGGCATTGTCTTAAATCTTCTGCTCTTTCTGGGCAAACTGTTGGCGGGCGTGATCACCGCTTCCATTGCCATCACTGCCGATGCGTTCAACAACCTGTCAGACGCGGCCTCCTCTGTTGTTACCCTGATTGGCTTTCGACTAGCCGGCAGAGAGGCGGATGAGGAACATCCCTTTGGCCACGGCAGGATGGAGTATCTGGCAGGGCTGGTGGTGGCAATGCTCATCCTTCTGGTTGGCGTGGAACTGGCACAGTCCTCCGCGCAAAAAATCTTACACCCAGAAGCGGTGACTTTTTCCCCTCTGTCGGCGGGTATTTTGGCCGTTTCTGTCTTGGTTAAGCTCTGGATGTTCCTGTTTAACCGAAAGTTGTCCCGACATATTCAGTCGGCCACTTTGGCTGCCACCGCGGCCGACTCCCTGTCGGACGCGGCAGCCACAGGCACCTTGCTGCTGGGCCTGCTGGCGGGGTACTTTTTGAAACTTCCTTTAGACGGCTGGCTGGGGCTGGCGGTGGCGCTGTTTATCCTGCGCACCGGTTGGGGGGCGGCTAAAGACACAATTGACCCCCTTCTGGGGCGGCCCATGGACCCGGAATTGGCCGCTGATATTGATCGGATTGTACTGGGCCACGACTATATTTTGGGGATTCACGACCTGGTGTACCACGACTATGGCCCCGGCAGAGCCATGATGTCCCTGCACGCCGAGGTGCCTGCTGACGGTGATTTTTTAGAAATTCATGATATGATTGATCACATTGAGCGGGAGCTGAAGGCCAAACACCACATTGAGACCTCCATTCATATGGACCCAGTGGTGCGGGACGCCCGTACAGACGCGCTGCGACGCCAGATTGAAGAGATTGCCAGACAGCTGGACCCCTCCTGTACCATTCACGATTTCCGTATTACAGCCGGTCCCATTCACACCAATATTATTTTTGATGTGGTAGTGCCCTACGGGTTTCGCCTGCCGGACGGGGAAGTTCGGTGCGAACTGGCCGAGCGCATCAAAAAGCTGTCTGATCGGTATTTCGCCGTGATTCAGGTAGACCACTCCCATGTGAACTATACCAGACAGCCATAGGGGCTGTATTTACAAATTATTCACCCAAGCGCTCCTGTTTGCGCTATAATATAGGTAGTATTTCTGTAGGGCTGCCCCTATGGAGGAAAACGAGGTGCCGGTTTATGCCGAAAAAGGTTTTGATCGTGGAGGATGATGCCAACATTGCTGAGCTTCTCCACCTCTATCTGGAGAAGGAGGGCTTTGAGACCCAGGTCGCCAAGGATGGCGGCAAGGGTGTGGAGCTGTTCCGCTCCTACCAGCCGGATCTGGTGCTGTTGGATATTATGCTCCCCATTATGGACGGCTGGTCTGTACTGAAGAAGATCCGGGAGGGGAACAAGACCCCTGTCATTATGCTCACCGCCAAGGGCGAGACAGAGGACAAGGTCTCCGGTCTGGAGCAGGGGGCGGACGACTACATTGTCAAGCCCTTTGAGATGAAAGAGGTGCTGGCCCGCATTCGAGCCGTTCTGCGGCGCACCGGAACAGAGGAGGAGGCGGGGGAGAAAAAGTTGTCCTTTGACAAGCTGATTATCAACCTGGACTCCTATGAACTGCTGGTGGATGGACAGCGGGTAGACACGCCCCCCAAGGAGCTGGAGCTATTGTTCCACTTGGCCTCCTCCCCCAACCGGGTGTTTACCCGCAACCAGCTGTTGGATGAGGTGTGGGGCTTTGACTACTTTGGCGACAGCCGGACTGTGGATGTCCACATCAAACGCCTGCGGGAGAAGCTGGAGAATGTCAGCGACCAGTGGCGGCTGAAAACCGTCTGGGGTGTGGGCTATAAGTTTGAGCTGGGGACAGCGTCCTGAGGGGGTTTGGGGAAAATGGAGGCATTGACCCAGGCAATCTATCAGGCGGTCCGGGAGGTCCTGACAGACCTGTTTCAAAACGGGGAACACTATTACTATATCACCCTCGTCTCAGACGGCGGGGCGAACACGCCCTGTGTCTCGGCCTGGTCCTATGAGGCGCTGGACCGGGCTGCCGGGGACGACGCGGAGCGGGAGGACCTGAAGTGGTCCTATGCCGACTCTCCGTACTGCTGCTGGAAGCAGGAGGCCTTCGAACCGGTACAGACACTTCTTCTGTCCAGAGGAAATATCTGGGACATGGAAGAGGAGGACTTTGAACGGGAATACGAGCTGCGCTATGGGGCGATGGAAGAGGCCATGCGCCGGCTGGACCGGGAGGGTGTGTTTTCCGCCAACCAGCTGCGGGAGAACGTGGTGGTTCTGGTGGAGGTCATGTCTCCCGACTACACCAATACCCAGCGCGCCCATCGCCTGAACAGCCCTGACTGCAAGATGTTTCTTGCGTGGCTGGAAGAAGCGGCGGAATAAATCTGCTACATTTGTCTCAGGGAGGTGATGTCCTGTGCGTTCCCTCTACCGCCGTCAGCTGACCATGATGGTGAGCATTATGCTGGTGTCCTTTACCCTTCTGGCAGGGGCCTTTATGCTGTTGTCCTACCGCTATATTATTGGCGAGACCCGGGAGTCGGTGGAGCGCAACGCGGGATATATCTCCAGCTTTACCGCCACCTACTACCGGCGTTACCTCACATTGGATGTTCAGGACGAGTTTTACAGCTCCTATGTGGCCTCAATCGCCATGATTTCCAATGCCCACATCATTGTGGCCGACCCGGAAGGAACTATTTTGTATGCCACTGACGGCAGGCATGTGGACAGCTACGAGAACAATCGGCTGCCCGAGATGGTGGTCAGCCAGATCAAAAATACGGGCGCCTTTAACGGCATGACCAGCTTGGGCGGGATCTACCAGGAGCGGCGGTATGTGTCCGCCCTGCCGGTGAGCAATCAAATCGGCCCGCTGATACGAGTACAGGGGTTGGTGCTGGTGGCGGCCGACGCCTCAAACCTGTCTGAAATGTGGTCCTCCACCGCCACCATCTTTTTCTTCTCCGCGGTGGTGGTCTTTCTGATCTCTGTCATTGCCAGCACGCTGACCTCGGCCTACCAGGCCAGACCGCTGAACGAGATGGCAGAAGCCGCGCGAAAATTTGGCCAGGGGGAATTTGACACCCGGGTTGTCGGGTACGAGGACCGGTACGACGAGATCAGCACCCTGGCCGAGGCCTTCAACTCCATGGCCAATTCTCTGGAGCAGGTGGAGAGACAGCGGGCGGACTTTATTGCCAATGTCTCCCATGAGCTGAAAACACCTATGACCACCATAGCCGGTTTTGCCGAGGGCATTTTAGATGGCACCATCCCGGAGGAACGGGAAAAAGAGTACCTTCAAATTGTGGTATCTGAGACCAGACGTCTGTCCCGATTGGTGCGCCGGATGCTGGACCTGTCTCGTCTCAACGCTCTGAGCCAAAATGCGGTCACCGCCCAGGCGACCTTCGACCTCACCGAAGTGATGTCCCGCGTCCTCATCAGTCTGGAGACCAAAATTACCGACCGGCAGCTGGATGTGGACGTAAAAATGCCCGAGGATAAGCTGATGGTGTGGGGGGACCCCGACTCCATTACTCAGGTCTGCTATAACCTGCTGGACAACGCGGCTAAATTTGCCGCTCCGGGCACCGCTATCACCGTCCAGATCACCAAGAAGGACGGGAAGGCCCACACTGCCATCCGCAATCTGGGGGCGACCATCCCGCCAGACGAGCTGCCTCTCCTCTTTGAGCGGTTCCACAAGGCGGACTACTCCCGCTCCATGGACCGGGAGGGGGTGGGCCTGGGCCTGTATATTGTGAAGACAATCCTGGGCAACCTGAAGGAAAATATCACCGTGACCAGCGAGGACGGGGTGACCCAATTTCAGTTCACCTTGACGCTGGCGTAGCGCATAGACCCCGCCTTACAATGAGACCGGGGCCTGTCGCCGGCCCGTTTTCTTCCGCACGGACTGACGACATTTTGAACGGGACAGCGCAGAGGACGCCCTGTGCAGAGCGTTTTATCGCTGATTTATTGTCACTGGGGGAGTTATGATGGACAACCGAAATGAAGGTCTTTGGAAGGGCGGCCTCTGGGAACAGTCCTCCCCAGCTTTCCCTGATCCGCCCGCTGTCCGCATCCCCCAGGCGGTCTCCCGCCGGCCGGTGCTGCGTACCCGAAAGCGCAGGCGGAAATGGCCCTGGTTTCTGGGGCTGCTGTCTCTCATCCTGACCATCTGCCTGTCTACAATCCTGTTAGATCGGTATGTTACCCCTAGGTTCTCAATCCAGGACTACTTCCCCTCGATTGATGAGGAATTCTATACCGGGGATGACGAGTATGAGACCGACCCGCCCACCATTCCCCAGGCGGAGACTGGCACCGGGGTAACCGTGCCCCTCTATCCCCCGCAGGGGGAGAAGCTGGACTATGTTCAGATCTATGAGCGGGCGGTCCCCTCCGCCGTCTCTATTGAGGCGCACGTCTCCAAGGGGTATAGTGCTGGCAGCGGCGTGATCCTCACGGAGGACGGATATATCATCACCAACGCCCACGTGGTGGCCGGCGCGTGGCGGGTCAATGTTTTGCTCCACGACAATCGAACGCTGCCGGCCAGCCTGGTGGGCTTTGACGCGGTGGAGGACCTGGCTGTACTGAAGATTGAGGCAGAGGGGCTGACCCCCGCCCAATTCGGCGATTCCAACACCCTGCGCGTCGGCGAGCCGGTGGCGGCCCTAGGGGACTCTCTGGGGTACCGCGCCACCTTTACCAATGGGATCGTATCCTCTCTGGATCGGGAAGTGAAGGTGGACGGAGTCACAATGATCCTGATCCAGACCAGCGCCGCCATCAACTTTGGCAACTCCGGCGGCCCTCTCCTCAACCAGAACGGCCAGGTGATGGGTATCAACACCATTAAGATTGTGACGGAGGATGGTTCCGCCGAAAGTCTGGGCTTTGCCATCCCCTCCGCCCGGGTGAAGTATGTGGTTGACCGGCTGATTGCCGGGGAGGAGATCAAAACGGGCGTGTTTGGCTTTACGGTCAACACAGTTCCCCTCCCGGGGGGCGGACTGGAGCTGATGGAGGTGGAGCAGGACAGCGACGCCTGGACTCAGGGGCTGCGGGCGGGGGATGTTCTCACCGAGGCCAACGGCGTCCCCATCACTGGCATCCAGGATTTGACCCGGCTCAAGCTGGGCCGGGGCCCGGGGGATATTGTGTCCCTCACCTATTTGCGGGATGGAGAGCGATTTACAGCGGATGTCGCCCTGATTGAAGGGTGACAAGACAGGGTGTACACCGCTTCTGGTCCGCTGAAATGACAAGCCACTGAAACGAGGCGATATGATGATTAACACTACCCTGTGCTATATTCAGCGGGGCGAAGAGTACCTGATGCTCCACCGGGTGAAAAAGAAAAATGACCTAAACCAGGATAAGTGGATTGGAATCGGGGGAAAATTTCAGGATAAGGAGAGTCCCGAGGACTGCCTGCTTCGGGAGGTGGAGGAGGAGACCGGGCTGCGTCTCACCAGCTACCGCTACCGCGGGGTTGTCACCTTCGTTTCAGACCGCTGGCCCACCGAGTATATGCACCTCTTCACCGCTGACGCTTTTACCGGAGTGCTGAAAGAGTGTGATGAGGGGGTATTGGAGTGGCTGCCTCGAGATCAGCTTTTAAAAATTCCCCACTGGGAGGGGGACGCTATCTTCTTAGACCTGCTGTGGCGTGACGCCCCTTTCTTCTCGCTGAAGGTGTGCTATGAGGGGGACAGACTGGCGGGGGCTGTTCTCAACGGCAGACGGATCTAAATAATCCCGGTGGAGGAGAGGAGTTTTGCACATGAAACCGGAGTATGCCAATTCCTTTGGCCTGCGCAAGGTGTCCGACAAGGATGGGGAAATTCTGGAGGTCACGCTGGATGTCGCTTACAAATATATGGAGAATACCATAACTGTGACCGCCAAGGGCGGGATTGAAAATGTGGCCGCCCCCGCCGCCCAGCCAGTGGCCTCCATTGTCATGACCCGGCAGAGCGCCATTTCCCTGCGCAACCTGCTGATCCAAACCCTGGGCGTTGAGTAAGAACATGAGGTCCCCGGCGTCAGCCGAGGACCTCATATGTTATCCGGTATACTGCTCTGCTTTGGCAAGATTCATGTCTTTTAGCGTCAAATCCCGGTTGTAGGGGTTGATCAGGCGGTTGACAATGTCCAGCGTCCCCTCCGGGTCCAGCTCATAGCAGTAGCGGGAACCGTGGTAGACGCCATCCCCCCGGCCGGGGAGGGTGGCCGTCTCCACGCCGGAGGAGGGGTCTAGGTTTACGGCCTGACTGGCGAAATAGAGCATCTCGTTCAAAGACAGGTCGGTATCCACATTGTCATTGAAAATCTCCACAAAGCCGTTAATCCTGGTGATATTGTTCCAGGACAGCACCTTTTTGGACAGGGCCACCAGAAGCGCCTGCTGGGTCTGGGTGCGGCCCACATCGGTGTAGCCGCTGCCGTCGTTGTTCTTTCGGAACCGGGCTACCTCCATGGCCTGCTGGCCATTCAGGTGCCTCGTCCCCTCGGTGTAGTGGATGTGCAGGTCCTGATAGGGATCGTCATAGTCCATATAACAGGGAATATAGAAGTCAATGCCTCCCAGGTAGTCTACCAGTGTGACAAAGCCCTCGATGTTGACCTTGACGTAGCAGTCGATGGGGACGCCCAGCATGTTGGACACGTCTTTGATCCGCTGTTCTACACCCCCTCCACCGTAGACCAGGTGGGGGTTTTTCCCCTTCTCCCGGGCTACCAGGGTGTCGCGGGGGATAGAGATGACACCCACGGTCTGTTCCTTGGTGTCATAGCACAGGAGCATCATCACATCAGTGAGGGTGCCGGCCTTGTCGGTGGCGGCGAGAAAGACGGTATAGACCCCCTCTCGGCGGGTAAGCCCCGTGGGATCTACCGGTTTCGTTCCATCTGTTGTACCACCGTTTGAACCGGAGGCCCCGCTGCTTGTCCCCATGTTCTGGGGCGGTGGGGGAAGCTGCTGCTGTTCTGGGGGCCGGACCATCAGCTGAACCCCGGCATAGGTTGCCACGATGATGACGGAGACGACCACCAAAACCTTGTAAAATCCAATCAGCACCGCCGCTACCGGAGAACGCCTGCCCCTAGTCTGCCTGCGGGGGGGCGCGGCCTGACGGGAGGGGGGGCGCCGCCGCGGTTTCTCCTCCCAGTCGTCAGTGTGTCGCCGGGGTGGTTCCCTCCTATGTACGCCAGACTGCTGGGACATATTGATGTATCTCTCTTCCAAAGGAGTGCCCTCCCCGACTTCGTTTCTTCCAAGTATACCCGCTTCGACCTGCTTCGGCAAGAGGAAAACAACTCAATTCATAAAAAATTAAGAATTATGTCAACGCCCCGTCTGTTTCTCCAGACGGGGCGTCGGTCTGTCTACAGCGTCTCCTCCACCAGGGACCAGACCTGCTGGGCGGACATGCCGTCGCACCGGTAGGTGACCAGGGTCCCGTCCGGGTGGAGCACGTCGAAGGAATAGGTCATCCCGCCGGTGTCCTTCTCGTGGCCCCGGGCCTCCACGATGGCCAGGGACATGTCCTCCGCCCGAAAGGCGGGGTGGCTCACCGTCTCGCGGTGTTCCTCGGGCACGCTGTCACACCAGGGGATGGGGTAGAGACCCAGGTCGTAGGTCTCCGGCGCATCGGGGGAGACCAAATGATAAGAGTGGTATCCCTCCCGGTAGACAGCCACCTCCACATTGTCATAGCCCCGGCTCCAGCGGACGAAAAGCCTGTTCTGGCTGCCCTCCTGATAGCTGAGGCGGCCATAAAAGTCCTTGTTGCCAGCGTAGGCGCTGTCGTCCTCCGGCTCCGCAGCGGGCAGGTAGGGGGCGAAGTCCGCCTCCTGCCGGGCCTGGGCCAGGGTGAAGAACTCCTCGTCCCGCCAGGCGGGGACGGAATCGGCGGTTTTCAGGTGATCCAGGTACAGCCCGCTGGTGAGGGCCTGACGGACAAACAGGGCGTTGAAGGTCTGGGCGCCGCCCAGGTCCATATCCCCGTCCTGGACATACTCCGCCCGCATCAGACTGTTCTGGTTCACAAAGCGGACACCAATGTCATTTTTGGTCATAAACTCGCTGCCGCAGATATAGTCGTTCTGGCCGTCGCCGTCCCGGTCGTAGGTCTGGCTCCAGCCGGCCACCTGCACACCGTTAAATTCACTGGTTTGGTCCCCCCGGTTCAGGTCGATGCAGCAGGTGAAGGGCAGGGCTCCCAGCCGCAGCTCCAGGTCAAAGCTGGCCTGGCCCTGCTCTCCCCAGAGGGTCAGCTCGGTCAGCTGGCCCTGGCCGTCGTACAGGGCGCGGCCATAGAGGGCGTAGCCGTCCCAGAACAGCATCCAGGGCAGGTCGCCCTGTTCCGCTTTGGGGTGATCCGACGCGGGCTTACCCTCGGGGCCCCAGAAGATGGTCTGGATATCCCCCTTTGTCAAATCCACGGTAAAGCTCCCTGGGGCGTAGGCCCGGGAGGCCGCCACGTCGGGCTGGTCGGTGATATCCGGATAGTCGATGCTGGGAATCATGGGGAACATCAGCTTGTCGCCTTCCACCGGGCTGTTCACCACAAAACCTGGGTCCGCTGCGCCGCTCTGAGCGGCGTCCGGTTGAAGCGGGTGATCCTGGAGCGCGCCGGAGTGGTCCAGGGTGAGCTGACTTCCGGACTGTGTCGGGGCCCGGGCGGGAGAGGGGGTCAACCGCCACACCCCCACCCCGATGATGAGGGCGGCGCAGGCGGCCAGGGCTCCGTATTTCGTCCAGAGGCGGCCGGACTTTTTCCGTGTCTCCAGATGAATCAGCGTTTTGTGGACTGCGGGAGAAATCTGCTGTCGGTCCATATACGATTTGTAGTATTTCATTAAAATTCTCCTTACTGTCTATTCCGCTAACAGCTTCCTCAGCTTGTCCCGGGCTCGGGAAAGGCGGGACCGCACCGTCCCGGGACGGCAGCCCAGTATCCGGGCGATCTCCTCGGTGGAGTACCCCTCGTAGTAGTACAGGTGGATCACCGCCCGGTCCTCTGGCGGGAGGGAAAACAACTCCTCCAGCTCCTGGTATTCCTCCGGGCCGGGGGCGGAGAGGGTGTCCGGCAAGGGGTCCACCCGCCGCCAGGCCAGGCGGAGCCGGCTCTTGCAGCCGTTTACCAGTACTCGAAGGAGCCAGGCGGCGGGATACTCCAGGTTCTGGGGGGCCCTCTCCAGATACCGGACAAAGGTGTCCTGCACGGCGTCCTCCGCCTCCTGGGGGTGACCGAGGATGGCCAGCGCCGCCCGATACAGGCGGTTTTCATTCTGTACAACAAGTTCCTCCCAATCCACCGGCCGGTTGGATATTGGAGACATAGGGGCCACCTCCTTTCACCCATATAGACGTTTCAAACCGGAGAATTGCTGCAAGTAAAAAGAAAAAAGGCGGGGGTTGGCCCCCGCCCTGCGTATTAAAATATCATATCTCTGGAAATCTCCGCCAGGGAGTGGACACCGCACATGGCCATGGTGTCGGCCAGCTCGGCTTTGATCTTTTCGGTAAGTACCTTTACGCCCTCGGCGCCGCCGCCGTAGACGGCTGTGACATAGGGCCGGGCCAAAATACATGCGTCAGCCCCCAGCGCCAGGGCCTTGCACACATCTACGCCAGTGCGGATGCCACCGTCCACCATGACCACCAGCTGGCCCTTCACCGCCTCCGCAATGGCGGGGAGGACCTCAGCGGTAGCGGGGACGCCGTCCTGAACCCGACCGCCGTGGTTGGACACGACAATGCCGGCAGCTCCGGCCTCCAGGGCTTTCCGGGCCCCCTTGACGGTCATAATACCCTTGAGGATAAAGGGCACCCCGGCGTATTCGATGACCTCCCGCAGCTCAGCCACCGTCTTGGAGCCGGCAGGGGGATTCAAGCCTTTGAGAAAGGGCAGGCCAGCGGCGTCGATATCCATGGCAAACATCTGGGCTCCAGAGGACTTGCCCTGGTCCAGCTTGGCAAAGAGGGTATCCCGGTCCCAGGGCTTCACGGTGGGAATGCCTTTGCCGCCGTTTTTCCCGATGGCCTTGGATGCCGCGGCAAAGACGGCGGGGTCAGTGCCGTCGCCAGTGAAGGCGGCAATGCCGGCCTGGGCACAGGCGGGCACCAAAATTTCATTGTAAGCCTGGTCGGTAAATTTGTCGCCATAGTGGAGCTTTACCGCCCCCACTGGACCGGCAAAGACAGGCAGATCGTAGGTCTGGCCGAAGAGTGTAAAGCGGGTGTCTGCCGGGCCGTTGGCGCAGATGGTGTCCATGTTCAGGCACACGTCCTGCCAAGCGTCATAGTTCCGGGCGGCGACGGTACCAGTGCCCTTGGAACCGGGCCCGGGCATGGTGTTTTTGCAGGCCCGGCCGTTGCACACGGGGCAGACCTTGCAGTAGGGCCCACTGCATGTACGGGCGGCCTGTAAGACTTCTTGATATGTCATCGGTGATCCCTCCTTGTTTTACTGCTCAAATCATACCGTCTTACCACGACTTCGTCAAGAGCGGTTTGGAAAAACTGGGTTATGTTGAGATGGCATAGCTGGCCCGGAGGTCTAACCGACGTGTTGCCTGGAACAATGATTGGTGGTATGATGGATCAAAGTCTCGACCGTCGACTCGCCGAAAAGCCTGGAGGAACCCGGTATGAAAGGGATTTTGGTCATGCCGGCGAATTCGGAAATGGTCGTCATTTGTTTTGTTCAAATGACAGACTTTTGTTTACAGCCCATGATTCTTGTTGAACCTCTTATGAGATAAGGTGGGAGAATTTGCTATGAATCACATCACGTTAGATTTTGATGGAATCAAAACTCATTGGACATTGCACGAATATTTTAAGGAGGTGTTCCATTTGCCAGATTACTATGGGCATAACATGGATGGGCTTTGGGACTGCCTTGATTGCTCATTTGAGTGCCCAACTACCATTGTACTGAAAAATATCGAAAAAATCCCGTCTGAAATGAGTGAAGCAGTGGAGATCATGCTGGAACTGTTTGATGACCTTCAGCGTGAAAATGAGAACGTGACCATTCAGATCAAAAGCGGTGACATTGATGACAGCTCTCCCGGTCCCCTTTGATATGGGGGATAAAATCTTTTCCTGTCTGTGGTTCAAATTGCGGTCGGCGCAAAACAGCGGCTGGCGCTTTCATAAAGGGCCGGAAAAGCTGAGAAACACCGCTCTTTTCCCTAAAAAAGTCATTATTATAGGGTGCAAAAGTGGCGGGGGTACTTTGGACTTTCCAAAAGAAAGTTTCCAAAATACCCTCGTCAATTCAAAAAAAGCACCGAAAACAATTGTTTTCGGTGCTTTTCCGGTTTAAAAAGTGGTGGACGATACAGGACTTGAACCTGTGACCTCCCGCACGTCAAGCGGATGCTCTACCAGCTGAGCTAATCGTCCGAACAGCAAAAATTATTATATCTGGCTTGACCTGTTTTGTCAATAGTCTGAACCAATTTTTTTAAATATTTCCAGAAAAATTTGCTATTTGCCTGGAAGGCAAAATTTCCCATGAAAAACAGCGTAAAGTGTGTTATAATGAGATGTGTAATATCCCATTCTTTCAGAGGAGGAATGTTCCATGTTAACACTCAATCTTTCCAAGCTAAACGGGTTTATTCCAGAGGACTACCTTGTCAGTCGGCAGGAGAAGCTGGCCCAGGCGGCTCAGATGTTGGCCGATCACAGCGGGCCGGGCGGCGATTTCACCGGATGGGTGAGGTTGCCCCAAGACTACGATAAGGAGGAGTTCTCCCGAATTCAAAGGGCTGCGGCTAAAATTCAAAAGCAGTCCAAAGTGCTGGTGGTCATCGGGATCGGCGGCTCTTACCTGGGGGCTCGTGCGGTAATTGAGCTGCTGTGTTCCCCCCACTACAATCTCAAACAGAAAGAGACTCCCGACATCTTCTTTGCTGGAAACGGATTGTCGACCGACGCCCTGTTGGAACTGATCCAGCTGATCGGTGACCGGGACTTCTCCGTCAATATTATCTCTAAATCTGGTACCACAACTGAACCAGCTGTGGCCTTCCGTATCTTCAAGGCGATGCTGGAGGAGAAATATGGAAAGGAAGGGGCCAAGGAGCGTATCTACGCCACTACTGACAAGGCGCGAGGCGCGCTGAAGGGTCTGGCCGACACCGAGGGCTATGAGGAGTTTGTAGTACCCGACGATGTGGGCGGCCGGTACTCGGTCCTCACTGCTGTAGGCCTGTTGCCCATCGCGGTGGCCGGCGTGGACATCACCCAGCTGATGGGCGGCGCCTGTCAGGCCATGGAGGAGCTGGCGGTAGGGGGGCTGGACAACCTGGCCTGGCAATATGCTGCCGCCCGCCACGCCCTGTACCAGGCGGGGAAAAAGGTGGAATTGCTGGCCTGCTACGAGCCGAATTTCCGCTTCTTTGCCGAGTGGTGGAAGCAGCTCTACGGTGAGAGCGAAGGCAAGGAGGGCAAGGGACTGTTCCCTGCAAGCGTGGAATTTACCGCTGATCTCCACTCCATGGGTCAGTATATCCAGCAGGGGGAGCGACTGATGTTTGAGACCGTGGTGAAGTTCGCCCCCAAGGGTGAATTCACCATCCCTGACGACCCGGCCAATGTGGACGGGCTGAATTTCCTGTCTGGCAAACCGCTGGCCTTTGTGGCGGAGCAGGCCATGCGGGGCACGATTCTGGCCCATGTGGACGGCGGAGTGCCCAATGTGCTGGTTGAGCTGCCTGCCATCAGTGCTTCTGTTGTGGGATATCTCATCTATTTCTTTGAATATGTCTGCGGGCTGTCCGGCTATCTGCTGGAGGTCAATCCCTTTGATCAGCCCGGCGTGGAGGCGTATAAGAAGAACATGTTTGCCCTCTTGGGGAAACCTGGCTATGAGGATATGAGAGCGGAGTTAGAAGCCAAACTGTAAATCGAATGCTCCCCCGGAAGGGGGAGCATTTTAAAAATTCACAATTATTTTAGTTGAAATAAACTCTGTGATATGGTAAAGTATAAATAAACAGAGGGCGCACCCCCTATGTCAAATTGATAAGGAGTGATACACATGATTCGCGTTATCATGGGCAAGAAGGGCTCCGGCAAAACTAAAAATGTCATCGAGATGATCAACAGCGCCGTTCAGACAGAGCACGGCAGCGTTGTCTGTATCGAGAAAGGCAATAAGCTGACCTTCGATATCCATTACCACATCCGTCTGGTGGAAGCCAGCGATTATGATATCGCCAACTATACCGCTCTGAAGGGATTCATCAGCGGTCTGTACGCCGGCAATTACGATATTACCCACGTCTTTATCGACAGTCTGACCAAAATCGTGGGCGGCGAGTGTGACCACGAGACTGAGAAATTCTTGGACTGGCTGAATAAGTTCGGGGAGAAACACAACATCAAGTTTACCATTACCATCAGTGACGACGCATCTCTGGCCCCTGACGGTGTGAAAAAATATTTTTAAATCAATATGGACAGGTCCTCCGGCTCAAAGCCGGAGGACTTTTTTACTCTCTGAGAGATGGCGGCCAGTGGCTGCGCCCTGTCTTGTCAGTCCGGTTTATAGGGACCGACGGGCATAAATCTGCCGAAACCCCTGTTGACAGCGTGGAAAAATCGTAGTATTCTAAGCGCGGATATAGAACTAATGTTCTATATCCGCGCTTTTCTGACTCCCCGTGCAGGAAGCTGACCCGGTCCCCCAAGGGTCTGTGCATATCACCTCCCCCTACAGAAAGTCAAACCAGAATATAGACAGCAAAAAATCCCCCTTTAAGGAAAAGAGGGGGAAGAGAAAGAAAGTCAAGTAGATGGAAGTACCCTTTGGTATCGTAGAGCACCAGCGCGCCCCAAATCAGAGTGTAAAGGTGGGTTTCTGATGGAGAGAGAGGAGCCAGAGGAATATGGTATTTACACAGAAAAATACTGGAGCAAAGCGGACTTTGCCTCGACGTGGTGAAAAAAACAGTCAAAACCGGACCTCTTTCAGGTCTAGGCCCAAAACCAAATCGAAGCTCAGCGCAGCGGGTTCGATTTGGAAAGGAGGAGCAAGGGAGCGGAGCGGATGACGATTTTGATAAAAAATCGTCGGAGCAAAGCACACTTTGCTCCGACGTGGTAGAGAGAACAGTCAAAACCGGGCCTCTTTCAGGTTTAGGCCCAAAACCAAATCGAAGCCCAGCGCAGCGGGTTCGATTTGGAGAGGAGGAGCAAGGGAGCGGAGCGGATGACGATTTTGATAAAAAATCGTCGGAGCAAAGCGGACTTTGCC
>CAPGBJ010000027.1 GCA_948616425.1 uncultured Oscillospiraceae bacterium
CTCTATACCCATGTCCAGCTGGAGGACTGCGACGAGATTATTGAGAAGACCATCCTCAAGGGAGAAGTGGTGGAGCGCCTGCTGTACGAGCTGGACGGGGTGCGGTATCCCAAGCACAGTGACATCCCCTTCTACCACAAACAGCACCGTGTTGTCCTGGAGAACTGCGGCACCACCGACGCCGAGGATATCGACGAATACTTGGCAAAAGATGGCTATGCGGCCTTTGAGAAGGCCCTGTTTGAAATGACCGATGAGGCTATATGCAAGGAGATTCTGGAGTCCGGCTTGCGGGGCCGGGGGGGCGGAGGTTTCCCCGCCGGCCGGAAGTGGGACAGCGTGCGCAAGCAGCCCAAGGGCAAGAAGTACGTGGTGTGCAACGGCGACGAGGGGGACCCCGGCGCCTTTATGGACCGCTCCATCATGGAGGGGAACCCCCACTCCATCATTGAGGGGATGCTCATTGCCGCCCTGGGGGCGGGCAGCGACGAGGGCTATATCTATGTCCGGGCCGAATACCCCCTGGCGGTGGCCCGGCTGAAGACCGCCATTGCCAAGGCGGAGGAGATGAACCTGCTGGGGGACCACATCCTGGGCACCGACTTCTCTTTCCACCTCAACGTGAACCGGGGCGCGGGCGCCTTTGTCTGCGGCGAGGGGTCTGCCCTCACCGCCTCCATTGAGGGCAACCGGGGTATGCCTCGGGTCAAGCCCCCGCGGACAGTGGAGCACGGTCTGTGGGCCCAGCCCACAGTGCTGAACAATGTGGAGACCTTCTCCGCTGTGCCCCTGATTATCCGCAAGGGGGCCGCGTGGTTTAAGTCCATCGGCACCGAGAGTTCTCCTGGCACCAAGGCGTTTGCCCTCACCGGCAACGTGGTGAATACCGGCCTGATCGAGGTGCCTATGGGCGCCACTTTGCGGCAGATTATCTTCGACATCGGCGGTGGCATCAAGGACGGCAAGAAGTTTAAAGCTGTTCAGATCGGCGGCCCCTCCGGCGGCTGCCTCACTGAGGAGCACTTGGACATGCCCCTGGACTTTGACTCGCTGAAAAAGCTAGGGGCCATGATCGGTTCCGGCGGTCTTGTGGTCATGGATGAGGACACCTGCATGGTAGAGGTGGCCCGGTTCTTCATGAACTTTACCCAGAACGAGTCCTGCGGCAAGTGCGTCCCCTGCCGGGAGGGCACCCGCCGGATGCTGGAGATCCTCACCCGTATCGTCAACAACGAGGGGTCTTTGGAGGATCTGGACCTGCTGGAGGAGCTGTCCTCCACCATCAGTGAGACTGCCCTGTGCGGTCTGGGCCAGTCGGCCTGCAAACCGGTGCAGAGCACTCTGAAATACTTCCGGGATGAGTATCTGGCCCATGTGGTGGACAAGCATTGCCCCCACTGCAACGGCCGCAAGAAGGTGCTCCAGATTGATCCGGAGCTGTGTAAGGGCTGCGGCAAATGTATGAAGCAGTGTCCCATGGAGGCAATTACAGGCCAGATTCGGATGCCCCATGTCATCGACACAGAGAAGTGTATCAAGTGCGGCGCGTGCTGGGGCTGCTGTCCCTTCGGCGCCATTCGGGAGGAGTGAGCGGTATGGCAAAGGGAATCATGTACATCGACGGCCAGAGGGTCCCCTTCGACGGGGAGCCTAATGTCTTGTCCGTCATCCGAAAAGCGGGCATTGAGATGCCCACCTTCTGCTACTACTCCGACCTGTCGGTCTACGGCGCCTGCCGGATGTGCGTGGTGGAGGACGAACGGGGGAAGATTGAGACTTCCTGCTCTATGCAGCCCCGGGACGGGTTGAAAATCAGGACCAATACCGCCCGGCTGTTGAAGCATCGGCGGATGATTTTAGAGCTGATGTTGGCTTCTCACAACTGCTCCTGCACCACCTGTGAAAAGAGCGGAGACTGTCACCTCCAGGCCCTGGCCGTCCAGTTTGGCATCCACCGTGTCCGCTTTGGAGACAGTCGGGAGGAGAAGGAGATTGATATCTCCAGCCCCGCTGTGATTCGAGATCCCAGCAAGTGCATCCTGTGCGGCGACTGTGTCCGGGTGTGCAGCGAAAATATTGGGATGCACATCATTGACTTTACCCACCGGGGCTATAACATGAGTGTGTCCCCCGCTTTTGACCGGCCCCTGGATCAGACCCACTGTATCAGCTGCGGCCAGTGTTCCGCTGTCTGTCCCACCGGGGCCATCACCGTGAAAAATGAGATCGGCGACGCTTGGCGGGCCATCCACGACCCCAAGAAGCGGGTGGTGGTCCAGATCGCACCCGCGGTCCGGGTGGCAGTGGGCGAGGCCTTCGGCCTTGAGCCCGGCCAGAATGCCCTGGACCAGCTGGTCACTGCACTGAAGCTAATGGGGGTGGACGAAGTCTACGATACTACCTTTGGCGCCGACTTTACTACCATTGAGGAGGGCACCGAGTTCCTTCAGCGGCTGGAAAAAGGGGGACCGTTCCCTATGTTTACCTCCTGCTGCCCTGCCTGGGTGAAATATTTGGAGAACGAAAATTCCAAATATCTGAAGCATATCTCCACCTGCAAGTCCCCCATGCAGATGTTTGCCTCAATCCTCAAGGAGAAGTACGCTAAGAAGGATGAGGAGGACGGCCGCGCCACCTATCACATTGCCATTATGCCCTGTACGGCCAAGAAGATGGAGGCCGCTCGGCCGGAGTTCCTCCAGCCAGACGGTACCCCGGCGGTGGATCTGGTGCTGACCACCAAGGAGATCATCAAGATGGTTCAGGAATCCGGTATCCAGCTGACCAAACTGGAGTATGAGTCCCCCGACCTGCCCTTCGGCCTGGGTTCGGGTGCAGGCACCATCTACGGCACCACCGGCGGCGTGGCCGAGGCAGTGGTACGGTTTTGTCTGCCCGACAAGTCTAAAAATGTGTTGCGGGAACTGAAGTACTCCCCCCTCCGGGGCAACCGAGCCATTCGGGTGGCCGTTATTAAGGTGGGGGACCGGGATGTCCATCTGGCGATTGTCCATGGCCTGGCCAACGCGCAGAAGCTGCTTCAGGAGATCGAGGCGGGCAACGCCTACTTTGATCTGGTGGAAGTTATGACCTGCCAGGGCGGCTGTGTAGGTGGAGCGGGACAGCCCCACGCCATGATGCAGGACAAGGAGGAGCGGGCTGAGGGCCTGTATGCCCTGGACCGATCTGCACCCTTCAAGCGGGCTGAACGCAATCCGGTGGTGGGGGCCTTCCTGAAGGACTACTCTGAGGAGCACCGACATGAGCTGCTCCATGTGGACTATGTGAAGGAATGACCTGAAAACCTGTTCATGAAAAGGGCGGCTGGTTATGTACCAGCCGCCCTTTGTTGGGTCCGGAAACCAACGGCCAAGCCGGTGGTTTCCGAACCCAATGAAAAACACCGCAAATATATGCGGTGTTTCACATTTTTGAGGAGACAAACGGTGCTCTCTGCCGCTCCCCTCTAGGGGAGGGATCCGCCTGACAGAAGGAGCAGGGGAGCGGTAATAGGGGCCGACCATTAGAAGATCTTGCGCTACATCTCAGAGAGCAGCGTCTCTAATTCCTCTTTGGAAAAGAGGTACACCTCGTCGCAAAACTGACAGGTCAGCTCCGCCTGCCCCTGCTCCGCAATCAGCTCTGACAAGTCCTTTTTTCCCATGCTGATCAGGGCGCGGCTCACTCGTTCTCGGGAGCAGTAACACCGGTACTCCACCGGGTGCCGCTCTAAAATCTCCAAGTTAAAGTCAGACAAAACGGTCCGCAGCAGGCCTTCTCCGTCCAGGCCGCCAGCCAGGGCGGAGCTGACAGAACCTGTGGTCCGCACGCCCGACTCAATCTTTTCAATTATGTCCTCACTGGCCCCGGGCAGCAGCTGGATGATATAGCCCCCCGCAGCGGTGACGGACTGGTCCAGGCCCACCAGTACCCCCAGGGCACAGGCGGTGGGAATTTGTTCACTCTCCACAAAGTACATGGCCAAATCGTCGGCAATCTCTCCGGAGAACAGGCCGATGGACCCCACATAGGGTTCCTTCAGGCCGATGTCTTTGATGACGGTGAGGGTGCCCTCTGTCCCGACAGCCCGGCCCACGTCCAGCTTGCCTGGACGCTGTTCGATCAAATCTACCTGGGGATTCTGGACGTAGCCCCGCACGTTGCCCTCCCAGTCGGAGACGGCCAGAATGGTACCCAGGGGTCCGCCGCCCTTAATTTGAAGGGTGAGGGCCCCCTTTTCCTCCTTGAGCATGTCGCCCATGAGGGAAGCCCCCATAAGGGCACGGCCCAGAGCGGCGGTGCCCATAGGCAGGAGCTTATGGACGTTCCGGGCCCGCTCCACAATATCCCGGCCGGTGATGGCGGCAGCCTTTACCAGGCCGTCAGCTGTAATCGCTCTGACAATTTCGTTGGTCATTGGTCAAGTGTCCTTTCTTGCGGTCAAAAAGATGCGCTGCTCACCTCTCCTGGGGGGACGCATTTTCAGCTCGCCCCAGGTCCTTACATCCACAAAACCGGCCCCATTCAGCATACTGGTGAGTTCATCTGTGGTGTAGGCCCGCTCCCGGTGGAGTTCCTCTCCCCGGGCCCACTGGCCAGTGGCTGAGTCCAGCCGGAAAATGTCCATGAAGTAGGAGCAGATTCGGCTGCGCCTTGTGAACTCCGCCCTCCACACGCAGAAGGTGTCCTCGGTCTCGTCCAGAAAGACCTGGCCGTCTAGGTTCTCCAGCTTTTCAGGGGAGTTGATGTCAAAGAGAAACAGGCCCCCCGGCATAAGGAACAGGTGGACCCGCTGGAAAGCCCTGGCCAGCTTTTTGGGATCAGTGACATAGTTGACGCTGTCCAGACAGCACACACAGGCGTCAATGGTGCCATAGAGATCCAGCTTTTCCATGGATTGACACAGAAAGATGGGTTCGATGGGGGCAATGCCCCGGTTTTTGTCCGCCGCCTCGGCCAGCATCTCTGGGGACTGGTCCACACCAATCATCTCATATCCCCGCAGGGCCAACTCCCGGGTGAGAGAACCGGTGCCGCAGGCCAGGTCCAGCACGGTCTTGCCCGTCAAGGGGAATTGGGCGAAGTGTTTTTCGATGTAGTCGGCCCAGGCGGCATAATCCACATCATAGGTTAGACGGTCGTAGCAGCCGGCCAGAAAGTCGTAGCTGCTCATGATTGTTCCGCTTTCAGGCGGGGGACAATGGTCTTATAGCCCCCCGCCCCGTAATGAAGGCACCGATTTACCCGGCTGATGGTGGCGCTAGAGGCTCCGGTCTTTTCCAGAATTTCGCTGTAGATCAGCCCTTCGTCCAGTAGTAGAGCTACGTCCATTCGCTGGGCCATCGCCTTCAACTCGGAGACGGTGCAAAGATCCTCTAAAAATTTGCGGCACTCTTCCTCATCTTGGATGCTGACAATCGCTCGATATAGGGCGTCGCTGCTCTGCTTATCCAAAAATTTCGACATGCTGACATACCCGCCTCTCTGTATTTTTATCTATTTTAACACACTGATTTCAAAAGGTAAACTCGAAAAAGCAAAAATTGCAGAAAATCAGGCTGCGGGATGGTAAAGCGCACCGCCTTACAAGGTCAGGCATAGGATGGAAAAACGAGGAGAGGGGGGCGCTCAGTGGGGGAACAGAAGGAAGTGCAGGTCATCTGGAAGGAAGAAAAGCGAACGCTGTATCTGGAAGGGGAACCGGTGCTGACATATACCCTGTCGTGGCCCCAGCTGGAGGGGGCCGGCTTGGGTGGAAAGTGGATCAACAGATACTATGCTCGGCTGGCGCAGAGCTGGGGAAGAAGGTGGGGGCGGGAGGTCTACTGGGCTGCCTGCCTGGAGTTGGCTGCCCGCCGGGAGGCGGCGAAACCTTTCGTGGCATGGTCAGGGGAACTGACAGGGGAGACCGCCCTTCTTCAGGACGGCGTTCTCAGTCTGCGTTTCCGTGGTCAAGAAGTGCGAGGGGATGGAGGTCCCGCACGGGTGCGCTGGGGAGATGTGTGGCAGCTGAGGGAGGGCGCGCCAAAGCCCCTGCGCAGTCTGTTCGCGGGGGAGAAGGGCTGGAGAGGCCGCCTGTGGCGCGCGCTCATCCAGCAGGGCGAGGCGCGCCGCCAGTCGGGGGACTGCTTTCTGGATGGGGACTGGATGCATAGGGCCCGTGCCGCCCGTCCCCTTCGGGACTGGTGTCTGACACAGGAGGGGATAGAGGTGCCGCTCCCCCAGTGTGTCGCCTCTCCGGCGGCGGAGGGATGCCCGGTATTTTGTATACCGCTGGAAAAAGAAAAAACGTAGAAGGGAAGATTTTGACCCTGCGGCGCAGTAAGCGGTTGGAGATTACCGTCCCCCGGCGGCGTACTGGCCCATGTGGACGTCCAGCACCGGCCGGCCCGGGTTGATCATCGCGTCCTCAAAGCGGCATTTCCACTGGAGGTTTTGGTCCACCATTCCGTCCGTCACGCCGTCCACCGTGTCCCCGTCCTTGATGGGCCGGCTGTTTTCCAGGATGTAGGAGGAGATGGCGTAGGCATGACGAACCACCCAGTTGGGGTCCATGTCGTGGAAGTGGTACTGCAAGTCCTCAATGTACAGCAGGCTCATCCCCAGGGTGTCCACCACATAGTCATTGGAGCCCTGGATGTTGAAGAAGCGAGCGTTGACGACATAGTGGATGTACCGGTCCAGGCCGGTATAGGATTTCTCCCGGACAGTATCCGCCAGGATCAGCTTGCCTGAGTTGAGGGAGTACACCGCCTCACAGGTGGGGAAGAGCTCCAACAGAGCTTCCAGGTAGTCCATATCGAAGTTGGCCCGCTCCAGGGGGTCCAAGGCCCCGGTGAGTATGTCGTTGGCAAAGACGCAGTATTTGCACTCGGACAGAATGCGGTCCCGGTCCTCCTGGCAGTCCCACATCTGGCTGCGCCTCATCTCGTCAATCTTCTCCGGATAAAAGGTGTCGCAGGGCATGATGGATACTTGCACCGGACCCTGTCCGTTGCTGAACTTGGCGATGTGATCCATAGCGGCGAAGAGGGCGATGTCCGTCATGGTGTCAGCCATTTTGTCGGTGGGCCGAGCCGCCTCCACCCGGCCAATGTGGCGTTCCAGCACTTCAGTCATCCGTTCGGTGCTGGGCATCTCGCACTTGTCCTTCATCAGCAGCTGAACCATAAACACCCCGCCAGGGCGGATGGTGGGGTCCATCTCGTCCAAAGGTGATTTTTTCTCCTCCGGAGCCCGATCCGGTTTTTTCTTTTTGAATAATCCCATGGGAATTCCTCCTTGTGTGAGATAGAGAAATTATAGCACTCTAAAAGAGGGGCTGTCAATGTGGGACTATTCTCTGTCTGTGCCGCCGAGCCCGGTGCCGCACCGATGGTAACCCTGGTGTGACCACTGATATCCCCATGAATGGGGGATTGTGTGCATAGAAACATACAACTTTTTGTTCCAGCCAGACAGGAGTAGGGAGACGATATGTGAGTTTTGTATTATATGGCTGTCCACCCTGACGACCCTGCCCCGGAGGGGGAACGATTGCTGACAGAGGGATGGAAAGGATGATGGAACCGTTTTCCCAGCTGAGTCCAGCAGCCCGGCCGGCATATTCCGTGAGATAGTTGGAAGAAGCTGAGCCACTTGCGGCACAGATGGGCCGGTTTGGGAAGGGCTTCTAAAAAGAAGAACAGGACGCTTAAAGCGTCCTGTTCTTGTGTGTCGGAGGATCAGTCCACCTTGGGGCCGGCGGCCACCAGGGCCTTGCCGGCGTCGTTGCCGGTGTACTTGACAAAGTTCTTCACGAAGCGGCCGGCCAGGTCCTTGGCCTTGGTGTCCCACTCGGCGGCGTCGGCGTAGGTGTCCCGGGGGTCCAGGATGGCGGGGTCAACGCCGGGCAGGGAGGTGGGCACCTCGAAGCCGAAGTAGGGGATGGTCTTGGTCTCGGCCTTGAGGATGGAGCCGTCCAGGATGGCATCGATGATGCCGCGGGTGTCCTTGATGGAGATGCGCTTGCCGGTGCCGTTCCAGCCGGTGTTCACCAGGTAGGCCTTGGCGCCGGACTTCTCCATGCGCTTGACCAGCTCCTCGCCGTACTTGGTGGGGTGCAGCTCCAGGAAGGCCTGGCCGAAGCAGGCGGAGAAGGTGGGGGTGGGCTCGGTGATGCCCCGCTCGGTGCCGGCCAGCTTGGAGGTGAAGCCGGACAGGAAGTAGTACTGGGTCTGCTCCGGGGTCAGGATGGACACGGGGGGCAGCACGCCGAAGGCGTCAGCGGACAGGAAGATCACGTTCTTGGCGGCGGGACCGCGGGAGATGGGCTTCACAATCTTCTCGATGTGGTCGATGGGGTAGGAGACGCGGGTATTCTCGGTGACGGACTTGTCAGCAAAGTCGATCTTGCCTTCGCCGTCCACGGTGACGTTCTCCAGCAGGGCGTTGCGGCGGATGGCGTTGTAGATGTCGGGCTCGGCGTCCTTGTCCAGGTTGATGACCTTGGCGTAGCAGCCGCCCTCGAAGTTGAACACGCCCTCGTCGTCCCAGCCGTGCTCGTCGTCGCCGATGAGCAGGCGCTTGGGGTCGGTGGACAGGGTGGTCTTGCCGGTGCCGGACAGGCCGAAGAAGATGGCGGTGTTCTCGCCGTTCATGTCGGTGTTGGCGGAGCAGTGCATGGAGGCGATGCCCTTCAGGGGCAGGTAGTAGTTCATCATGGAGAACATGCCCTTCTTCATCTCGCCGCCGTACCAGGTGTTGAGGATGACCTGTTCACGAGAGGTGATGTTGAAAATGGCGGCCGTCTCAGAGTTCAGGCCCAGCTCTTTGAAGTTCTCCACCTTGGCCTTGGAGGCGTTGTAGGAGATGAAATCGGGCTTGAAGTTCTTCAGCTCCTCCTCGGTGGGGGCAATAAACATGTTCTTGACGAAGTGGGCCTGCCATGCCACTTCCATGATGAAGCGGATAGCCATGCGGGTATCCTTGTTGGTGCCGCAGAACACGTCCATGACATAGAGTTTCTTATTGGACAGCTCCTGGATGGCCAGGGCCTTGCAGGCCTCCCACGCCTCCTGGGAAGCGGGCTTATTGTCGTTCTTGAACTCATCGGAGGTCCACCACACGGTGTCCTTGGAGTTCTCGTCCATCACGATGAACTTGTCCTTGGGGGAGCGGCCCGTATAGATGCCGGTCATCACGTTGACCGCGCCCAGCTCGGTCATCTGTCCCTTTTCATAGCCTTCCAGAGTGGGGTCCATCTCCGCCTCAAAGAGCTGCTCGTAGGTGGGATTGTAGACAATTTCCTGAATCCCGGTAATGCCGTACTTTTCCAGACCGTAGGTTTCCATAGATAAGTTCCTCCTTATAAAAATGGTGAAAATGGTC
>CAPGBJ010000028.1 GCA_948616425.1 uncultured Oscillospiraceae bacterium
ATGCCCAAACGCCGGCTCTTTTTCCGCCATGCTTTGCCAATTTTCCTTGAAATACATCCAGTATTCCTGCGTCAAATTGGCTTCCTCTGGCGAAAAAATTTCTCGCCGTTGGGCATAGTTCCATTTTTCAAACAGCGCCTAGACAATCAGACTGGGAGGGTCTCCTATGAAGCGCATCGACAAAGAGAACTACTACTTGGATATCGCCGAAACCGTTTTAGAGCGTTCCACCTGTCTGCGTCGGTGTTATGGCGCCATCATCGTCCAACACGACGAAATCGTCTCCAGCGGCTACAACGGCGCCCCCCGGGGGCGAAAGAACTGCATGGACCTGGGTTACTGCACCCGGGAGGCCATGAACATCCCCTCGGGGGAGCGATATGAGCTGTGCCGCTCCGTCCACGCCGAGGCCAACGCCATCATCTCCGCCGCGCGCAGCGAGGTGTTGGGCGCCACCCTCTACATGGTCTGCAAAGACCCTAAAACAGGGGAGCTGATCCCCGGTTCCACCTCCTGTTCGATGTGCCGCCGGCTGATCATCAATGCCGGCATCAAACGGGTGGTCATCCGCAACACAGAGAGAGAATACTCTGTAGTCCATGTGGAGGACTGGGTACGGGAGGACGACTCCCTGCCCCAATCCCTTTAAAATACAGAAGTTCCGGCCCTCCGGGCCGGAACTTCTTTGTTTATACCTCAATGGGGACACCTTCAAAAATAGGGACCGGGAACGGCTCTGGCGCCGCATCCGCCTCCGGCCCTGGGATTACCTCCGGACAAGACAGCAGGTCCGGCCCGAGGGCCAAATACTCCTCATAGCTTAGTCCCTGCTCCATACATACCTGGGCTATCTCTTGTCCCACATAGCGGTAATGCCAGGGCTCAAAGCGGTAACCGGTGACAGCCTCCTTCCCCTGGTCATACCGGAGAATAAAGCCGTACTGCGCACAGTGTTCCTTCAGCCACGCAAAGGCGGGAGTCGCCTCAAAGCCGGCCCTGCCGCTGGCCGCATTGATATCCAGAGCCAGGCCAGTCTGATGCTCTGAAAAGCCGGGGCGGGCAGAAAAACGGTCCACAGTTTTCTGCTGGTACTGTTTCAGGTAGCGGTCATAGGTATTCTGCTGGTGGAGAAAGGAGCGGTAAGCGGATACGCTGCGCAGGGCAATCCCCTCCTCTCGGGCCGCATCTGCCATAGCGCGGAAGGCCCGGGCCGCCTCTGGCCGCAATGAGCCGCTGCCATAGGCCGCCCCCAGCGCCTCCAATTCTGGGACGTAACCCTCAGGCAGCCTGTTGTGCTTGTTCACCAGCACAGTCAGGCTGGCCGGGTCCTCCACCGTCCGCGGATTGTCATACGCAGGCTGGTCCAGGTCCAGATTTACTTGAAGAATCACCCGCTCCAACCCCTCATCCGGGTGCCCTTCCGCCCAAAGGCGGTATCGCTCCAGCCGGTCTTCCCGGCCATTGGGCAGGGCCAGCCAAGCGGAATCTTCCTCCGGCAGTTCACGACTGGCGGGGGCACCCTCCCTCTGGAACGGCTGAACTTGGCTGCTGGGCCAATTGGGTTCCCCCTCTGGCATGGCGGCCTGCACCGGCATCAGAGACAACAGACAGGCCGCAGCCAGCAGGGGCGCCGTGCGGCGCCAGCAAGCAGTGTTTCTCATTCGTCTATTCCTTTCTCATCCACCCTGACATTGGGCAATCAGCCAGGAGAAGATGGGGGCGCCGTCAGCGGTGTCGGGGCGGCGGAAAGAGCAGGTCATCCGCTCCGGATGAAATTGGACGCCCAGCAGGGGATAGCCCGGCAGATCCAGCCCTTCGGGCACGCCGCTCTCCGACCACGCGGTGATCCGCAGCCCCTTGCCCAGCTGGTCCACCGCCTGGTGGTGGTGGCTGTTGACATGGAACAGCGGGCCATACATCTGGCAGAGCGCAGAGCCCTCCAAAGTGCGGGCGGGATGAATCATATCCCCCTGGGAGGAGGCGTGGAAGATCTGCTGCTGGGCCGGCATATCCTGAATCATGGTGCCCCCCAGCAGAATATTGATCATCTGCATCCCGCGGCAGATCCCTAAAATGGGCTTGCCCGCCTGGTAAAACTTCTGAAAGAGGTCAATTTCCGCCTTGTCCCGGTCTCGGTCCGGGGGCTGAGACCCCCGGTCCTCCTGGCCGTACAGGGTACACTCAATATCACCGCCGCCGCACAGCAGCAGACCGTCACAGCTCAAATCGGGCTGGGGACAGTAGGCGGCCACAGCCTCGCCCCCCGCGCTGTTGACAGCAGCAATGTAGTTTTCAATCAGCTTCTGCCCTCCGGACACCTGAATCCTCGGTTTGCTCATTTACTCCACCTCCAAAGCAGATCGGGCCCTGACCAGGGCGACAATCAATTCCACCGCACCCTCCACGCCGGTGACGCCGGAATTCAATGTCAAGTCGTAGCGGCGCATATCGCCCCAGGTATGCCCAGTGTAATAGTTGTAATAGTTGGCCCGGCCCTTGTCCATCTGGACAATCCGCCGGGACATGTCGTCGGAGGGAATGTGATACTCCTCCACACACCGCTCCACCCGGCTGGCCATGTCGGCGTGGATAAAAACTTTCAGACACTCAGGCCGCTCCCCCAGCACATAGTCGGAGCACCGGCCCACAATGACGCAGGGACCCTCGCTGGCCAGCTCTCGGATCACCTCAGACTGAGCGAAAAAGGCCTGGTGGCTCACCGGCACTCCCTGGTGGGCCAGGGCAGGCGCCCCCACCCCCACAGGGGCCAAGGACAGATGAAACCGGCTGCGGGCCCGCTCCTCTGCCCGGGCAATGAAGTCGGGGGACAGCCCGCTCTTTTCCGAGGTCTTCTGGATGATCGTCCGGTCATAGCAGGGGATGCCCAGACGGGCGGCCAGCCGCTTGCCAATCAGCCGTCCGCCGCTGCCAAATTCCCGGCTGATGGAGATCACATAGTTGCTCATAGATCACACCTCCCTGTTGAGATGGGGCAGAGTCCGCACATCCGTCCTCCGCCCAGAGGGTTCCCCCTTTGGTATATAGTATAATACATTGGGGGAAAAATGACAATAACAATCTGTCCCCAACGCCAAAAAGGCGGGCTGTCCGGCAGATAGTTGGGCATATCCCCCAAAAAACTCAGGTTTATTTTTTGCAAGTCTCCAATTTTGCCCGGAAACGTCAAAATATGCTTGCATCTTCTTCCACACCTTGCTATCATATAGTTCGTACGAACTGGAAACGTTACCAGTAACGTTTCCAGAAGAGTGAAGCACATCTAATCTTATGAGGAGGATATTGAAATGAGCAAGACGAAAAAGATTCTGGCCCTGGCGCTCAGCGCATGTATGTCCCTATCCCTGCTGGCCGGCTGCGGCGGTGAGAAGGCCCCCAACGGCGGCAACACCAGCGGCGGCGGCAGCACCAGCGGAACCCCTGCCGGAAACGACGGCAGCGCCGCCGGCTCTGTCTACTACCTGAACTTCAAGCCCGAGCAGGACGGCGACTGGCAGGAGCTGGCCAAGCTCTATACCCAGGAGACCGGCGTGGAGGTCAAGGTCCAGACCGCCGCCTCCGGCCAGTATGAGACCACCCTGATGAGCGAGATCGCCAAGACCGACGCCCCCACCCTGTTCCAGGTCAACGGCCCCGTGGGTCTGGCCAACTGGAAGGACTACTGCTATGACCTGTCCGGCTCCAAGATCGCCGGCGAGCTGTCCAGCGACGACTTCGCCCTGATGGACGGCAGCTCCATGGCGGGCATCGCCTACGTCATCGAGACCTACGGCATCATTGTCAACACCAAGCTGTTGGACGAGGCCGGCTACACTCTGGCCGACATCAAGTCCTTCGCCGACCTGAAGAAGGTGGCCGAGGACATCACCGCCCGCAAGGACGAGCTGGGCTTTGCCGCCTTCACCTCTGCCGGCATGGACGGCTCCTCTGACTGGCGCTTCAAGACCCATCTGGCCAACCTGCCCATCTACTTTGAGTACGAGGCCGACGGCATTGGCGACACCGACGCCATCAAGGGCACCTATCTGGACAACTACCGGGCCATGTGGGACCTGTATATCAACAACTGCACCTGCGCCCCCACCCTGCTGTCCGCCAAGACCGGGGATGACTCCGTGGCCGAGTTTGTCACCGAGCAGGCCGTGTTCTACCAGAACGGCACCTGGGCCTACGGCGACGTGGCCGACGTGGGCGAGGAGAATCTGGGTATGCTGCCCATCTATATCGGCGCGGGCGACGAGGCCAACCAGGGCCTGTGCACCGGCACCGAGAACTACTGGTGCGTGAATAAGAACGCCAAGCCCGAGGACATCCAGGCCACTCTGGACTTTATGTACTGGTGCGCCACCTCTGAGACCGGCCTGGAGTATATGTGCTCCGGCGACCACATGGGCTTTGTGGTCCCCTTCAAGGGCAACCTGGAGTCCAGCAACCTGCTGGTGAACATCGCCAACGACTACGTGTCCCAGGGCAAGACCAGCGTCAAGTGGTGCTTCCCCACCATGCCCTCTGAGGAGTGGAAGAACGTCCTGGGCTCCGCCCTGACCAACTACGCCGCCGACCAGACCGACGCCAACTGGGAGACCGTACGGGCCGCCTTTGTGGACAACTGGGCCGCCGAGAAAGCCAAGTAAGCTGATTTCCAACATGCTCCGGGGTGGGCGGGAGAGCCCGTCCACCCCCCCTTTATCCCTTTTCGCGGAGCGGGCGCCGTATTCGCTCCCCCCGCCGGAGCCAATACGGAACCCGCCCCGTTCCGCCACACTGCAATATAAAAGGAGGTCTCGCTTCCGCCATGGAAAAAACCATCAAGCGGTATTTTCCCATCTTCCTGGGTCCCACCTTCGCCGCCTTTATCATCGGCTTTATTGTGCCCTTCCTGATGGGGATCTACCTGTCCTTCTGTGACTTCCGTACCGTGATTGACGCCAAGCCCAACGGTCTGGACAACTACATCCGCGCCTTTCAGGATGCGGATTTTCTCCACGCCTTCGGCTTTACCGCCCTGTTCACCGTGGTCACCCTGGTGCTGATTAATGTAATCGCCTTCGCCGTGGCCATGGTGCTCACCCGGGAGATCAAGGGCACCAATCTCTTCCGCACCGTATTCTTCATGCCCAACCTCATTGGCGGCATCGTGCTGGGCTATGTATGGCAGCTGATCTTTAACGGCATCCTGGCCCACTTCGATCTGGCGTTAAAAATCTCCGCCAAGTACGGCTTCTGGGGGCTGGTGGTGGTCATCTGCTGGCAGCAGATCGGATATATGATGATCATCTATATCGCCGGCCTTCAGGCTATCCCCGGGGACCTGAACGAGGCCGCCGAGATCGACGGCGCCAACGGCTGGCAGCGGCTGTGGAACGTCACCATCCCCAATATGATGCCCTCCATCACCATCTGCACCTTTTTGACCTTGACCAACGGCTTCAAGCTCTTTGACCAGAACCTCTCCCTCACCGCCGGCGAGCCCATGAAGCAGACCGAGATGCTGGCGCTGAACATCTTCAACACATTCTATGGCCGGGTGGGCTACCAGGGCGTGGGCCAGGCCAAGGCCGTGCTCTTCTTTATCCTGGTGGTGGGCTTGGGCCTCATCCAGCTGAAAATGACCCGCTCCAAGGAGGTGCAGCAGTAATGAAACGTCGCGGAAAGGGCGGAATCTTCGCCACCATTCTCTTCTCCTTTGTGTCCATCCTCTATCTGGCCCCCCTGCTCATCGTACTGATTAACTCCTTCAAGAAGAAAGCTTTTATCAATCTGGAGCCCTTCAAGCTGCCCACAGAGAAGAATTTTATCGGGTTTGAGAACTTCACCACCGCCATTGAAAACTACGATTTCCTCATGGCCGTGGTGTGGAATCTGGTGATGACGGTGGGTTCTGTGGTGGTCATTCTGATCTGCACTTCTATGTTCGCCTGGTTTATCACCAGGGTGAACAACCGGGCCACCAAATTTTTATATTTGCTATGCGTGTTCTCTATGGTGGTCCCCTTCCAGATGGTCATGTTCACCCTGTCCCTGGTCACCGACCGGCTGAGGCTGGGCACCCCCTGGGGCCTCATCATTATCTACCTGGCTTTGGCGCGGGGTTGGCGGTGTTCATGTTCTGCGGCTTTGTCAAATCCATCCCCATTGAGATCGAAGAGGCCGCCATGATCGACGGCTGCTCCCCCCTGCGCACCTTCTTCTCCGTGGTCCTGCCCATCATGAAGCCCACCTATATCTCCGTGGGCATCCTGGAGACCATGTGGATCTGGAACGACTTCCTCCTCCCCTACCTGACCCTGGACCTGAACAAATTCAGCACCATCCCCATCACCATTCAGCGGATGCAGGGCTCTTACGGCCGGGTGGACATGGGCGCTATCATGGCCTCGCTGGTGATGGCCATTATCCCCATCGTGGTGTTCTACCTCTCCTGCCAGAAGCACATTATAAAGGGCGTGGCCGCCGGAGCGGTAAAGGGTTGAGTCTTGCATTTTCACCGCAGGCGTGCTATGATTTCACAGCTATGATTTTCAGTCTTAACTGAAGGAAGGGACACCCATTGACCATCAAAGATATCGCCCGGCTGTCCGGGTACGGCGTGGCCACCGTGTCCCGTGTGCTCAACGACCACCCGGATGTCAGCGAGCAGACCCGCCGCAAGGTATTGGCGGTGGTAGAGGAACAGGGCTTTCAGCCCAACAACAACGCCAAACACTTGAAGCAGCAGGCCAGCACCAGCATCGCCATCATCGTCAAGGGCACCATGAATCTGCTCTTTGCCGACCTGGTGGAGCGACTCCAAGCCCTCCTTCGAGACGCGGGGCAAGATGCCGCCGTCTACTATCTGGACGAGGACGCCAACGAGGTGGCCTACGCCCTTCAGCTGTGTCGGGAGCGCAAACCTATGGGGATCTTATTTCTGGGGGGGGATTTGGAGCTGTTTCAGGCCGGCTTTGCCCCCATCGCCGTCCCCTGTGTGCTGCTGACCAACACCGCCCGAGAACTGGACTTTCACAATCTCTCCTCCTTCACGACCGACGACGCGGCGGCGGCAGAGCAGGTGGTTGAACTACTGGCGGGACAGGGCCATCGCCACATTGGCCTGCTGGGGGGGAACTGGTCCTGTTCCCAGATCAGCTCCCGCCGTCTGACGGGCTGCCGGAACGCCTGCGCCCGCCTGGGCATCCCCTTCGACGTGGACCGCCAGTGCGAGCCCTGCCGCTACTCCATGCCCGAGGCCTACGCCGCCACCCGTGTACTGCTGGAGCGATGCCCCGAGCTGACCGCCATCTTCGCCGTCAGCGACGTGATGGCCCTGGGGGCCATCCGGGCCCTGAGCGACATGGGAAAACGGGTGCCCGGGGACATTTCGGTGGTGGGCTACGACGGCATCGTCACCGGTCAGTACTCCCTGCCCCGGCTGACCACCGTCCGGCAGGACACCCAGCGGCTGGCCCAGAGGGGGGTGGACGCCCTCCTTCAGGGCATTCAGCGCAGAAGTCCGCCCGTTCACGAGCTGGTCCCCTTCCAGCTCGTCCAGGGGGAGAGCGTGGCGCAGATCGGGTAATTCATTTCCATTCATGCCCTGGGGCGCAGCAACCCGGTTCGCCGTACGTTTTGCGACCGCTTACGGCGGCGTGACCAGGTCGTCGCGCCCTACCTTGAATTCATAATTTGATGCAGAAAGGTGATTCCACTGTGAGAAAAGCAGGAATCTTAATGCCCATTTCCTCCCTGCCCTCCCCTTACGGCATCGGCACTCTGGGGGAACAGGCCCGGAAATTCGCCGACTTCCTGGCCGCTGGCGGCCAGAGCTGTTGGCAGCTGCTCCCCGTAGGCCCCACCAGCTACGGCGACTCCCCCTACCAGTCCTTCTCCTCCTTCGCCGGCAATCCCTACTTTATCGACCTGGACGCGCTGGCCCAGGAAGGACTGCTGGAACCAGAGGAATTTCAGCCCCTCAACTGGGGAGACAGCCCGGACCAGGTGGACTACGGTCTGCTCTACACCACCCGCTACCCCGTGCTCCACAGGGCCTGTGACCGCCTCCTCGCCCAAAATCGCCCCGACTTTGCCGCCTTCTGCCAGGAGCAGAAGGACTGGCTGGAGGACTACGCCCTGTTCATGGCCCTGAAGGGCAAGCACGGCGGGGCCTCCTGGTTCACCTGGCCAGAGGAGCTGCGGCTGCGGGAACCCGCCGCCCTGGAGCAGGCCCAGAACGAATTGGCCGACGAGGTCAGCTTCTGGAAGGGGGTACAGTACCTCTTCTTCCACCAGTGGAACGCCTGGAAGCAGTATGTCAACGCCCTGGGGATCTCTGTCATCGGTGATCTGCCCATCTATGTGGCCCTGGACAGCGCCGACGTGTGGGCCAACCGGTCCCAGTTCCAATTGGACGAGGCCGGTCTCCCCACCGAGGTGGCCGGCTGTCCCCCCGACGCCTTTACCGCTGACGGCCAGCTGTGGGGCAACCCGCTGTTTCACTGGGAGCGGATGGAGAGGGAGGGCTACGCCTGGTGGCTGCGCCGTATCGCCTTCCAATTTAAACTCTACGACACCCTGCGCATCGACCACTTCCGGGGGTTTGACTCCTACTACGCCATCCCTTATGGGGATAAGACCGCCAAAAACGGAACATGGAAGCCCGGCCCGGGCATCGCCTTCTTCAAGGCGGTGAATAGGGCCCTGGGCAAAAAGGACATCATTGCCGAAGATCTGGGCTTTCTCACCCCCTCGGTGCGCAAGCTGCTGAAGGAGTCGGGCTACCCGGGGATGAAAATTCTGGAGTTTGCCTTCGACAGCCGGGACGCAGACAGCGACTACCTCCCCCACCGCTATCCCACCCACTGTGTGGTCTACACCGGCACCCACGACAACGACACCATTCAGGGCTGGATGTCCTCCGCCCCCAAAAAGGGCATCTCCTTCGCCAAGGCCTACCTGCGCCTCAGCAAGCGGGAGGGCTACCACTGGGGCATGATGCGCTCCGCCTGGGCTTCCCCCGCCGATCTGGCGGTGATGCAGTTCCAGGACCTGCTCGGTCTGGGCAGCGAGGCCCGAATGAATATCCCTTCCACCCTGGGGGATAACTGGAAGTGGCGGGCCCTGCCCGGCGCCTTCGATGAGAAGCTCGCCAAGCGTCTGTACCGAGAGATGCGGGTGTATCAGCGCCTGCCCAAAACGTCAAAACGAAAATAGTCCCAGATCGCCCCAAAGGCCTCCTTTCCCAAAGGAGCCCCTCCCTGCGGGGGACAGAAGCTCCCCTGAAACCCGAAGAACAAGGAGATGTATCTCTATGCAACTGAAAGAACAGCTTTTCCAGACCACCCAAGCCCGCTTCGGCTGTGCCCCAGACCAGTGTGACGACCATCAGCTCTATGAGGCCCTGCTCCTCCTTACCCGCTCGCTGGCCCAGGCGCGTCCCGCTCCTGCCGGCACACGAAAGCTGTACTACTTCTCCGCCGAATTCCTCATGGGCAAGCTGCTGTCCAACAACCTGTTGGCGCTGGGAATCCACAGCCAGGTGAAGGAACTGCTGGCCGACCTGGGCAGGGACCTGGGGGTTATCGAGTCCATGGAGCCCGAGCCCTCCTTGGGCAACGGCGGTTTGGGCCGTCTGGCCGCCTGCTTTTTAGACTCCATCGCCGCCCTGGGCCTGCCTGGCGACGGCGTAGGCCTGAACTACCACTACGGCCTGTTCCGGCAGAAGTTCGACCGTAACCGCCAGGTTGAGATTCCGGACCCCTGGCTGGAGGCGGACAGCTGGCTGATCCCCACCGGGGTAGTATTCGACGTCCCCTTCGGCGGCTTTACCCTGAAGGCGGTACTCTACGACATCGCTATTCCTGGGGCGGGCAACGAATGCGCCAACCGCCTCCACCTCTTCGATGTGCCCGAACCTGCCGGCCAGCCCTGGGTTGGCATCGACTTTGAAAAGGGTGACATCGCCCACAGGCTCACCTCCTTCCTCTACCCTGACGACAGCGACGAGGCCGGCCGGCTGCTCCGGGTGTACCAGCAATACTTCATGGTCTCTGCCGGAGCCCAGCTCATCCTGGCCGAACTGGAGTCCAGGGGATACTCTCTGGACACGCTGGCCGACCATGTGGTGGTCCAGATCAACGACACCCACCCCTCTATGGTGATCCCCGAACTGATTCGCCTGCTCACCGCCCGAGGCATGTCCTTTGACGACGCCTTGGACCAGGTGCGCCGCACCTGCGCCTACACCAACCACACCATCTTAGCCGAAGCTCTGGAGAAATGGCCTTTGTCCTTTATTGAAAAGGTGGCCCCCCAGCTGGTGCCCGTCATCCAGGAGCTGGACTGCCGGATGAAGCAGGCCCACCCCGACCCCAAAGTGGCCATTCTGGACGAACAGAACCTGGTTCATATGGCCCACATGGATATCCATTGCGGTTTCTCTGTAAACGGAGTAGCTGCCCTCCACACGGAGATTTTGAAAAACTCCGAGCTGAAACATTTCTGCGACCTCTATCCGGAAAAATTCAACAACAAAACCAACGGCGTTACCCTCCGTCGCTGGCTGGAGGCCTGCAACCCGGAGTTGGCCAGCCTGATTGACAGCTGTATCGGGGCCGATTGGCGCACAGACGCCAGCAAGCTGGAGGAATTGTTGGCCTTCCAGGAGGATGACAAGGTGTTGGACCGCCTGCTGGAGATAAAGCAGGCCAACAAAAACCAACTGTGCCGCCTGCTTTGGGCAGAGCAGGGGATTGAGCTGGACCCCCAGTCCATCTTTGACATCCAGGTCAAGCGCCTCCACGAGTACAAGCGCCAGCAGATGAACGCCCTGTATATCATCCAAAAATATTTGGAGATCAAGGCGGGCAAACTGCCTGAGCAGCCCGTGACCGTTCTCTTCGGCGCTAAGGCGGCCCCCGCCTATGTGATGGCAAAGCGCATTATCCACCTGATCCTCTGTCTGCAAAAGCTCATTGATCAGGACCCCCAGGTCCGGCCCTGGCTGCGGGTGGCCATGGTGGAGAACTACAACGTCACCTGGGCAGAGCGGCTCATTCCCGCCTGCGACATCTCGGAGCAGATCTCCCTTGCCTCTAAGGAGGCCAGCGGCACCGGGAACATGAAATTTATGGCCAACGGGGCAATCACCCTGGGCACTCTGGACGGGGCCAATGTGGAGATTGCCCAGCTGGTGGGAGAGGCCAACATCTACACCTTCGGCGCCCAAAGTGACGCAGTGATCCGCATGTACGCCGGCGAGGGGGACAAGGGCCCTGACGGCCGCAGCTATCACCCCCTGGACTACTACCACCGCCCGGCGGTGGAGCGGCTGGTGGACTTCCTGGTGTCCCCTGAATTGCTGGCCATCGGGGACCCCACCGAGTTGTCTCTACTGTGGAAGGACATGAAAAATAAAGACTGGTTTATGGCCCTGCTGGATGTGGAAGCCTATATCTCCGCCAAGGACCAGGCCATCAAAGATTACGCAGACCGCCGGACCTGGGCCCAGCGGATGTTGGTCAACATCGCCAAGTCGGGCTATTTTTCCTCCGACCGGACCATTCAGCAGTACAACGAGGATATTTGGAAGTTAAAATAATATATTGGATTCAAAAAGCGCGTCCCGAATCATCGGGACGCGCTTCGTATCTCTTATCCTTCCAAACAGCTTAAAATGGCCCAGGCCACGCCCTCTTCGGCGTTGGAGGGGGCGACGCGGGCGGCGGCCGCCTTCACATCCTGGGGGGCGTTTCCCATGGCGATAGGGGTCCCCACGGCCCGAAGGGCCTCCAAGTCGTTGGCGCTGTCCCCCACAGCGGCACACTGGTTCAGAGCGACGCCGTACTGTGCGGCGATGTGCGCCAGGGCCTGCCCCTTGTCTGCCCCGGCTGCTAACAGTTCCACGTCATGGCTGCTGGAGGTGGTGAGGGTCACCCCTGGCAACGCGGCCAGCCGCTCCAGGGGGTACCGGGCGGGGTTCAGCTCCCCGTGTATCTTGGTCAGGGGCAGGCCGTGCAGCGCCATGTAATCCAGGGGATCGTCGGTGACCACAGCGTGTTCATGAAAGCTGGGGAATGGGTAATACCGCTCCAGATACCTCTTGTATTTGGAATTTACCAGCGTCCGCTCCCCGGCAAAAATCAGCAGGTCGAAGCCCCAGTCCAGACATAGTTCCACCGCCTGGCGGCCGGAGGGCTCGGGCACATCCCAGCGCAGGAGGGTTCTCTCCCCCTCTGACACCAGCGCGCCCCCCACCGAGGAGTTCAGAAGATCGCACCCCGCCTCCCGGGCAAACCAGGCCGCCTCGTGGCGGTCCCGCCCGGTGTTAATCACCACCCGCAGCCCCGCCGCCCGCGCCTTGGCAATCGCCTCTTTAGAGGCGGCGGTAACCTTCCCGTCTGGGGTGAGGAGGGTGCCGTCCAGGTCCAGGGAAATGAGCTTTATCATATCATCATACCATTCCTGTTGTTTTTTGGGACCCAGCCGTCTGGGCGGACTCCCCATCGTCAGCGTCGTTTTCCCTCTCGGTCAAAATTTTTCTTCAGGGCCCACTCCACCACCGCGATAGAGCCCAGCATGGGAATCAGCTGCCAAAAGCAGACTGCCGCTCCCACAACGCCCACCGTTGCCACATCCCGCCCCAGCACCAGGAGCAGGGGCAGGACGGAGGCAATCAGCAGAATTCTGCCCCATTTATACCAGACCGCGCCCATTTCTCTCTGGGCAAAGTCCCAGGTATCCTGATTCTTCGAGGACCTGGGTGTGCGGTAGCCATAGCCCGGGTTGATCTCTCTGGGCGGATTTTTCATAAACGCCTTGCCGAAGCCGATCATCACGCCGGGAATCAGCAGGTCCATGGCCAGCACAAAAATCCAAAATGCAATGTTTACAATCATAGGAACAAGCTCCCAATCTGGAACACCAGCAGGGACGCCGCATAGGCGCAGCCCACCTGCCAGGTGATGGAAAACCAGGCCCATTTTCGGCTGCCCATCTCCTTAAACAGGGTGGACACCGCCGCCACGCAGGGGACATACAGCAGGATAAACGTCAGCATGGCGAAGGCGGACAGGGGGGTGAAGCCGGTCATGGCGGCGGCCACCTCTCCGCTGGCGGCGGTGAGGGAGAACCCGTAAAACATGGACAGGGAGGACACCACCATCTCCTTGGCCACCAGCCCGGTGAGCAGGGCCACGGCGGCCTGCCAGAACCCAAAGCCGCAGGGGGCGAAAATGGGGGCGATCACCCCGCCCAGGGCGCCCAGCATACTCTGGGAGGCGTCCTCCACCATGTGAAGGGAGAAGTCGAAGGACTGCAGCAACCACAGCACCATAGACATCAAAAGGATCAGCGTACCCGCCTTCACCAGAAAGCCCCGCACCTTCTGCCACACATGGGTGAACATGTTGCCCAGAGAGGGCACACGGTAGGGGGGCAGCTCCAGGACAAAGGGGGCGGGCTCCCCGGCAAAGAGGGTCCTTTTGAAAAACAGCCCGGAGGCAATGCCCACCAGCATCCCGATGATGTACAGCCCGAAGACCACCAGCCCCGCCCAGGGGCCGAAGAAAGCGGCGGAAATGAGGCCGTAGACGGGCAGCTTGGCGGAACAGGACATGAAGGGCACCAGGAGGATGGTCATCCGCCGGTCCTTCTCGTTCTCCATGGTGCGGGCTCCCATGATGGCGGGGACAGAGCAGCCAAAGCCCATTAGCATGGGAATAAAGGCCTTGCCGCTCAGTCCAAACCGGCGCAGGGCCCGGTCCATGATGAAAGCGGCCCGGGACATATAGCCCGAGTCCTCCAGGAAGGACAGAAACAGAAACAGCAGGGCGATCTGGGGCAGAAAGGTGAGCACGCCCCCCACCCCGGCAATGATGCCGTCGCAGATCAGAGAAATGAGCACATGGGACACCCCCAGCCCCTCCAGGGCGGGGGCCAGCCACTGGGACAGGGCGTCCATCCCCCCTCCCACGCAGTCGGACAGCCAGGAGCCGAAGGGGCCGAAGGTGACGACAAACATCACCAGCATGGTACACAGGAACAGGGGGATGGCAAATATCCGGTGGGTGACCACCTTGTCAATCCTCTCGCTGAAGGTCAGTTCCCCGGGTGCGCCCCCCCGCTCCACCGAGGCGGACACCACCCTTTGGATGTACTGATAGCGGCTGTCGGCAACGAGGGTCTCCCGGTCCCCCAGGTCGCTGGAGTTCTCATACTCCGCCACCAGGGCGTTCAGCCTCTGCCTGACCTCCCGGGGCAGCTTTAGGGCCCGCTCCACAATGGCGTCCCCCTCCAGCAGTTTGATAGAAGCCCAGTGGGCGGGCAGGTCGGCGGCGTAGGCGTAGTCGTGGAGCAGCTCCCCCATGCGGTGGTGAATGTCGTGGGTGTAGTCGTCGTAGAGGTCGTCCGGCTCAATGGTCACCCCCAGGTGCATCTGCCGGTGGGCGGCGTGCATCAGTTCTTCCACACCCTCGCCGGTGCGGGCGGTGATGGGGATCACTGGTACCCCCAGCTCCTTGGACAGCCGGTCCACATCGATCTTGTCCCCCCGCTTGGCCACCTCGTCCATAAAGTTGAGGGCCAATACCGTAGGCCGCTCCAGCTCCAGCAGCTGAACGGTGAGGTATAGATTCCGCTCCAGATTGGTGGCGTCTACAATATCAATGACACAGTCAGGTCCCTCGCCGATGATGAAGTCCCGGGCCACAATTTCTTCCATGGAGTAGGGGGACAGAGAGTAGATGCCGGGCAGGTCCACCACCGTCACCGTCCGGTCGCCGATGCGGGTCGCCCCCTCCTTCTTCTCCACGGTGACGCCGGGCCAGTTGCCCACATACTGGTTGGAACCGGTGAGCGCGTTGAAGAGGGTGGTCTTGCCGCAGTTGGGGTTGCCCGCCAGGGCGATGCGCATGGTCCTCCTGTCGTGTTCGGCGGGGTCGTAGCGGCCGCTGTGGGCCTCCAACTCATGTTCATGAGCCTGGAGCTGGCGCCGGGCAATTTCCGGATCCCGGCGCGTCATGGCTGCCCGGGCCGCGCCGGAGCTCCTGGGCCTGGGCTGGCCCATGACAATCTGGGCGGCGTCCGCCTTGCGCAGGGACAGCTCATAGCCCCGGAGCGACACCTCGATAGGGTCCCCCAGGGGGGCCACCTTTGTGACCCGCACCTCGGTGCCCGGGGTAAGGCCCATATCCACCAGGCGGCGTTTCACCGTCCCCGACCGGTTGGCGATGGACAGGATGGTCCCGCTCTGACCGGGAGACAGGTCCTCCAGCGTCTGCTTATCCATACTTACCCCTCCCACCAAGAAAGTTAGCTATGGCTTACTTGCTTTTGCCTATTATATCTCATTGTCCGTAATTTTTCAAGGGCTTTACTTTGCGCACAAGTAAAAACAAAAAATTTCTCGCTGACCGCCGGGAGGGCATCCCCTGGAGCCGCGCAAAAAACGGAGAATGGACACACCTAAAAACGCAATCTGTAAGGCCCTCTCTATCCATGAAAATTGCCTGGAGCGGCCCTGCATGACCGCCCCAGGCGAATGTGGTAAAAAGTTCAGCCGTCCAGCCGGTCGGCCAATTCTGTCATATAGTTGGTGGGGAAGTCCTCAATCTTTCCGGCGTCGAAAGCGGCGGCCAACGCGGTGTCAATGGGCAGCTTGGCCAGGACGGGGACCTCCAGTTCCGCGGCCACCTTGTCAATGTGGCTCTCGCCGAAGATGGCGTGCCGCTTGCCGCAGTCGGGACACTGGAAGTAACTGTAGTTCTCCACCAGGCCCAATACGGGAATATCCATCATCTTGGCCATGTTCACCGCCTTGGCCACAATCATGGATACCAGATCCTGGGGGGAGGTAACCACCACGATTCCATCCACGGGGAGGGACTGGAAGACCGTGAGGGGCACATCGCCGGTGCCGGGAGGCATATCCACAAACATATAGTCGATGTCGCCCCAGATGACCTCCTGCCAGAACTGGGTGACCACCCCGGCGATCACAGGCCCCCGCCAGATGACGGGGTCTGTCTCGTTGGCGGACAGCAGATTCAGAGACATGAGCTTGATTCCCCCAGCCGTAATCGCCGGGTCAATGCCCGCGTCAGAGCCGGTTGCCCGCTGGTGAATCCCGAAAGCGGTGGGGATGGATGGGCCGGTGATATCGGCGTCCAGAACGGCCACCTTTCGGCCCTTTTTCGCCATCGCCGCCGCCAGAGAGGCGGTTACAGTACTTTTGCCCACGCCGCCCTTGCCGCTGACCACAGCGATGACCCGCTTAACGCTGGACATGGCGTTGGCAGGGACCCGCAGGTCCCGGGAAGAACAGTCGGCGGAACAGCTGGAACAGTCGTGGGTGCAGTTTTCTGCCATAGTAATACATCTCCTTCATTCCTTGACGGATTTTATAAGCAGGGGCGGCCTCTCGCCTCCACATCTCTATCCCGGGCAGACAGAGGCCCCCCTTACAGAGTACGATCTCAAAGGCGGCATCATCTCAACGGATGAGGGTATTTTCTGCCGGAATCTCCTCCCGCGTCTCCTGGGCGGAGAAGTAGTATCCCAGCACATCTGCCGACATAGAGGCCAGCACACTGCCGCTGGCGCCGTGCTCCACCACCATGGCCACAGCCACTTCCGGGTCCTCATAGGGGGCAAAGCAGACAAAAACCGCGTGGGCCTCGGTCTGGGCGCTGACCTGGGCAGAGCCCGTCTTTGCCCCCACCTGGAAGGGCAGATTCTGGAAGTAGGGCCGGACTGAGGCGTTCTCGGTGGTCACCCTCAGCATCCCCGCCTTGACCGCCTCCAGATTTTTCGGCTGAATATCAATGGTGCTGAGGACCTGGGGCTCATAGCGGTAGACCACCTGGGAGAAGTCGTTGGATTTGACCTCCTTCAGCAGATGGGCGGCGTTCCGGGTGCCTCCATTGACCAGGGTGGCGATATAGTTGGCCAGCTGGAGCGGCGTAAACTGGCTGCTCTCCTGTCCAATGGCCACCGACAAAGTGTTTCCGTCGTACCACTTCTGGCCCAGCGACTCGGTGTACTCCCGGCTTGCCATAACGCCCCGCTCCTCTCCCAGTTCAATTCCTGTCTTCTGGCCCAGTCCAAAGCGTGTGGCATAGTCCACCAGGGTGTCAATTCCCAGCTCCCGACCCACATCAAAGAAGAAATAGTTGCAGGACACCTCAATGGCCTTGGTCACATCCACCATGCCGTGGTAGCTGCGGTACTGTCGGTATATCCAGCACTGGGGCGGGTTGACGTCGGTGTAATAGGTGTACCGTCCCTCATCCCGTATCTTGGTGGCGGTGGTAATCTTTCCCTCCTCCAGCCCGGCCACCGCCGTGACCATCTTAAAGGTGGAGCCCGGGGGATAGGCGCCTTGAAACGCCCGATTCAGGAAGGGCTTCAGCGGATTTTCCGCGTTCTGCGCATAGTCAGCACTGTAATTGGCCAGGTCAAAGGTCGGGTAGGAGGCGGCAGCCAGCACGTCGGCGCTTTTCACGTCCAGCACCACGCAGGCGGCGCCCTCTACCTCTGTACTCTCCAGCTTGGGAACCGCGTCAGCCAGCAGATTTTCCACATAGGCCTGTAGGCCGATGTCCAAGGTGAGCATCACGTTGTCCCCCGGCTTCGGTTCAGACAGCCAAGTCTCTGAGACAATCTTCCCTTTTGTGTTCCGCTCCACCGTTTTGACCCCGGACGACCCTCGAAGGTAGGGCTCAAACGCCTGTTCCGCCCCTCCCCGGCCCACGGTATCGTTCATCTTATAGTCGCCCACACCGTCCCCATCCAGGTCTAAATTGGTGTAATATTCCACCTCTTCAGCAAAAATAGGGGTAACCCGACCCAGCAGATGGGCGGCGTATTTGGTGTGATACTGCCGGACTGTGGTGGCCTCCACCACCACTCCAGTCAGATTTTGTTCTTTTACCCGGGAAATAAAGTCAATGTCTACATCGGAGGCGAAAATGTACTCGTTGGCCATATAGACCTCCTTCGAGCGCAGATACAGCTCATAGAGCACCCCCGCCACCGCTCGGGCGTCCGCTGGTGACATATCGCCGATATTCAGCTCTGGGACAGTTTCGCCGTTCTTTTCCGCCTGCTTCCTGTCCACCGCCCCCTCGCCCTGAATGTCAAAGCTGGCGCACATCTCGCCCAGCAGCTTTCTGGCATCGGGCAGCGGCCGGGGCCCCTTTGGCTGCGTGGGGACCTCCTCCGGCGTCTGGTCCCCCTTCAAAAACTGCTTCAGCCGGTCCAGCAGGCTGGGCTCCTTGGGCGCGGCCGTTTCCTTCACCGGTCCCGGTTCCTTGGTGGGGTCGTCAATCCACTTCATTTTCACCGCCAGCCGGCCCAGCCGGGTGAGGCTGCGCTCCGTCTCTCCCTCCTCATTGACCGAGGTGACGTAGAAGGGAGTGCCGGTAGTAAATGTAAAGGGTTCTGTTTTGCTGATGGGCAGGCTGTCTGTCCACTCCACCCCCTCCGCCCGGGCAGCCTGGATCAGCGCCAGAATAATATGGTTGCGCTCCTCCCCCATCAGACTGGTATCCAGCGTGACCTGGTAGATCACCCGATTGGACACCAGAACCTGTCCATTCCGGTCCAAAATCTGACCTCGGGCGGACTCCACCGTCTGGGTCTCCGCAATTTTATATTGGGTCTGCTGGTAGTAATCTTCCCCGTTGTTAATTTGCAGGTCATACAGGGTGGCGCCCATGCCGGTAATCATCAGGGCCAGCAGCAGCACCATGGCCCACACCCGGCGGTGGAATTGTCTGGTATTCATAGGGTCTCCTCATCGTTCCAACGTTCATTCCACGCCGAATCCCCCTCTGGAAATCCGGCCTTCTATCGTCTCACCGCCCCCCTCCGGCAGGGGAGGGGCGCGCATCGGTTCTCACAGCGGACTAGGCCAACTTCGTTCCGCCCACCCGGTTGTAAACAGCCCGGAAAAGCAGCCACACCAGGGGCGTCCAGACCAGCGACCAGAGAAATTCCGGCACTGCCACCTGTAGCAGGGCGGACAGGCTGGCGGCGTTGATGAACAGCATTCTGGTCACCCGGAGAAAGTCCAGCAGGGCCAGCTCTCCCGCCGCACAGATCAGACACCCCACAAAGGACTGGTTCAGGGCGTACTGCGACACCGCCCCCATAGCCATGCCGGCCAGGGCCAGAAAAAATACCGATCCGCCAAAGCCTCCCGGATAGGCCAGTTCCCACAGCAGTCCTACCCCCAGACCAAAGCCAGTCCCGGCGTAGGCCCCCTCCAGCACCGCCACCGCGGCCACCGCCAGGGGCAGCAGCATGGGAACCACCCCAAACAGGGGGCATCGGGGCAAAATATAGGCGTCCAACAGCCAGACGGGCAGCAGCCCCAGGCTGTAAACCAGCCACTTGTGGATCACATCTCGGCGGGTCATAGAACATACTCCTCGATCTCATCTTAGCATACACAGGCGGCCGCTGTCCCGCCCCAGCAGAGGGGCGTTCCCCCAGCCGTTGTCATTCGGCAATCTCAAAGTCCTTAATGACAAATACCTTAATCAACACGTCCAGGTCCACGGCAGGTTCTACCACCGCGTAGCGGGTCTGGCCAGAGGGGTCGGTAAAAACTCCCTCCACCCGGCCTACCACCAGGCCGGAGGGGAAGACCTCCCCCCGGCCAGAGGTGAGCACCTCGTCTCCCGAGACCAGCTGCGCCCCCTCCGGCAGGTAATTCAGCTTTAATTTCCCCTGATTCATCAGGGAAAAATCCCCCTCCAGCACGCCGGCCGAATAGGTGCGGTTGACAATCCCGCCCATCTGGGTATCTGTGTTGATAATGGTGGATACGGTGGACCAATTGGCGCCCGCCTCCGTCACCACGCCCACCAGCACCCCGGTCTCAGTGACCACACAGTCCCCCGCCCCCACCCCGTGGGAGGTGCCCTTGCCCAGGGTCAGGGTAGATTCCCAATTAGAGGTGGAGCGGCCGGTAATCCGAGCATCCTCAAAGGTAAAATCTCGGCGCCTGGCCTGAAGGCCCAGCAGCTCCCGGAGCTGCTCATTCTCCCGGCGGGCCTCCTCGCCCTGGCGCACCTGTTCCTCCAACTCGCCCAGTTGGGTGCGCAGGTCGTCCAGCTCCTGTTCCATCTCCCCATAGTGGAAGACATAGCCATACACCCCCTCCACCCAGTCGGCAGCGGCGGCGATACCGCTTCGAACAGGGGTGATAACCACATTGACCACATTGGACAGGGGGTCAGCCTGTCCACCCAAAACAGCAGTCCCCACCCCAATGAGGATGGACAGCAGCAGGGCAATCACCAACAGTAGTATTCCATTTTGCCGGAGAAAATCCTTCACGCCTTCTGCTCCTTCTCCACTGCCAGGGCCAAGGGGTCCACGCCGAACCGAATCAGCAGTTTCCCCAGCCGGCACACCGGCAGGCCCATTACATTATAGTAGTCCCCTGAAATACCCTCCACCAGCATGGAGCCGTATCCCTGAATCCCGTAGGCCCCGGCCTTGTCCATAGGCTCGCCGGTGGCGATGTAGCGGACGATATCCGCCTCACTCAGCGTACGGAAACGGACACAGGTCATCTCATGTTCCGTTGCCCGCTCTCCGCCACAGAAGACCGTTATTCCGGTGTACACCATGTGCTGCCGGCCGGACAGCGCCGCCAGCATTCGGGCCGCATCCGCCTCACTGCTGGGCTTACCCAGCACGCGGTTATTGACAGCCACCAGCGTGTCGGCGGCGATTACCAGGGCCTCCGGGTGGGCGGCCGCCACCTCGGCGCACTTGCGCCGGGATAGTTCCTCCACCAGCTGGTCTGGGGGGAGGGTATGGGCGACAGTCTCCTCCCCCTGGGCGGGGACAACTTCAAACTCCGTTATGCCCATCCGCTCCAGCAGTTCCCGCCGCCGTGGGGATTGGGAGGCCAATATAATCTTCACCCGCAACACTCCGTTCCTACTCTCTCGTCCTGTGCCGGCCAAGGCGCCCCCTGCTCAAACCCGGCTGATGCTCCAGTCAATTTTGTCCTCGCTGGCGCACACCCGGCGCAGTTCGTCCCGGACCTCCATCAGCGCGAAACCCAACAGGTTCTTCCCGCGCCAGGCGGCGGGATTCTGGGCGTTTTCGTTGGCCTTGCCCATACCGATGCCCCAGATCCGGTCCCGGGGGCTGGCCTCCACCAGAATTTTATCCCCGGTGCACAGTAAGAAGTCCTTTAACTCAGGATTTTGCAGGAATTTTTGAAAATTCCCCGTCAAAACGATGGTGTGCTTGCACTTGTCCCACTCGGCCTGGTTGAAGTTTCGCACCTCCCGGCCCAGGGCCTTGATCTTCCCCTGGACGGTGGCCTCCATGATCTTCTCCAGTGTCTCCTTATCCCCGAAGAGCCGGGCCTTCTCCGCCATCATGAACTGCTCCATACAGCAGTACCGCTGGGCCTCCACCCAGAAATCCGCCATCCACCACTGGCTCAGGCAGGTCTCGGTGATGTGGCCGTCCTTCTCCGGGGTGTGGCCCCAGAAGTGGACCCACTTCACCCGCTTCCCGGCTGCCATGTCCGCCTCCAGCTTGGCCCGGTCGTAAGCGGGCTGGCCGTTGGACCGCCAGTGGCGGAGGAAGTAGTCCTCCCCGTCGTACAGCAAAGACGGGTCCAGGTCCTCGTCGTCCTCCATCACGGAGCGGTCGTCCCAGAAGACGGGGCAGGGAAACAGGCGGTCGTACTCCTCCCGCTCCTCGTCGCTCAGCGTTTGCAGCCAGTCCCACAGCCGGCAGCCGTAGTCCTCGCCGTAGCCCATCCGCCAGCCGATGGAGTACTGGGGGATCTCCGGGCAGGCCAGCCACTCGGGGGCCATCCACTTGTCACGCATCCCTTATCCCTCCATATCGGCTCTGTCCGGGCCCTTCTCCATGTCGCCGGAGACGTGGATGGAGTGGCCATAGAACATATCCCCGTCGGCGAACCAGAACTCGAAGGAGCCGTCCGCCCGAATCTCGATGGACTCCAGCTCCATCCGCTCCATAAACTGCTCTTTGGTGATCTCCTGGGGCTCCTCGTCCTCCATCTGTTCGGCCCAGTCGTTGGCGGAGGTCAGCAGATCGTCGGCGGCGTACTCCCGCACCCGCTTGTCCCAGCTGGCGGCGTCGGCCAGCAGGGCCTTGGCGTTCCTCACACAGTCCGCCCGGTTCTCGTCCTGGTCGAAGACCAGGGAGATCTCCGTCCCCAGCCAGTCCACCTCGGTCTCGAACCAGTCCACCTGCCGGTCCAGAGTGAAGGTACCCAGCCCCTCCTCCCAAAAGGTGACGGGCTTTTTCTGCTCCTCCAGGATGGCTTTCAAATCCGAGTCAAACCCCGGTTCGGGCAGGTCCAGCAGGAGCAGCCGCTTGCCGTCCTCCGACACCCGGCCCCGGAACTTAATAATGAAATCGGGCCGGGTCCGGCGGCGCAGGACCTCCAGCAGCTGTTCGTCCCCAATGGTGGACAGAACAAACTCACCCCGGTGGATGTCGGGGGAGTCCTCCTCCATCCAGGCGGTCAGGCCGATGGAGGCCGTCCACAGCTTTTCCGTTCCGGCCCTGCCGCCGCCGAAGCCGTTGGCCCCGGTGACGGCCAGAATGGACAGCTCCTCCTGTCGGAACCGGGCGGCGAACTCCTTGAACTGCTTGTTCTCGGTGTTCCGCACCCGCTGTTCCTCCTCGGGCTGTTCTCCCTTTTTCTTGAAAAATCCTAACATAGGGTGTTCCTCCTGTTGTCACGCTCCGCCTGTTCGCCACGCTCGCTTTCCCGGCGACTCGCTTCACAGACAGAAACACGCTGTGCTTCTTAGTTTGTAAAACTCGCTCCGATCCAACCTCGCTGCTCACGACGGCTCCGCGCTTGTCTACTTCCCTGTGGACCCAAAGCCCCCCGCGCCCCGGGCGGTGTCGTCCAGCTCGTCCACCATCTGGATACTGGCCTGGATGACGGGGGTTATCATCAGCTGGGCGATGCGGTCGCCGGGCTGGACGGTAAAATCTGATTCCCCGGAGTTTTGAAGCCCCACCAATATTTCACCCCTGTAATCACTGTCGATCACCCCCACGCAGTTGGCGGGGGCCACCCCGTGCTTGATGCCCAGGCCACTGCGGGCATAGACCAGGGCTACATAATCCGCCGAGGGCAGAGCGATGGCCAGGCCGGTGGGGACGGTCCTCCGCCCGCCGGCGGGAATTGTGACAGCCTCGTCCACACAGGCGTGGAGATCCATGGCCGCCGCGCCGGGGGTAGCGTAGAAGGGCAGGGGGATTTCCTTCCCGATTTTAGGGGAAACCGCCTTAATTTTCAAGTCCATATTGTAAACTCCTCAAAATTTTCTCAATTTTTTGCAGGAGCGGCCTGCGGCCGCCCGTCTTTATGCGGCATATACCGGTCACGGCGGGCGGCCAAACGCCGACCCTACGGGCCTTCCACGTCCACCACCCGCACATACCGCCGCAGGGGGTATTCCCCGTCATGGGCCTCCAGCGGGAAGGAATCCGACATATGTCCAGGGGTGGTGATCCGGTTCACCCCCGCCTGGGCCAGCAGGGCGGCCAGCGTCTCCCGCTCCTGGTCCGGGCAGATCAGCCCCGCTGTCTGAAGCCGCCCCCGCTGCCGCCGTAAGACCGGCGTCAGCTCCCCCCGGGGCAAACGCTTCACCAGCACGTTGCCGTGGAGGTGGGACAGCTCCAGCTCCTGGTCCTCCCGCAGGGTGATGGAACATCCCCGCCCCTGGAAAAACCGGTCTCCGGACCCCGCCCGATCTACAATCTGTTCCAAGGCGGCCTCCCGGGCGTAGAGGGCGGCTTGGGCCATCTGGCCGGGGTCCTGATGAATCCGCTCCACCGCCTCCTCCAGCAGGGGCAGAAAGACCTTGCAGAAGTCCGCCGCCGGCTTCACGCTCTTTTCGTCAAGGTAAATAACTTGACAGGATGAGCACAGCAGTCCCCCGGTGCGGACGATATGGTCCGCCAGGGCGGTCAGATCGTCCCGGCCCGCCTCCCGGGACACATAGGCGAAGCTGAGCCGGTGGCCCCACTCGATGAGCTTGCACCCGGCAGGGGCCATAGACCGCATGGATGCCACCGCCCCGTCTCCCCCCCAGGTGACGATGCCGTCAGCCAGGGCGGCCAGCCTGCCCAGGGACGCCACATCTTTCGAGGGGATGCCAAAGGCATACAGATAGGGGGACAGCCCGGGTTCTAATTCGGTCAGCTTTTTCAGGACGGCGGGGGTCAGCCCCCTGTCCCCGCGGGGAAGCTTCACCAGGTTGAGGTTGCCGGCGAGCAGCCCCTCTATGGCAGTAAAGGCGGGCAAGCCCGCCATATTCCCCGGGGCCACATGGAGGAGCACCCCCAGAGGCCGGACCTCTGAGCGGCCAAAGGGTCGGGGGCCGCCCAGCCCGCCCAACTCCAGCTCCAGCCGGGCTTCCAGACAGGCGCGGCTGATTTGGGGCCGCACCCGGTCCAACTCCTCCCGGGCGCCGGGCGGGGCGTATTGGGCAATCAGGCCATCCAGGGTCCCACGGTCCAGCTCTCTCCCCAGGGCGTCTAAGGCGTCCAGCACAGTCCCCGCCTCCAGAGGCGGTCCGCTGAGGACATGGGGAAGTTTCTCCTCCAGATCGGACACAACGGCATCCAACTCCGAGTCAGGGAACATGCCTCCATTGGCGAAAATCACGGCCCTTCTCCCCTCCCTAATCATTCCGCGGTCCAGGCGGCACAAGTCGTGGTATCACTCAGCCCCCTCGGCCCTCGTCGGACCGAAGTCCATTCCGCCGCAACGGTTTTTTCCAACAATCTTGATCCGCTCCACGCCCTTGCCCCTCCTCTCCAAACCGGACCCGCTCCGTTTTGGCTTCAAAGGCCCAGCAGTTCCGACGCCCCAGCCGCGCAAGTCGTGATATCCCGCAGCCCCGCTCGGCCCAAAATGGTGAGATAGGGGGACTGCAATCCGCAGCCGCAGGTCTGCCCGGGCGTGAGCATCCCCAGGTCGTCGGTCATGACGCTGGTCACCGGGGTGGCGTTGAGCAGAGGGGTGATCAGATTCACCAGTCCCACTCTCCCCATGGGCAGGGGCTGCAAGTTGTTCCCATCCCGGATCACAACCCGGGCATAGGCGGGGACGTGAAAATGGTGATTTTTACAGGTATTAAAGAAAATCGGATGCTCCACCGCCCCGAAAAACTCGTGAATGTTCTTCTCCTCCACCCCCAGCACGCGACGGGCCAGGGCGTAGAGGATGGATTGATCCACCTCTTGCGCGTAGTGCTGCTTCCAGCCCCCGGCCAAGAGGATTTTAGACCCCCTTGGCAGTTTGAGTGACACCCCCAGTTCCTCCAGGCGGTTCAAGCCAAACCAGAGGTAGGAGGGGAAGGCTACAATCCGCACGGGAAAAGGGGACTTGGCCAGCCGCTCCAGCCGCTTTACAGCGCCGTCCAGATCGGGCACGTAGCGCCCGCCCCGCCACCGCAGGGCGTAAATCCGGCTGAGGGGCGGGGCACAGTGGGTCAGGCCAAACATGGTTCGGGCCACCCCCATCCTGTCCTGCCGCCCCGGCCTGTAGCCCAGCACCACATAGTGGGCGGGCACGGGAGAGATCAGTCTGTGGAAAAACCCCAACCGCAGGACCATGGGGATTTCCGCCAGGACACAGCCCCAGTCAAATCCCACCCGGCTGAAGCTGCCGCTGGTGCCCGAGGAGGTCACCTCAAAGGCCAGCCGCCAGCGGGGCATGGAGCAAATGTGATGCCGTTTGAAAAACAGGGTAGGCAGGAGGGGCAGCTTGGCTAGGTCGTCCGTCGTTTTAACCTGTTCCGGAGAGAAGCCCTCCGCCTGACAGATGGCCCGGTACTCCGGGCAGTGCTTGATATGGTAGGCGCAGCTGTCTCGAACAGCCTGGAGAAACCGGGCGTCGGAACCAGGCAGGTCGTAGGGCCGGCTGACCCAGAAGAGCCGTTGACGGCTGAACATGGACGCACCTCATTTCACGCTTGACAAAGGCGGCATTGCGCTGTACGCGCCCACCGCGGTAAAGTTAGTCAATCAATTTGGATGGATAGATTCCCCTTTCACCATTACTCCACATCCCGGTAGTACAGCCCTCGGGTGAAGTCGTTGGGCTGATACCTGCCCTGATTTAAATACCGCTCCAGCACCTGGGCGCACTCCAAGGCGTTCTCCGTGGTGAACATAAGGCGGGCCCCCCACAGGCCCAGGCGCTGCCAGTCCTTCTGCTTGTCGGCCAAAAAGACCTTCCTGCTGTTCAAAATCTCGCTGCGGCAGCCCCAGGCCTTCACCACAGGGAATCGCTCCCCCTTCCGGTCGGTCAGCAGGTTCACATTTCCGCAGGTGTGCCGGCCGGAGTGGTTATAGATAATGCAGTTCTCCGTAATCATCAGAGGCAGGCGGCCGTAGGCGATAAACTCGGTGGGGATGGCCTTGGAAAGGTCCCGCATCTGGGGGAACTTCAGCTCAAAGGAGAGGGTGGCCGAGCGCAGCCCCAGCCGCTTCAGCTCTTTCATGCTCTGGCTGTTGTACACCCCCAGGCCGTAGTCCCCGCGGACCTGGAATCCCAGCCGTTCCGCCCGGCGGACGGCCCCCCAGGTGCCCGCCAGGGCCTCTTCCACCCCCAGTTCCCGCAGGGCCACCAGGTCCCGCTCCAGCTGGGGCAGCTCCCCATCCGTGCAGATCCGAGGCAAGGCCGCGGCCAGGGGCACCCCCGCCTGGCTGCATCGCTTCACAGTTTCCGGGTGGGCGGCCAGCTCGTCTGCGGGGAGGTAGAGCAGGGCGGGCTGCAGACTCAGCAAATCTGCGCTCAGCTGCGACACAGCGCGCAGGGAGACGGTAAATACAGGCGGCAGCCTGGGGTTGTCGTAGCGCACGCCGGGCTGAAAGGCCTCTCTCCGGCGCCGGGGCAGCTCCTGGCGCTGCCGGGTCAAATCCTCCAGCGCCCGGCGGCGCAGATCATTGAGGGCGGACAGCGGGAGGGACAGCCCCTCCGTCACCTTGGCCGTGGCCCTCTCGCACAGGAAGGGGGTGCCCCCGGTGCGGGCCAGCTGACCTTCCACCTTCTCCCGAGTGAGGGGAACATTTCTGGCCTCCTCCGGCACGGGGCCCTCCACCTGGGCCACCCGCCCCATCCGGTCCTCCGCCGCCACCTGGGCGGGCTGGCCGGGCTGAATGAGGGCGTACATCCGCACCGGCTCCTTCCGGTTCTCTCCGCTCTCATAGGTGGACCGAGCCTGGGCGTACAGCTCCCGGGGCTCCTTTTCCTCCTGGCGGGTGCCGAACATGTCCGGGCCCTTTTGTCCCATGTAGTACCCGTCGGTAAAGCCCTGGCGGGAGAAGGTCTGTTCCAGCAGCTCCACCTCCTGGGCGGTGGGCTCCCGCCCCTCTCTCAGCGCCCGGGCATAGACCCCGGTGACAATGGCCACATACTCCGGCCGCTTCATCCGTCCCTCCAGCTTCAGGCAGGCCACTCCCATGTCCTGCAGCTCCCTCAAATGGCCCGCCATGGACAGATCCTTGAGGGAGAGGGGGTACTCGTCCGCCTTGCCGTTCCAGCCGTAGTTTAAGCGGCAGGGCTGGGCGCACAGCCCCCGGTTGCCGCTGCGTCCCCCGATGACCGAGGAGAAAAAACACTGCCCCGACCAGCACATACACAAAGCGCCGTGGCCGAACACTTCAATCTCAATCGGTGCGTGCTGGCAGATATAGGCGATCTGCTCCCGGGCCAGTTCCCGTCCCAGCACCACACGGGTCATCCCCAGGTCGGCACACAGCTTCACCCCGTCCAGGGAGTGGACTGACATCTGGGTAGAACCGTGGATCGGCAGATCAGGGACCGACTGGCGGAGCATCCGCACCACCCCCAGGTCCTGGACAATCACCGCATCCACCCCGATATCACTGGCGTGGCCGGCCACCTCCGCCGCCCCGGGCAATTCCCGGTCTGTCAGCAGGGTGTTCAGCGTCAGGTTTACTTTGCACCCCCGAAGGTGGCAGTAAGAGACCGCCGCCGCCGCTTCCTCCCGGGTAAAATTCTTAGCGTTGCGGCGGGCGTTGAAGTCTCCATATCCAAAATAGACGGCGTCCGCTCCGTTTTGAACGGCAGCGGTCACAGCTTCCATGGACCCGGCCGGGGCCAGCAGTTCCATCATGGGTAAAACCTCCTGTAGGGGCGGCCTCTGGCCGCCTGCGGTCTGCCAAAAGGGTCTGTATGTATGTGGGCGGCCAACGGCCGCCCCTCCGGAATCTCTACTTTTTTGTTCCCAGCTTAAAAATCTCCCGCTTGGCCTCAGATAGCTCCAGCTTCAGTCGGCTGGCCTCCTCCAGATTCTCCTTCACCTGCCGGCGCAAATTCTCCGACGCCTCCAGCTCCTTCAAATACTGGTCGGCCACATTCATGGCGGCCAGCACCGCCGCGTCCGCCTGAGACAGTCGGCTGTCCTGGGTTACCTCCTGCAGCTGCTGGTCCACCAGCGCGGCGCACCTGCGGACGTACCCCTCGTCCTCTACCGCCACCATGGTGTAGTCCTTTCCGCCGATGGTGACTACAATCCTGTTTTTCATCTCGTTTCCTCCCCCGCTCTTTTTCCGGGCACACAATCCCAATGATAACATTATAGCACAATCGGACCAATATGGAAAATAAATATTCCATGAATTTTCTATTTCATCACATAGGACGACAATTCCGCAAACAGCGCCCGACCAACGCCTCGGCGGGCCTGTCCCCGCCCCTCTCTCCCCTTTGTCAGCCGCCGCAGCACAAATGGGAGACCGGTCGCCCGCTAATTTCCCTGTTTACGCCGGGACAATTTTGTTGTAGAATAGGGACCATCCACCATCAAGAGAGGGGGCGGTGTCCGTGCCGCAGGCATTTCTTCCCGGCGAAGTGCTGGCCATGTCCAGCCAGGCGGCCGACCGGCTGCTGAAGCTAGACAGCGGAGACGCCGCCCTGTTATATCTCCGCCTGCTGCGTCACGGCGCACTGACCGGGCTGAACTGGTCGGAGTCCCGTCTTCAGGGAGCCCTGAACCAGCTGCAATCCCAGGGGCTGGCTCCGGCACAGCTGCCCCCTCCAACCGAGCCTCTCCCCCAGGAGCTCCCTCCCCCGGACTACTCCACCGAGGACGTCAGCCAGGCCCTGGCCGACCCGAGTTCCACCTTCCCCACCCTGGTGAGCGAGGTGGAGCGGCGGCTTGGGAAGCGGCTGTCCACCGCCGATTTAAAAAGTCTATATACCCTCTATGACCACTTGGCCCTCCCAGCCGAGGTGATCCTCATGCTGGTAGGCTGGTGCATTGAGGAGGTGTCGCGAAAATACGGCCCCGGGCGCAAGCCCTTCCTGTCTCAGATCCGGAAAGAGGGCTTTATCTGGGCCCGCCTGGGCGTGGACACCATGGAGCGGGCAGAGGAGCGCATCGAAAAGCTCACCCGTCTGCGGGGGCGGGAGGCGCAGGTGCTCCGTCTGCTGGACATCCCCTCCCGTCCCCTGGTCCAGCGGGAGAAGGACTATATCGCCGCCTGGGACGACATGGGCTTTGAGGACGAGTCCATCCGCATGGCCTATGAGCGCACTGTGCTGAAAAAGCAATCTATGGACTGGGGCTATATGAACGGCATCCTCCGCCGCTGGCACGAGAGGGGGCTGCACACCGCCGCCGCCGTCCGAGCTGGAGACCGGGACCCCCGGCCCGTCCAGGCGGGCGGCCAGCAAAAGTCCCCCCCGCCCGCCGACCAGGAGCGCCGGGCCCGGGAGAATGTAGAACGCACACGCCGCCTGATGGAACAGATGAAACAGGAGGGAAACTGACATGCCCTATGACTCCAACGTACTGCGCCGGGCCACCCAGCGGCTTGAAGATGAGTCCCGCCGCCGCCGGGAGCGGACCGAGCGGCTGCGCCTGACGGCCTATGAAAAGGAACCCCGGCTGGAACAGCTGGACCGCCGTATTCAGGGCACCATGGCCGGCCTAGTGGCCGCCGCCCTGCGCCAGGGGGGGGACCCTGTCCAGGCCGTCCAGTCTGTGCGGAAGGAGAACCAGGAGCTTCAGCAGGAGCGGGCCGTCCTGCTGGGGGGGCTTGGTCTGACCCAGGACGCTCTGGACGACAGGCCAGCCTGCCCCCTGTGCGGCGACAGGGGCTGGCAGGGGGCCCAGATGTGCCGCTGTCTGAAGCAGCTGTGCGCCCAGGAACAGATTAAAGAACTGTCCAAGCTTCTGAACCTGGGAGAGCAGTCCTTTGATACCTTTTGCATTGACTACTACAGTCAGTCCATATACCCGGGGCAGGGGATTTCTCCCCGGGAGAACATGGAAGATCGGAAGAGCGTCGTGTAGGGAAAGAGTGTAGATCTCGGTGGTCGCC